>DAIRCS010000040.1:0-23806 GCA_036796555.1 Rhodoblastus sp. | reverse complement strand
CACAAGATATCTCGTCAACTCTGGCTACGCTTCCGTCTAAAATCATCCCGCTCTAACGACGTGGCCGACGTGGATGCCCTCCGGACGACGCCAGCCCGGCGCGCGTTCGCTACAGCGCCGTCTGGATCGCCTGCATCAGCCGCAGGCGCAGCGCCCCGTCGTTGCCCTTGAGCGAGATCACGAAACGAACCTTTCCATGCCTGGACGTGTCGGCGTAACCCGCCAGCGTGCGCACGCCGTCGAGAGTGCCGGTCTTATACGCCACCCCCTTGCCGCGCTTGAGCAGGTCGGCCTGGGGCGCAAGCAGGCCGAGCACCTTGGCGAGGCCGCGCGCCGTGAAGTGGTTGCCGCGGCTGATGCCCGAACCTTCCTCGAGGTGGATCGATTGGGCGAGATCGTGCGCCGCGAGCATGTCGTTCGCCACTTTCAGCGACTTGTCGAGGCTGACCGGCGCGCCGAGACGGCGCCCGCCGATCTCCAGGAACACCTGGTTGGCTATGTAGTTGTTCGAACCGACGAGCAACTCGTGAAGGACCTTTGACAGCGGACGCGACTGCAGGTGCACGTAGACAGGCGCGAGGCCCGCTGGCGTCGATCCTGTCGCGATCTCGCCCTTGACGCCGCCGCCGGCTCTTTCGATGAACGCGGCGAGCAGTTCCCCGGCGTATTGCAGGCTCAGCGCGGGGTCCTGAGCCAGGCTGATGCGGTCTCGCCCCTTGGGCGCGCGGTTACGGAATTGGCTGATCGCCAACGGCGTGATCGGGGTCTGCTTCTCGGCGGAAAGGACGCTCGCGCCGCGGTGCACGGCGTAGATCGTGTTGAAGTTGACGGCTAGGGCGGAATTCAGGGCGTTGTAGGAGTCCGTCGAGTCCTCAATACCCGGAATGCGCAGGTCGGCGGGGTAGTAGCTCGCGTCGAGCACGATGCCGGAGAACGGCGCCTTGCCGGTCGCGGCGACCAAATCCTTTGCGAGCGGCGCGAGCTCCTCGGAGATCAGGAAGGGATCGCCGCCGCCGCGCACGTACAACACCCGCTTGTCGTCCAGGTAGAAGCGGGTCTGGAAGCGGTAGTCCTTGCCGAGCGTCTCAAGCGCCAGCCAGGCGGTCACAAGCTTGGCGACCGAGGCGGGGACGAAGGGTTCGTCTGCGTTCTGCGCGACCAGCTCCTTGCCCTCGGCGTCGACCACGAGCACCAGTCCCGAGGGCGCCAGCGCCGCGACCTGCTCCTTGAGCCCGGCGAGGGCCCGGGCCGGCAGCAAGAGCAGGGCAATGACAAGCAGGCGAGACCACATGGCGGTTTCCACGCAAACCCGGTTCGAAGGAACGCGCGCGCGTGACCATTATTGCGCCGTCGTTCGGCTGGTCAAAGCTGGCCGATTTCACCGGCATCCCTTGAATCTGTCGGGGAACGTGTTGCTCGTGTGCGCGCCTCCGCACCCGCCGGCGGCTCGGAGGCCGTTCATCACGAACGCTTTGGGCCGCCCGCGACAGGTCGACGATTCTCTTGTCGCGGTTCGCGTTCGGCCAGGCTTGGCGCGAGGGGGTCGGAAAATTGAGCGACGCCAGCGACTGGCTGGGCGCACCTGTCCATAGTCTGGCTGGACGCGGCGCTCCAGGACGGGAGTTGGCCAGGACCTCCGCTCGCATGACGTCTCATCATCCGTGGAGCGTCGGCCGAATGGTCGGCGCAAAACCGGCCCTGAAGCGCATTCGACCTTGTCTCCTACCCATTAGAGAGTGGCTGTGAAGCCGTCGTCGCCTCCAGACGCCTGCTCTAGCGACACCGCCATCCGACTGCCGTCCGGGCGGAGTCGGCCCGTCTATTTTGCCGGGTCTCGCACTGCCGGAATCGTTTCGACTTCGGTGTTCCAGAGCTCGCCGTTCACGCGTTCGACTTTGCGCACGTAGATGTTCTGCACGATGTCGCGCGTCGCCGGATCGATCGTGATCGGGCCGCGCGCGCTGTTCCAGGAAGCTCCCTTCATCGCATTGACAAGAGTTTCTCCGTCCGGAGCGCCCTTGGTCGCGTTCAGCGCATCGTAGATCAGCTTCATCCCGTCGTATGCGCTCACGGCGACGATGTTCGGGCGGAACTCCTTCCCGTTCGTCTTGTAGAACGCGTCGACGAACGCCTTGTTTTCCGGCGAGTCGTGACTGGTGGAATAAGGACCGATCGAGATTGCGTCGATCGCCGCGTCGCCCATCGAGTTCAAGAGTTCGTCGTCCATCACGTCGCTCATCGCGAGCAGCTTGACGCCGGCGGCTTTAAGCCCACGGTCGGAGAACTGGCGCATGAAAACGGCTCCGGCGCCCGTGGGAACGAAGACGAAGACCGCGTCCGGCGCCTTGTCCTTCACGAGCTGAAGAAATGGCGCGAATTCAGGGCTTGCCAAAGGCGCTCTCAGCCTGTCCAGAACCTTTCCGCCGCCCGCTTCGAAGCTTTTGGCGAACCATTGCTCCGCGTCGAGCCCGGGACCGTAGTCCGAGACGATGGAGATTGCGCGCTTGATGTTGTGCTTCGCGGCCCAGTCGCCCGCGGCGCTCGCGATCTGCGGAATCGTCTGCGAAGAGCGTACGATAAAAGGAGATCTTGTCGGAATGATCGACGTGGCGGCGACCATGACGACCTGAGGCGTCTTCGCTTGCGTCGCGATCGGAGCGACTGCCAACGCGGCGGGCGTATTCCCGAAGCCGGCGAGAAAATTCACATGGTCGGCGATGACGAGTTCCTGCGCCAGGCGCTTGGACAGATCGGGCGATCCGGCGTCGTCCCGGATCAGAACCTCGACTTTTCTGCCGCCGGCCGTGTCGCCGTTGACGGACATGAACGTCTTGACCGCCGTCGCTATCTGGCGGCCGTTCGTCGAGAAAATGCCGGTCGTCGGAATGACGAGACCGATCTTGACGACGTTGTCCTCGGCCTGGACCACGGACGAGCAGCAAAGCATCGCCCCCAGAGCGGCAATCATGACAATTCTATTCATTCTTCAGCCCTCGTCGTTTCAGACCAAACTGCTCGTCGCCGGCTTCCGTCGTCGGAGATTGGACGACGGCGCCCAATGACGCGCGACAATCAAATCGTACGCGCTTCCTTCATGGCGAGCCGAAATAAAATCCTGCGCGCCATAAGTCCTGGCTTGTCGGGGGCGAAGCTGAGGTCGAACTGCGCCTCGCCGTCCTTGCGCACGACCTCGTTGATCCACTCCAGCGCCTCTACGTCCTCGGAATAGGCCTGAGCGTGCGCCTCACGCATGAACGTGTCGATCTCTGCATCTCCCGGCCGATAATCGCGAGAGTTGAACCACCAATAGTGGATCGAATTGTTGGTCTCCGGCGTGAAGGCGTGCGTGATGTTGTAGCGATAGTCAGTCGGCCGGCCGGGATCCGGATCGACCACATGGATCCGCGCGAACGCCGTATGCAGAGCCGGCGAGACAAAGCGGGCCTCCGACGTTCTGTCGACCTTCTTGTCCATGATGTCCGCAGGTACGCCGTAGACGCCGGGCGGCGCGGAATTGAGGAGCTCGCGCCGGATCACCACCTGGTTGTCGTCGGTCGAGGCGGTGAGCCTGGAGCGGGCGTATTCCGGCGTGCCGACAGTGCCGGGATGCAGGAACGGGAAATGGGTCTGGTCGATCAGGTTCTCGTGCATCGCGACATAATCCGAGCCGACATGGAAATTTCCCGTCACGGTGCCCCACTTGGGGTCGCTGAGCCAGGAGGTGTCCGGGATCGCGGCTTCGTCCGCAAGGTCGGGCGCGCCCATCCAGATCCAGGTCAAGGGACCGCGGTCGGCAGCCGGGTAGGTCTGCACCATGGCTGTCGAGGGCGCGCGGCTCAGCGCCGGCATGTGCGCGCACACGCCGTCCGCTCCGAATTCCATCCCGTGGTAGCCGCAGACCAGGCGGTCGCCGATCAGCTTGCCGCGCGCGAGCGGGAAGGAGCGGTGCGGGCAACGGTTGCGCATGGCGACGACCGCGCCAGCCTCCGTCCGCCATAGCACGACATCGACGTTGAGGAGTTTTCGCGCGAGCGGCTTGCGCCCGACTTCGTTTGCGCGCGCGGCGACATACCAGCAATTGCGGACGAGCGGCGTCTCGTTGTTGGCGAAATGGCCGGCGTCGTGCGGCTCCATCGCGGCGTAGACCGCGGCGTCGCTGGGATGGGGCAGTTCGGCGTGCGCCAGTTGAAGACCTGCGGTCGGCATTCCTGCTCTCCTTGAAACTTAGATGTCCAGATGAAGGAGCTGTCCGCGAAACCGCGAGCAGCAGATCGTGATCTGCTCGCCCCTGGCGTGCTCGTCCTTGCTGAAGAAGCGATCGCGGTGATCGAGTTCGCCGTCGTAGGCGACGACATCAGTCGAACAGAGGCCGCATTCGCCGCGCCGGCAATCGGACAGCGTGTCGACGCCCGCGACATCAAGCGCATCGAGAATGGTCGTTCCGGCGCCGACGCGGATCGTGCGTCCCGACCTGATCCTCACTTCGAAATCGGCATCGTCTGGCTTGTGAGCCGAGTTGAAGACCTCGAAACGGATACGCGCACCGTCCCAGCCGAGAGCACGGCCCGCCGCGCGGGCCGCCTCTATCATCGGGCCAGGCCCACAGATGTAGACGGCCGTCCCGTCCGGCTGCGCGCGAAACAGAGCCTCGAGATCGGGGACGCCTTGATCTGCGGCTTCGTGGACCGTTAGCCGATCGCCGCACAGGCGCGCGAGATCGTCGACGTAGGCCATCGCCGACCGCTTAAGGCCGGCATAGAACATCGAGAAGGGCATTTTCCGAACAGACAGCGAGCGCGCCATCGCGACCATCGGCGTCACCCCGATGCCGCCGGCGATCAGCAGCGTATGATTGCTGTCGCGCAAAAGCCGGAAGGCATTGATGGGGCGCGACACCCGCAAGCGCACGCCTGCGCGAAAACGGTCGTGGATGAAGGCCGATCCACGCGAAAGGTTTTCCCGTTGCACAGCGATGCGCCAGAACGGTTCGGCATCGCCGTTCGAGGTCAATGGCCCCACAACCGAATAGTGACGCAGGAAGCGCCCGCCCTCGCCGCCAAACAAGAGTTCGATATGGCTTCCGGCCTGCGCCATCGGCAGCCGCGCGCCGTCGGCGGCGGCAATCTCGAACTCGGCGATTCGGTCGGTCAGCGTCCGGCGAGCGCGCACGACGGCGTCGAAATGCTTTTCTGACATCGCTCCCTTCCGATGCGCCGCGAGTTTTTCCCGGATGTTGCCAATGACCCTAGCCAAAGACCGCAAATCACGCTTATGCAGTTTCTGTAAGGTCGGTTGCGAAACCTGCATGATTGGGTGAGGCTGAAGACGGCGACAGCGCCAAAGGCTCTTTGCAGGATGAAGAAAACTCCTCCTCTCACCATCCGGCACGCGCGGATCATCGACGGCGTGGCGGCGCATGCGAGCCTGGCTCGAACCGGCGAACGTCTGAACGTCAGCCAGAGCAGCCTCTCGCGCGCGGTCGCGGAGGCCGAGCAGGCTCTGGGGCACACGCTCTTCCAGCGGGGCTGGACGGGCATGGAGCCGACCTCGCACGGCGAGGTCGTCATCGCGCATTGCCGCCGCATGATCGCGCGTATCGAGGAAGCGCAGGAGCGGTTGAGCGCGCGTGGCGGAAAGGTGAGAAACCTCGCCCACCATCTGGGCTGGGACATGCTGGCGGCGGCCGACGCGGTCCGGACAGCCGGCAGCGTTTCTGCAGCCGCCAGCTATCTCGGCCAGTCGCAGCCGAACGTCAGCCGGGCGATCGCGCGCCTGTCGTCCGCCGTCGGCCGTCAGCTCTTTCACCGGACGCGGACGGGCATGGAGGGGAACGACGACGTCGGTTTGCTGTGCGCCCTCTACAAGAGCCTGATGCAGGACGTGCTGGCGCTTCCCACGCGGCTTGCGGTCATGACCGGCGAGGTGACGGGCCGCATTTCGATCGGCCTGCTTCCGTTTTCCGAGCAAGCGATGGTCATGCAGGCGTTCGGCGCAATGCTACGCCGCTACCGGCATGTCCGACTTCAGGCGGTCACCGGCGGTTATCCGGCCTTGATCGACGGGCTGCGGCAGAACGAACTGGACTTCGTCATCGGGCCCCTGCGCAAGCCGCCGCCCTACGATGCGCTGGAGGAGACGCCGCTTCTGCGCGAGTCCTACGCGATGGTGACCAGGGCCGATCACCCGCTGGCGAAGGGGCGCCCCACGCTCGAACAGCTCGCGCGCGAAAACTGGATCGTCGCGCCGCATGGCACGCCGACCCGAAGGTATTTCGAGGAGCTGCTGATCCGCCACGGGCTGACGCCGCCAGCCCAGACCTGCGAGATCGTCACCTTCTCGCTGGCCGAACAGATGATCCTCAGCAGCGACGCGATCGGCCTGCTCACCTATTCGAAGCGCAAGCGAGCGTCGCTGCGCAAGGACCTCAAGATTCTTCCCGTCGATCTGCTCGACAGCGAGCGCGAAATCGGGCTGACATTCCGAAAAAATCAGCCTCTCACGGTCGTGCAGACAAAATTCATCGAAATCCTGATGGAGGCCGAGCCGAACGGATCGACCGGCCAAATACCGATTCAGCAAGGGGTCTTTCGCGATCCGCATAGGCTGCGCGCCCGCCCGCCCGATACCTGAGACGACCGGCCTGAGAGGCGAACCGCGCCCTGGAGGAGATTTCCATGCAAAATTCCCGCCTTCGCGACAAAGCCTCCGGGAAAGGCGACAGAATTCGCGCCGATACGGTCGGCAGCCTCCTGCGGCCTGACAGCATTCATCAAGCCCGCGCGCGCCACCAGGCTGGCAAGATCGACGACGCGGCGCTTCGGGCAGTGGAAGACGCCGCCATCGCCGATGTGATCGCGCTGCAGGAACGAATCGGCCTGCGGGTCGTCACCGACGGCGAATTTCGTCGCGAGAACTGGTGGATCGACTTTGTCAGGCATTTGACGGGCGTCGCCATCCTCGACGGCGAGACGACCGCCTTTTCTCACGATCACGGCAAGCCGTCGGACTATGTGCCGAAGACGGTGAAGACGGTCGGCAAGCTCGGCGTCGAGAATCCCGTGCTCGTCGATGATTTTCGCTTCGTTGCTTCCCGCGCGCGCGAGATGGCCAAGATCACCATCCCTTCGCCAACGCGCATGCATTTCCACGGCGGCCGCAAGGTCGTGTCGGAAGCGGCCTATCCGGACATCGAGGAATTCTTCGCCGACCTCGCCGACGTTTATCGCCGCGAGATCGCCGCGCTCGAAGAAGCAGGCTGCCGCTATATCCAGATCGACGATCCACTGCTGACTTATTTTCTGGATCCGACGCTGCGCGAGGAAGTGCGCGCCGACGGGGACGATCCCGACGCCCGGCTTGGCCGCTATGTTCGGCTGATTAACGCATGCATCTCGGCCAGGCGTCCGGGCACGACCATCGGCATCCACCTTTGCCGTGGCAACGCACGCTCGAACTGGATCGCCGAGGGAACTTACGAGGGTCTCGCCGAAGCCTGCTTCGGCGGCCTGCAGGTCGATCGCTTCCTGCTCGAATATGACGACGAGCGTAGCGGCTCTTTCGCCCCTTTGCGATTCATGCCGAAAGGCAAGGAAGTCGTTCTCGGTCTCGTGACGACGAAACGCGCCAGGCTCGAAAACAAGGACGATCTCAAGCGGCGTCTGGACGAGGCGACGAAATATGTCGACGGCGACGACCTCGCAATCAGTCCGCAATGCGGGTTCGCCAGCGTCGTCGAGGGCAACCTGATCACGCTCGACGACGAAATCGCCAAGCTTGGCCTTGTTGTCGATACGGCCAGGGAGTTCTGGGGGCGCGCCTGAGACGGCGTTTGTCGCTTCCGCGCTCGCCGATCATCGGTTGATGGCGAACTTCCGGTATCGGGTGAAAGTCCAATAGCCGCTGTCGGCGCATCTCCGCCGTCTCGTGGCGCATCGTAGTCTGCGGCGGATACAGGGCGGGACGATGATTCCCTGGTCGAGCCGCCTCGGTCTTTATGAAGAAATTTCAATGATATAGCTGTTAGCGGTCTCGTCTTTCCAGGCGCGCCATTTTCCAAAGGAAATCAACGGATTGTATTTTGCATCAGGCGATGCGCGCTCGATTGCCCCGTTGAACCCACCGAGTCGCCACGCCACGCGGAATTGCCTCACGCTCCCTACTGGCGGACACACCTTTTCGGGGCATTCCCGATTATGAGCTAATCTGATCGCTCGGATGCGAAAGCGTCGTGAACCTTCCGGTGCGGTGGAATGGACATGTCATTGCGACATGTAACCTGCTGCATCAGGGCGGCGGGTATGGCGACTGCAATCTCGATCGTCTGACGACGTTGGCCCAACGCGCCATTCCGATCATGCAGCGCATGCCTGAATGACCTTTTGCGAGGACCGCGTCACATTATGTTCGGAAGCCATCGGCATGTCAGATAGCGTCGCCAATGACCCGGACGAGAGATCGACCGGCGTCGCTCCGCCGTTCGCGCAATTCGCTTCGCCGATACGGCCGCAAAGCGCGCTTCGGCGGGCGATCACCGCAGCGTATCGGCGTCCGGAGCCTGAGTGCGTTCCGCCGCTGCTGGAGGCCGCCGAATTACCTTCGCCGATGAAGGAGGCCATCGCCGCGACCGCGCGAAAACTGGTCGAGGCGCTGCGCGCCAAGCACGAAGGCGGCCTTGTCGAGGAACTGGTGCACGAATATTCGCTGTCGAGCCAGGAAGGCGTGGCGCTGATGTGCATGGCGGAGGCGCTTCTGCGCATTCCCGACAATGCGACGCGCGACGCGCTGATCCGCGACAAGATTTCGGCCGGAGACTGGACGTCGCATCTTGGCGGCGGCCGGTCGCTTTTCGTCAATGCCGCGACCTGGGGCCTCGTCATCACCGGCAAGCTGACCTCGACGGTGAATGACCGCGGCCTGGGCGCGGCTCTGACACGGCTGATTTCCCGATGCGGCGAACCGGTGGTCCGGCGCGGCGTCGATATGGCGATGCGCATGATGGGCGAGCAGTTCGTCACCGGCGAGACGATCGGAAAGGCCTTGAAGCGCGCGGAGACGCTGGAGGCGGAAGGCTTCCGTTATTCCTACGACATGCTGGGGGAGGCGGCCGTCACGGCGCGCGACTCCGAGCGATATTTTCAAAGCTATATGGACGCCATCCGCGCGATCGGCGAAGCCTCGGGCGGCCGGGGCGTCTATGATGGGCCCGGCATTTCCATCAAGCTGTCCGCGCTGCATCCCCGCTATACGCGGGCGCAGTCGCGGCGCGTGATGGACGAGTTGCTGCCCCGGCTGGAGACGCTGGCGCGGCTAGCGAAACAATACGACATCGGCCTCAACATCGATGCGGAGGAAGCGGACCGGCTCGAATTGTCGCTCGACCTCCTGGAGGCGTTGAGCTTCAACGCGGAACTGGCCGGCTGGAACGGCCTCGGCTTCGTGGCGCAGGCCTATGGCAGGCGTTGCCCGTTCGTCATCGATTATATCGTGGACCTCGCACGGCGCTCGGGCCGCCGCATCATGGTTCGCCTGGTGAAGGGCGCCTATTGGGACGCCGAGATCAAGCGCGCGCAACTCGACGGTCTATCCGACTTCCCGGTCTATACCCGCAAGGCCTACACGGACGTCGCCTATATCGCTTGCGCGCGCAAGCTTCTCGCGGCGCCCGATGCGGTGTTTCCGCAGTTTGCAACCCACAACGCGCAATCCCTCGCCACGATCTATCATCTCGCCGGCCAGGATTTCTTCGTCGGCAAATATGAATTCCAGTGCCTGCACGGCATGGGCGAAGCGCTCTACGAGGAAGTCGTCGGCAAGACCAATCTCAATCGGCCTTGCCGAATCTATGCGCCCGTCGGCACGCATGAGACCTTGCTGGCCTATCTGGTTCGGCGGCTCCTCGAGAACGGCGCCAATTCGTCGTTCGTCAATCGCGTTTCGGATGAGAATGTGTCGGTCGCCGATCTGATCGCCGATCCCGTCGATATCGTGAAGGCGATGCCGGCGATCGGGGCGCCTCATGGCGAGATCGCGCTTCCTCCGGCGATCTATGGGGGCGAACGGCGAAATTCCAAGGGCGTCGATCTGTCGAGCGAGGCGGTCCTGGCGCAGCTCTCGCAAAATCTTCGCGCGACGGCGGAAACAGACTGGCGCCCCGGCCCGCTGCTGGCGGAAGGCGTTGCGCCAGGCGTGACGCGCGCGGTGCTGAATCCGGCGGATCGAGACGATATCGTCGGGCGCGTGACCGAACTGGCCGCCGAAGACGCCGCGCAGATCGCGCGGATCGCCGCATTCCATGCGGCGACGTGGAGCGCGGTCCCGCCGGCCGAACGGGCGGCCTGCCTCGACAGGGCGGCCGACATCATGGAATCGCGCATCGACACTCTGATGGGGATCGTTATGCGCGAAGCCGGCAAGACCGCCGCGAACGCGGTCGGCGAGGTGCGCGAGGCGGTCGACTTCCTGAGATATTACGCCAGCCAGGCTCGCCGCACGCTGGGAGCGGCCCACGCGCCGCTCGGCGTGGTCGTATGCATCAGTCCCTGGAATTTTCCGCTGGCGATCTTTACCGGACAGATAGCGGCGGCGCTGGTGGCCGGAAACGCGGTCATCGCCAAGCCCGCGGAGGAGACGCCGATCGTCGCGTGTGAAGGCGTCAGGATTCTGCACGAAGCCGGCGTTCCCGCAGGCGCCTTGCAGTTCGCGCCGGGCGGTGGCGCGTTGGGCGCTGCGCTCGTGGCCGCGCTCGAGACCGCCGGCGTGATGTTCACCGGTTCGACGGAGGTTGCGCGTCTCATTCAAGGGCAGCTCGCTGAACGGCTCTCCGCGTCCGGCAAGCCGATTCCGCTGATCGCGGAGACCGGCGGGCAGAATGCAATGATCGTGGATTCGTCGGCGCTGACCGAGCAGGTCGTCGGCGACGTCATCGCTTCGGCCTTCGACAGCGCGGGCCAGCGCTGCTCCGCCTTGCGCGTCCTGTGTCTTCAGCAGGAGATCGCGGACAAGACGCTGCATATGCTGAAGGGCGCGCTGGCCGAACTGGCGATCGGCCGCACCGACCGTCTCGACATCGATGTCGGCCCGGTCATCACCGACGGGGCGAAGACCGTCATCGACGAGCATATCGAACGGATGAGAAATCTCGGCTGCAAGGTCGAGCAGTCGACGCTCCCGGCGGACGCCGCGCGAGGCGCTTTCGTCGCACCGACCATCATCGAGATCGACAGGCTGTCGGATCTCCAGCGCGAAATATTCGGGCCGGTCCTGCACGTCATCCGCTACAGGCGCGAGAGCCTGGATCGATTGATCGACGAGATCAACAATTCCGGCTACGGCCTCACCTTCGGCCTTCACACCCGGCTCGATGAAACCATCGCGCATGTGACGGACCGCGTCAAAGCCGGCAATCTCTACATCAACCGCAACATCATCGGGGCGGTCGTCGGCGTCCAGCCGTTCGGCGGCCGGGGATTGTCGGGAACGGGTCCGAAAGCCGGCGGCCCGCTCTACATCGGCCGGCTCGTCCAGCATGCGCCGGCGCCGCCGCAGGACGGCTCGACGCATGCCGATCCGGCCTTGCTGGCCTATGCCGCGTGGCTGAATCAAAAAGGCCACGGCGCGGCAGGCGTCGCGCGCGAACTCGTCGGACGATCCGTTCTCGGATTGCGGAAGGATCTCGCCGGTCCTGTCGGCGAGCAGAATGTCTACATGCTGCGTCCGCGCGGACGAATCCTTCTCGTCCCTGCGACGAAGGCGGGCCTGTATTGTCAGATCGCGGCCGCGCTGGCCGCCGGCAACGATATCGCCATTGATGAAGCGAGCAGATTGCAGGATGCGATCGCCGATCTGCCGCCGAACGTCTCGGCGCACATCTCCTGGACGACGAATTGGGAGGCCGACGGTCCGTTCGCCGGCGCCTTGATCGAAGGCGGCGTCGAGCGCGTCAAGGCCGCGAACAGAAAAATCGCGGGCCTGAGCGGGCCGATCGTCGTCGCTCAGGCGGCGACGACGGACGACCTGATCCGCAATCCGGAAGCCTATCGCCTCGATCTGTTGCTTGAAGAGGTTTCGATCTCGATCAACACTGCGGCGGCGGGCGGCAACGCGAGCCTCATGGCGATCGGATAGGCGTTGGCTCCCTGCGGGCGCCGGGAAAAAGAACGGCGCGCACGCCGGAGAAGACTTCGCGGAACGACGTTCGCTGCATCGGACGTTAAAGTCGAAGCGCCCGGATCAGACGGGGCGCTCCAGAATGTGCACGTAGCAGACCGCCCCGACGCCGACCATGTGGGCGAGACCTACGCGTGCGTCGTGATGCTGTCGCGTTCCGGCCTCCCCGCGCAACTGCATCGCGATCTCGCCGATCTGACCGATCCCGGTGGGGCCGATGGGATGTCCCATTGCGATCAGGCCGCCAGACGGATTGACGGCGCAACGTCCGCCGATGTCGAGCGCGCCATCCTTCAGCATCGCGACGCCTTGGCCCTCGGCGCATAGGCCGATGCTCTCGATGTAGTGCAGTTCCTCGACCGTGAACGCATCGTGCAATTCGATGATGTCGAGGTCGCCGGGCGCGCGCTTCGCTTCTGCAAGGGCGATCTCCACGGTCTCCCGCGTCAGCGCGGCGTCGAAGCCGACGCCGGGCGGATAGACGCGCTCGCTGCGTCCGACGGATGCCGTGACGCGGACAGCGCGACCGGGATCGATCCCGAAGCGCTTGATCCCTTCATCGGATGCGACGATCACGGCGGCCGCGCCTTCGCCGACCGGCGTGCATTGCAGCGCTGTCAGGGAACCCGAGACTTTCCTGCCGCCGAGCACTTCGTCGAGCGTCCTCTCCTGTTGCCGCTGCGCGTTGGGATTCTTCGCGCCGTTGCGATGGTTCTTCACCGCCACGCGCGCGATATCCTCGACCGAAACGTTATGCCGGCTCGCGTATTCGTTTGTCAGCAGCGCGAAATGCGTGAACGGCGCGATGGCGTCATCGGCAAGATGATCGATGCCGGTATCCGACCGTCGCACCATGTTGCGTTTGTCCACGCCGACCGCGAGCGCAACGTCGCTGATACCGCTCGCCACTTCGATGCATGCTTGCCGGAACGCGGTCGATCCCGAAGCCGATGCATTCTCGATGTGCAGCAGCGGCGCTCCGGTAGCGCCGAGGTGCCGCAGCATGGGCCGTCCCGAGGCCATGCCGAGCAGGGCGGTCGCGACATAGGTGGACTCGACCGCCGGCCATTCGATGCGTGCGTCGGCCAACGCCTGTCGGATAGCGGCGAGCCCGAGGGCGACGTATGGCGTCTCGCTCGGATTCTGGTAGCGATGCCAGCCGACGCCGACGACGTAGACCGGCCGCAATTCGTTGAGGACGCGCGCCATGGTTTTGCTCCGGTGAGATTTAAGCGATTGCGGTGAAGCGGAGGTCGAAGACGGTTTCGCCGTCGCCCTGCTGGACGGGCGTCAGCTTCGCTTTCATTCGCCGCCCGATCGCGATCTCGCCGCTGTCGTCGGCCAGCAGCGTGCGGACCACGGGCCCGTCATCGAGTGCGATCTTGACGATGGTGAAGGGGGTGGGCCGGCTCTTGTCGGCATGAATATGCACGACCGCCGAGGCCAGCAGGACGCCGTTCGTCGAAAGCGCCTGCGGCGTCAGCGCGTCGCCATGGCCGCCGCAGCGCTCGCAGCCATAGGTCTGCATCGGGAAAAACACGTAGCCGCAACGGCAGCGACCGCCCCGGAGGACGGGATCGGCGGAGCGCCCATCGGGGTCGCCTTCCGAATAAAGTTGTGATTTCAGCAGCTTGAGCGTCGGCATCGAAATCTCCCGAAAATACTTGTTGACTAACCAACAAACATTATTCTAAACGCAATGCAAGCGAAAACACCGGGAGGGCAAGCGAATGATCCGGGCGGCGCGGCGTGTCTCCGAACAGTTAGCCGAGGAACAGGGCGGCAAGGCGCGCACGCAGGCGGAGCGCCGGGATGAGGCCGAGCGCCGCATCCTCGAAGCTGCGGCCGACATCGTGGCGGAAGGCGGATTCGAGGCGATCACGCTGGCCGAGGCGGGCGCGCGGGCGGGCTACAGCCGCGGGCTGCCGTCGCATTACTTCCGCACCAAGGACGATCTGCTCTCGGCGCTCGGCGTCTATGTCGTCCAGTTGTTTCTGACGCGCCGCCGCGCGAGCGCGGCTTCCGGCTACGACGGCCTGATTGAATCGGTTCGCGACTATTTCCGGTTGCCGCTCGAGAGCCCGACCACCGTGCGCGCCTTTCATGCGGTGCTCGCGGGCGCGCTCAACACGCCCGCGATCAAGGCGACCGTCGCGGAGCTCAATCGCAAGTCCGTGGCCGAGATCGCGGCGGGCATCAGGACCGGGGTCGCCGCCGGACAAGTGCGCGCTGACATCGATCCGGACACGCAGAGCGTTCTGATCCTGGCGAGCCTGCGCGGCGTGGTCGCGCAATGGCTCGCCGATCCCGAGCGGATCGATCTGCCGCGCCTGAGCGAGGATTTCATCGCGATGCTCAAACGAGGTCTGGAGAAATGAGCGCGGCGCAAGCGAACACCGCCGAATATTGGGCGGAGACAAATCCGAACGCTGTCGCCTTCATCGAAGGCGACCGGCGACTGACCTGGGCTGAGTTGAACGATGCGGCCAATCGCGTTGCGCATGGTCTTGCCGCGCGCGGCGTCGTCGCTGGCGATGTGGTCGTGGCGCGCACCCAGATCCGCATCGAGTGGCCGATTCTCGGCGAGGCGATCAGCAAGCTCGGCTGTTCGCTGCTCGGCCTCAATTGGCGGCTGACGCCGGCCGAGACGCAGTATGTGCTGTCGAACAGCGGCGCGACCGTCGTGGTTTGCGACGACCACGATCCGGAGGCGCTCGCGCCCGCGTTCGATGGCCTGCCGATCAAGCTTGCCGTCTCGATCGGAAAACGGGCGGCGGGTTTCGTCGCCTTCGACGACCTGTTGCAGGCGCCGGCCGAGCCGGCCTTGTTCGGAAAGGGCCGCCCGCCCCTGATCCTTTACACTTCCGGCACGACCGGCCTGCCGAAGGGCGTGGTGTCCGTGCTTCAGCCGGGCGCGCAGATCGATCCCAAGGCGAATGAATATCTCGTGGATGTGGCGCGGACCCGCCGAGGGCAGCCTGGCGGCGTGTCGCTGCTGACGTTGCCGCTGCATCACGGCGCGGGGCCGTCGCAGGTCTGGGGAGCGATCCAGCTCGGCAATCCGACGATCCTGATGCGCCGGTTCGATCCCGAAGGCGCGCTGAAGCTGATCGAAAGGTACAAGGTCACCAATTGGGTCGGCGTGCCCACCATGTACAAGCGTCTGGCGGCATTGCCGCCCGAAACGCTCGCCGCTTACGACGTGTCCTCGATTTGCGCGCTTTCGGTCGGGGCCGCTCCGGTGCCTTATGCGCTGAAGCAATGGATCATCGACTATTTCGGCGCGAACGTGCTGGGCGAGGGATACGGCGCGACGGAAGTTGGAATGATCAGCTTCCTTGCGCCGGAGATGCAGGAAAAGAAGCCGGGGTCGAGCGGACTGCCGCACAAGCATGTCGAGATCAGCATTCGCGACGCCGAGGGCCGCGAGCTGCCGCGCAATCAATCGGGCGAGATCTGGATCAGGACGCCGGTGACGATCCGCAGCTACCTCAACGCCAAGCCGCTTGGCGCGGACACGCTCGATGCGGACGGATTCTTCCGCGTCGGCGATGTCGGAATGCTCGATGACGACGGCTATCTCTTCATCACCGATCGCGCCAAGGACATGATCATCGCCGGCGGCGTCAATATCTATCCGGCGGAGATCGAAGCCGCGATTCTGAAGCATCCCGACGTGCAGGACGTCGCCGTCATCGGCATTCCCGACGACGAGTTCGGCGAGCAGGTCAAGGCGTTTTGCGAATTGAAGCCCGGACATGTCGCGAGCGAGAGCGCGATCATCGATTTCTGCCGCGACCATCTCGCTTCCTACAAGCGACCGAAGTCGCTGTCGATCGTCGACGAGCTGCCGCGCAACACGATGGGCAAGCTGCTCAAGCGGGAGCTGCGCGAACCTTACTGGAAGGGACGGGAGAGAAACGTATGAGCGATCTGCTCGATCTGAAGAACAAGGTGGCGCTGGTCACGGGAGCCGGTCAGGGGGTGGGCCGCCAGATCGCGCTGCACTTCGCGGCTCACGACGCGGCCGGCGTCATCGTCAACGACTACTTCCTCGAGCGCGCTGAAGAGGTGGCGAAGGAGATCAACGACGCCGGCGGCAAGGCTGTCGCCGCGCAGGCCGACGTCACCGATCTGGCGTCGGTGAAGAAAATGGTCGGCGCGGCCGAGCAGGCCTTTGGCCCCGTCGATATCCTGGTCAACAACGCCGGCAACGCCGGCGCCGCGCCCGATCCCGACGCCCGCAAACCATTCTGGGAAACCGGGCCCGAAGTCTGGAACAGCTTTATCGGCGTCAACCTCTACGGCGTCATCAACTGCGCGTCGGCGTGCATTCCACGCATGATCGAGCGTCGGGGTGGTCGGGTCATCACCATCATCTCGGACGCCGGTCGCGCAGGCGAAGCAGGCCTCGAGGTCTATTCGGGCGCCAAGGCGGGCGCTGCCGGATTCACGCGCGCGATCGCGCGCTCTCTCGGGCGCTATCAGATCACCGCCAACTGCGTCGCGATCGCGGCCACCGCGACGCCCGCGATCGAGGCGCGGCTGAAGGCCAATCCCGAAATGCTGAAGAAGATGATGGAGAAATACGTCATCCGCCGCCCGGGCCAGCCGACGGACATTGCGAACATGGTCCTGTTCCTTGCCTCCGACGCGAGTTCCTGGATCACGGGCCAGACCTATCCGGTCAACGGCGGCTTCACTTTTGCGCTCTGAGGCGGATCGATGACGGACAATAACGAACAGGCGGTTCTCACCGAGCAGCGCGGACATGTTCTGGTCGTCACGCTGAACCGGCCGGAAGCGAAGAACGCCTGCAACCTGGCGGTCGCGCAGGGCGTTTCCGCGGCCATGGACCGGCTCGACGCCGAGGACGAGCTTTTCGTCGGCGTCATCACCGGCGCCGGAGGGAATTTCTCCGCCGGCGCCGATTTGAAAGCAGTGGCGCGCGGCGAACGCGCCGTCACCGATCGCGGCGGCTTCGGATTGTTCCATCGTCCGCCGCGAAAGCCGCTGATCGCGGCGGTCGAAGGTTACGCCGTCGGCGGCGGTCTGGAATTGTGCCTGTCGTGCGACCTCATCGTCGCCGCGCGCGACGCCAGAATGGGATTGCCGGAGGTCCGGCATAATGTCGTCGCGATCGGCGGCGGATTGTTTCGGTTGCCGAAGCGGATTCCCTATCACATCGCGATGGAGCTGGCGCTGACGGGCCAGTTCAGGACGGCCGAGTTCTTTGAACGGCTCGGACTCGTCAACCGGCTGGTCGAGCCGGGGCAGGCGCTCGACGCCGCCGTCGCGTTCGCCGATGAACTGCTCGTCAACGGCCCGACCGCGCTTGCGGCGTCAAAGGAGATCATCTTCCAGTCCGCCAACTGGACCGATGAGGCCGGCTGGGCGCAGCAGATGCCGATCGCCGCGCGCGCGCTGAATTCGGAGGATCGCACCGAGGGTCTCAAGGCGTTCGCCGAAAAGCGCAAGCCGGTCTGGAAGGGCAGATGACGATGGACGCCCTTCGCCGCAGCGCCCTGCCGGATGCAATCGCCACGCGGCTTCGCCTGCCGCTCATCGCAGCGCCTATGCTGCGCGTGTCGGGAGTCGATCTCGTCACGGCGGCGTGCCGGGCCGGCGTGATCGGCGCCTTTCCGACCGCGAACGCCCGCTCGGTCGAGGAGCTTGACGCCTGGCTCGGCCAGATCGAGCGCAACGTCGCCGATCTCGGTCGGCCGGCCGCGCCGCATTGTCCGAACCTCATCATTCGCCAGCCACGCTTCAAGGACGATCTCGCCTGTCTCGTGCGCCACAAGGTCGAGATGGTGATCACCAGCGTCGGATCGCCGGCCGCGGCGGTCGCGCCGCTGCACGATATCGGCTGTCTGGTGTTCGCCGACATCGCGTCGCTGCGTCACGCCGAGAAAGCGATCGAAGCGGGCGCCGACGGACTCATCCTGCTGACGGCGGGCGCAGGCGGGCAGACCGGTTGGGCCAATCCATTCGCATTCGTGCGCGCGGTCCGCGCCATGTTCAACGGCCCAATCGTGCTTGCGGGCGGCGTCACGGACGGCGCGGCGCTGGCGGCGGCGCGCGTGCTCGGCTGCGACCTTGCCTATATGGGCACGGGCTTCATCGCGACGCGCGAGAGCATGGCGAGCGATGCGTATCGCCAGATGCTGGTCGACAGCACGCTCGACGACGTCATGTTGACCAAGGCCTTCACCGGGCTCGATGCGAGCATGTTGCGGCCCTCGATCGTCGCCGCCGGTCTCGATCCCGCGAACCTCGATGAATCGGTGTCGGAAGCCCGCGCCAGGGAGACGTTCGGCGGCAAGAACGCCGCAGACGGACCGCGCCGCTGGATCGAGGTCTGGAGCGCAGGACATTCCGTCTCGGGCGTGCGCTCGATCACCAGCGTCGCCGATCTCGTCGATGAACTCGCCGCGCAATATGAAGCGGCGCTCGCGAACGGCAATCCATAAGCCGGCATCAAAGGGAGCATGACATGAGGATGAACAGGCGTGCGCTGCTCGGTGGAGCAGCGACGGGACTTGCGGCTGGGTTGATCAAGCGTCCGGCATTCGCGGCGGGTGCTTACGACGCCGGCGCCAGCGACAAGGAAATCCGGATCGGGCAGTTCGGTCCGTTGAGCGGTCCGGTGTCGTCCTTCGGCGTCCTCGCACTGGCGATGGATGCCTACTTCCGCATGCTGAACGAGCAGGGCGGAATCAACGGCCGCAACATCAAGTTCATCAACTATGACGACGCTTACAGCCCGCCGAAATCGGTGGAAGCCGCGCGGCGTCTGGCGGAAGGCGACGAAGTTCTGTTCATTGCCGGCGCGATGGGGACGCCGGGCAATATCGCCGTTCAGAAATACATGAACGCCCGAAAAGTCCCCCAGATCTTTCTCGCGGCGGCGGCGAGCAAGCTCGCGGATCCCGCCCAGAATCCGTGGACGATGCTCGGCGGCGCGACCTATGAGATCGAAGGAGGCGTATCGGGCAGATATATCGCAAGCGCGCTGCCCGATGCGAAGATCGCCGTGATCTATCAGAACGACGACGCCGGCAAGGCGACGCTGTCCGGACTCAAGGCCGGCCTGGGCGCACGGGCCTCGCAGATCGTGTCCGAACTGAACTATTCCGTCGGCGATCCCACGATCGATTCCCAGATCGTTCAGATGAAGGCGTCCGGCGCGGATGTGGTCTCATTGATCACCATTCCGAAAATGGCGAGCCAGGCGTTGCGAAAGATGGCGGCGCTGGACTGGAAGCCGCAGGTGTTTCTCGGCGCCGGCAATTCATCGACGCGGGCGACCCTCAAGCCGGCCGGCTTCGAGAACGTCCAGGGCGTATTGGCGCTGGCGACCCGACAAGATCCGGGCAATCCGCTGTGGGCGGACCAAGCCGACATGAAGGCGTATATGGCGTTTCTCGATCGCTATGTTCCGAACGCGGATCGCGGCGACGATCTTTACGCCATCGGCTACACCCTCGCCGCGACGACCGCGCATGTCATCCGCCAGTGCGGCGATGTGCTGACCCGGGAAAACGTATTGCGGCAGGCCACCAGCCTGCGCGACTTCCATGCCCCGCTGCTCATCCCCGGCATCGCCATGAACACGACGCCGACCGATTACGCCGCGATCAAGAAATTTCAGCTGATGCGCTTCAGGGGCGAAGCTTATGAACGGGTCGGAGACCTGCTCAGCGCCGTCTGATGGAATTTCTTGCGGGCGACGATCAGGAGTTCGGGATTTTGCTCTGAATGGCGCGCCGTCAAGACATTGGAACGCGACCGTCATGTCTTGACGCCGCCGAAGGCGCGTCGGCGGACTCGCGGCATGCGCGTTCGTCGAGCGCTGGCGCGTCTTCGTCGACGAGAATGCGGCTCGCGGCGCCTTCCAGATCCGCGTATTGCTCGCGGCCGAGCGACCAGAGAAAGGCGCCGAGCGCGATCAGGCCGAGGCCGAGCGATATCGGGATCAGGTAGCCGATGCTGTCCATTCACGGCGTCCCGCGGTTCGCCGGTCCCGTTGCCGCAGCGGCGCCGACAGGTTTCATCGCCTCGTAGACATGCCACGCGCCATGCCCGAGGACGGGGAAGGCGACGATGAGGCCGAGCAGCCCGGTCGCGACGCTGACCAGCATGAGCACGAGCACGAGGAAGCCCCAGGCGAGCATGGCTCCCAGATTGTGCCACACGAGCGCGACGCTGGACCCCATGGCCGTCAGGGCGTCCACGCGCCGATCCAGCATCATCGGAATCGAAAGCACGCTGATCGCGAATGAAAACGCCGCGAACAACGCGCCGACGGCGCCGCCGACAAGCAGCATCGCCCATCCTACAGGCGTGGCGAACAGCATCGGGGCGATGTGATCCAGCCCGGGAAACGGCCGCAGGCCGAAGAAAAGCGCGTAGATGATCACGGCCGCGCGCATCCAGAGCAGCATCAGCAGGCAGAGAAGGACGCCCGCAAACAGAAGCTGTGCGCCGGACGCCGGCCGGACGAACACCATGTCGAACAGGCTGACCGGAAGGCCCGCCGCGATGCGGCGGCTCTTCTCGTAGAGGCCGACCGCGAGCAGTGGGCCGACGACCATGAAGCCCGCCAGCGCCGGAAACAGGATGTAGTCGAGGCCGAAGAAGATCAGGCCGCCCACGATCGCGACCGACAGGAGATAGACGAGAAATCCGTAGGCGAGGCTCGCGCCGGGATGCGTGCGGAAGTCCCGCCAGCCCAGCGCTAGCCAGCGGGGCGCCGAGGCCGGCGCGACGTCGCGGCGCCAGCGGTTCTGGCGCGGCAGGGCCGGAACGGCGGCCGGAAGAATATCCATCTATGCCTCCTCGATCGCGGGCTGCGCCGCATGACGCCCGCCTGTCATGGCGTGCAGGCGGACGCAGCCGCCGCATAAGACGCGTCCCCGCGCGCTTCGACGCCGGCGCGCCGGTGGGCCACGCATTCAGGCTGCGATCTTTCGGCGAGATCGACGAGACGCCAGTTGGCGACGGCGACGATCAGCAGGCCGATGGCGACCAGCGCCCAGACGAGCGCGCGCTCGCCCGTCCCGCCATGGGCGAGCCCGCTCACGACCCGCCCTTGCGCAAGTCGAGCAGATAGAGCGTCAGTATCTTCCGGTCGACGAGGGAAAGGCGCCCTTCCCAGGTCGGCATGTGGCCCTGCCTGCCGTTCCAGACGCTCTGATGGATCGACTGCGCATCGCCGCCATACAGCCACGCGTGCCGGTGCAGGGTCGGCGCGCCCGTCTCCGGGTTTCCCTGCGCCTTGTCGCCGTGGCACGCCGCGCAATTGGCGGCGAAAATCGTCTCTCCCGCGGCGACGTCCGCCGCCGCGGCGCCGGCCGGCGCGGATTGGCTCAGGTTCTCGACATAGGCGACGACCTTGTCGATGTCGGCAGGGGGCAGCATCTTGTCGACGCCCCAGGCGGGCATCTGCGAACTGCGCGATTGCGGATGCGATGAATTGACGCCCACGCGGATCGTCTCGAAGATCGCGTCGGCCGATCCGCCCCACAGCCACCAATTGGTCGTGAGGTCCGGAAAGCCCTTGCGTCCCTTGGCGTCGCGGCCGTGGCAGGCGGCGCAATTGTCGCCGAACAGGGCGGGCGCCGTCTGGCGCGCCACGTCCATCAGGCCCGCGTCGGCCTGGATCTGCGCGAAGCTTTCCTTTTCGATGCGCGAGGTCCAGACGCTGCGATCCTGAGCCGCCTGCTCCAGCGAAGCAACGACGGCCCGGCGCTGATCGACGCCCAGAACGCCCTTCGTGTAGGTGCGACCGAGCGGCCAGGCGGGCATCAGCACCCAGTAGACGAGCGAAAACGCGACCGTGACGATCAGAAAGAAATACACGACGCGCGGCACGGGGGTGTTGAGTTCGGTGATGCCGTTCCATTCGTGGCCCGTCGTCAGATATCCGGTATGCGGATCGCGCTCTTCTATCGACATGGCTTGTCTTCCTCGTCGAGGATCGCGTTCGCGGCCTGATCGAAACGCCGCCTGTTGGAGGGCCAGCATGCGTAGACGAGAACGATCGCCGACAGGCCGAGCAGATAGAACAGCCCGACCGACTTGGCCGCCCAGACCAGAGATTCGTGCAGATCGGCCAATCCCGCGTGCTCCCTACTGAACCTTCTCGATCTTGCCGGCCACGTCCGTCAGGCGGCCGACGATCTGGAGATAGGCGACCAGCGCGTCCATCTCGGTCAGCCGGCCGGGCGCGCCGCCGAAGGTTCCGATATGGGTCGCCTTGCCGTAGCGCTTCGTCAGGTCGGCGACCCCCGGCGAGTCGGGCATGGCCTGGGCGCGCGCGTCGGCGGTTGCATTGGCGATCATGTCGTCGCCGTAGGGAACGCCGACGCGACGCAGCGCCGTCAGGTGCAGGCCGAGATCGTCGATGCGAAGCGGCGTGTCCGCCAGAAACGCATACCGGGGCATGATCGACTGGGGCACGACCGAGCGCGGGTCGCGCAGATGCGCGGCCTGCCATTCGTCCGAATACTTGCCGCCGATGCGCGCGAGATCCGGGCCAATGCGCTTGGAGCCCCACAGCATGGGATGGTCGTATTTGGATTCGACCGCCAGCGAATAGGGACCGTAGCGGTCGACCTCGTCGCGCAGGGTGCGGATCATCTGCGAATGGCAGAGATAGCATCCCTCGCGAACGTAGATGTTGCGACCCGCGACCTCCAGCGGCGTATAGAGGCGCATGTCCGGGGCGTCCTCGACGGTCTGATGGATCGTAAACAGCGGCGCGATCTCCACCAACCCGCCGATGCTCGCCGCCAGGATGATGCCCAGGATCAGGGTCGTCGCCTTGCGCTCGAGACGATAGTGGAAATTGAACACCATCTCACTCTCCCGCCTGCAAAGCGGGCGACGGCGCATAGGAGGGCTGCTCGCGCGTCGAGGCGGATTGCGCCGGCGCCCTGCGCGCGGTCATCCAGACGTTGTAGCAGCACACGACCGCGCCGGTCAGAAACAGCAGTCCGCCGAATGCGCGGGCGATATAGTAGGGGTGCATGGCGACGACGGAATCGAGTAAGGAATAGGCGAGCGTTCCGTCCTCCGTATAGGTCCGCCACATCAACCCCTGGACGATCCCGGAATTCCACATGGCGATCACGTAGACGACCGTTCCGGCGACGGCGAGCCAGAAGTGAAGCTCCACCAGCGCCGGCGAATACATGCGCTCGCGCTTCCACAGCCACGGCACGGCGGCGTAGATCGATCCGTAGGTGATCATCGCCACCCAGCCGAGCGAGCCCGCGTGCACGTGCGCGATCGTCCAGTCCGTATAGTGGGACAGGGCGTTGACGCTGCGGATCGCCATGAACGATCCCTCGAACGTGGACAGGCCGTAGAAGACGGCCGCCACCATCATGAAGCGCAGCGTCGCGTCGTCGCGAACCTTGTCCCACGCGCCGTTCAGCGTCATGAGCGCATTGCCCGCCGACGCCCACGACGGGACGAGGAGCATGAGGGAGAAGGTCATGCCGAGCGTCTGCACCCAATGGGGCAGGGCGGTGTAGTGGAGGTGGTGCGACCCGACCCAGATGTAGAAGAAGGTGATGCCCCAGAAGCTGATGATCGACATCCGGTAGGAATAGATCGGCCGGCCGGCGCGCTT
>DAIRCS010000039.1:0-24433 GCA_036796555.1 Rhodoblastus sp. | reverse complement strand
ACGCGCCACCCAAGTCGGGCTTGCCCGACTTGGGCATTTCATGTCGATCTCGGGCAAGCCCGAGATCGATGGCGCTCCTCAGGATGAGGATTCGAGTTATTGGCCAGACTCTCAGGACTTGGGCGTCTCGCCCTTGCGCAACGCCTTGAGCACGAGGCCCGCGAGCGGCACGACGAGCTGCGGCAGAGCGGCGTCGAGGGGATGGCGCACGAAATTGCCGAAGGACCGCTGCAGGCCCCGCAGATCGTCGCGCACGCCGACGAATTGCGCTTGGAGGGCGCGGGCTTCCGTCTCGAGCTCGGCGAGCGCCATATCGCGCACCTCCTGCGCCAGCTCCACCTCGCGCCCCGGCTGCGCGCGGGCTGCGACTAGGGCGAGAAGGCCCGCGATCGCGAAATTGCCGGCCCCGACGACGGCCGCCGCCCACATCGGGCCGAGCGGCTGCTGCAAGGCGAAGAAAATGGCGATATTGCACATGACGTAGCCGAACAACGCCAGCCCCGCCGCAGCGATCCACAGCGCGCTGCGCCGGGCCATCGTCCTCATGCGCGCATCGGCGACGATGGATTCGGCGCGCCAGACGACCTTGAGATTGCGGACCAAAGCATCCATGACGCGCCCTCGCTTGAACGATTATTTCGAAAGCCGGCCGAGGCTGAAGCCGAGCAGGAAAGCCGCTCCGGCCACGGCGAGCGGATGGTCTGCGGCGAGCTCTTCCGCGCTGTCGGCATAGTCGCCGAGGAGGCGTTTGAAGTCCTCCAGCGTCGCGCTGAAATCGCCCGCCGGCGGTTCGGTCGCATTCCGCGGGGGTTCATTTTCCGGCGTCGGCGGTTCCGCCGGATCGGCGCGTCGGCTCGCCGCCTGCTCCATCTCGGCGCGCAGCGCCCCCAGTTCCGCCTCGACCGATCGAGATCGCGTCATGATCGCTCGCCTCGCGAATGCCTCAGTCTGGCCTAGGCGCCGGGGTTGAGCGAGTCAATCCGCGCAATGTCGCAGGCGGGGGCGCGATTGACCGCCCTGCCCGCGCGCGATTTCATGCCCGGCGGAAACTCGCATACCGGAGGAAAACCATGAGCGCGACCGGCGGCTGCTTGTGCGGTAACATTCGCTACACGCTGAAGGCGGAGCCGGCGCTGACCGTCGTCTGCCATTGCACCCACTGCCAGAAGGCCTCGGGTTCGGCCTTCTCGACCAATCTCGTCCTGCCGCGCGCCGACATCGACTTTTCCGGCGGCGACATGGCGGCCTATGACGACAAGGCCGACAGCGGCAATACGCTGAAGCGCTCCTTCTGCCCGAAATGCGGCTCCTCGCTGATGAGCGAGTCCAGCGGCCGGCCGGGAGCGGCGGTGCTGAAGGCCGGCACGCTCGACGATCCGTCGAAGGTCAAGCCGGCCATGCAGATCTGGACACGCTCGGCCCAGCCGTGGGTCAAGCTCGAGGGCGAGATGGCGTCGATGGAAAAGGGACGCTAGGCCGCAGCGTTCTCCAGGGCGCGACGGGCCTGCGCCGGCAGACGCAGGATCAGCGTAAGCAGCGCCCGGGCGGTTGCGTCGGGCGTCGTGCGGCCCTGCTCCCAGTTGCGCAACGTGGCGACCGGGATGTTCGTCAGGGTCGCCATCTGCTCTTGCGTCATGTCCAGCGCCGCACGCGCCGCGCGAGCGAGGTTCAACGAAAAATCCAATGAAGAAGCGTCGCTGGCTTCGCCATCTTCTTTCTGGTGACGGCCGATATCCCGTTCCGTTGACGCACGAAGGCGGCCCATGTCGGCGCGCCCGCCCCCCTGACGCTTGATCTCGGTCAGCGACCTGCGAACGACCGCCATAGAGCGCGTTCCTTCCTGTTGGCGCGGCGCGCCGAAATGATCCGGCGCACCTCGGCGCGATCCGTATAAACGACGACGATGGCGACGTCCTCGACTGCGCCGATCGCCACGATGCGCCGTTCGCCATAATCGAGGCGGGTATCTTCCGCCTCGATGAAGAGGCCCTCGAAGATCATGGCGGCAAAAGCGAAGTCGAACCCACGTTCGTGGAAGTTCGTTTCGCTCTTCGCCTCATCCCACTCGAATTCCATCGAGGACCGTCAGTGGCAATATACGCTGTCAGCGTAGTTTCGACAAGATATCAGAACAGCTTCACGAGCTGCTTGCCAAAATTCTTGCCCTTGAGCATGCCCAGAAACGCCGACGGCGCCTTTTCCACGCCCTCGGCCACCGTCTCGCGCCACTTGAGCTTGCCGGTCGAGGCGAGCGTGACGAGTTCGTTGAGCGCCGTCGGCCAGTCCGACAGGAATTCGGAGACGATGAAGCCCTGCATCTTCAGGCGGCGCACCAGCATGATCCGCATGTCCGGCAGCGTGGTCTTCTCCGCGCCTTCGTAGGAGGCGATCAGGCCGCAGATGGCGATGCGGCCGAAATCGTTCATGCGCGCCATGGTCAACGCGAACGGCTGGCCGCCGACATTCTCGAACAGGCCGTCGACGCCATCCGGCGTCGCCTTCTTCAACTGCTCCGCAAAATCGGGCGCCTTGTGGTCGACGCAGGCGTCGTAACCGAGTTCCTCGACCGCGAACCTGCACTTGTCCGGTCCGCCGGCGATGCCGACGGCGCGCGCGCCCTTGGCCTTGGCGAGCTGGCCCACCACCGTGCCGACCGCGCCGGTCGCGGCCGAGCACACCACGGTCTCGCCGGCCTTCGGCGCGATGATGCGGTTGACGCCGACCCAGGCGGTGACGCCGGGCATGCCGAGCGGGCCGACGAAGGCCTGCAGCGGAACCTTGCTGTCGTCCACCTTGCGCAGCAGCGCGGGGTTCTGGATCGAATAGAGCTGCCAGCCGCCGTTGTTGGAGACGACCTTGTCGCCCGGCTTGAAGTTCGGATCGTTGGAGGAAACGACCTCGCCCGCCGTGCCGCCGATCATCGGCTCGTCCAGCGCCTGATTGGACGCATAGGATTTGCCCTCGTCCATGCGCCCGCGCATGTAGGGATCGAGCGACAGCCAGAGATTCTTCACCAGCACCTGGCCCGGCCCCGGCTCGCCGATTTCTTTTTCAAAGAAGCGGAAATTGTCTTCCGTCGCCGCGCCCTGCGGACGCGAGGCCAGAACGTAACCCTTGTTGAGCGGCATGTTTCTCTCCCGGTTTTGTGGCGCGGATAATAGGCCTCGCGAGACAAATGGCGAGCCTCGATCTGGTGTGGCGCCTAGCGCGCGTCGACCTCGGCGATGAAATCCCCGACGACGCGATTGAACAGATCGGGTTCCTCGAGATTGACGTTGTGCGTCGTGCGCGGAACGATCCACAGTCGCGCGTCGGGAATGCAGCGCTTCATGAACAGCGCGGGGTCGATACAGGCAGTGTCGTCGTCGCCCGTCACGACCAGCGTCGGCGCCGGGATCTTGCGCAAGCCCTCTTCCAGCTCGTAGATCGTCAGCCGCTTCAACTGGCAGCCGCGCGCGGTCAGCGCCGTCCCGACGGCGGAATGCTCCTGAAGCTGCGCGAGAAAGCGCGCAAAGCCGCGCGGATCGCGCTCCCTGAAGCGCCCGCGCACCTGGCTCTGCATATAGTCGCCCATGCCGGCCATGCCATGCGTTTCCAGCCGCTCCACCATCGCCGCGCTTTCCTTCAGAAACGTATCGCGCATCGTCGGATCCGAGCCATGGCCTGCGCCGACGACAGTGAGCGAAAGCACGCGGTCGGGATGCGCAATGCCGAAGTTGACCGTTGCGTATCCGCCCATCGACAGGCCGACGATGTGGGCGCGCGAAAAGCCGAAATGATCGAGAACGGCGCGGATGTCCTCGACCGCATGGCGCTGGCTGTAGAGCGCCGGATCGGTGGGCACGTCGGACGGCGGATAGCCGCGCGCGTTGAAGGCGACGCAGCGATGCGCGCGCCCGAGAACAGCCGCCGTCTGTTCCCAGTTGCGGCAGTCGCCGGCGAATTCGTGCACGAAAACGATCGGCGTTCCGCTGCGGCCTGTCTCCTCGGCGTGGAGACGCGCGCCTTCCGAATTGACGTAAGCCATATCCTCCCGATCCCGTCTCGCGCGGATTGATCGGGCGATGATAGGCCGCCGGCGACAGGTCGCGAAAGCGCGGGGGCCTACGCCCTGACCCGCTCCACGGGCATGGCGGGGAATTCGCCGGCGGCGAGGCCGAAGCCGAGAAGCGCGCGCGTCAACTCGGCGTCCGGCGTCGCGCCGGACGTGAAGACGGCGCGCCATTGCGGATCGCTCGCGCGCTCGTCCGTGTGCTCGAACGTCTTTTCGCGCAGCACGAATTCGACGCGGCGCGCGATGGCCGGGGCGGGATCGATCCATTCGGCGGGCCAGGGCGCGAGCCGCTCGAAATGCGCCGTCAGCAAAGGATAATGCGTGCAGGCGAGAACGATCTCGTCGGTGCGGCGCGCGCCGTCCTGCACGAAGCAGCGGGCGATCTCAGCCGAAATCGCCTCGTCCGATACGGGGCGACCATGCATGAAATCCTCGGCGATGCGCGCCAGGTTCTTCGAGCCGACGAGCTCCACCCGGCAATGGGCGGCGAAGGATTGCACGAGGTCGCGCGTATAGTCGCGCGCCACCGTGCCCGGGGTCGCCAGCACCGAAATCATCTGCGAGCGCGAGCGGCCCGCCGCCGGCTTGATCGCCGGCACCGTGCCGACGAAGGGCAGGTCCGGAAACGCCGCGCGAAGATGCGGCAGCACGAGCGTGGAAGCCGTATTGCAGGCGATGCAGACGACCTGCGGATCGAAATCGGCGATCAGCCGCCGCATGACCGCGACCACGCGCCAGACGAGATCGTCGGCGTTCCAGTCGCCGTAGGGAAAGGCGGCGTCGTCGGCGGCGTAGAGGTGATCGGCCACCGGGATCAGCTTGGCGATCTCGCGGAAGACGGTCAGGCCGCCGAGGCCGGAATCGAAAGTCAGGATGCGCGGGCGAGACATAGCCGCAGGAGATAGCGGGTTTTCGCGGGAAGATCACGCCGCGATTGCAGGATTGATCGGCAGTTCCTTCTCCCCGTGAGCGGGGAGAAGGTGGCCGAAGGCCGGATGAGGGGCCCGCGCCGAAACATGCGCACCGGTCGCCGGGCCCCTCACTCTGCCCTCTCCCCGCTCGCGAGGAGAGGGTGCGCCCGTCACGATTGGCTTTTTGACTGCAACGCCTTTGCCTTTCCTCCCGAGCCCGATGCGCTCTAAACAAGTCCCATGGACCACGATTCATGACCGGCGCAGGCACCGATTCCAGCAAGACCCCGCGCGAGGGCGGGCCGGCCGTCGTGCTCGTGCGGCCGCAACTGGCCGTCAATATCGGCATGTGCGCCCGCGCCATGGCCAATTTCGGCCTGACCGACCTGCGGCTCGTCAGCCCCCGCGAGGGCTGGCCGCGCACCGGCGCCTACCGCAAGGGGGCCTATGCGGCCGCCGCCGGCGCGGTGCATCTGCTGGAAAAGGCGAAACTCTACGACAGCGTCGAGGCCGCCGTCGCCGATCTCAACTACGTCTATGCGGCGACCGCCCGCGAGCGCGGGCAGGCGAAGCCCGTCCTGCTGCCGCGCGAGGCCATGGGAACCAGCGCCGTGCGCATCGCGGCCGGCGAGAAGCACGGCATCCTGTTCGGCCCCGAGCGCACGGGGCTCGACAACGACGATGTCGCGCTCGCCGACGCCGTTCTCACCTTTCCCGTCAATCCGGCCTACGCCTCGCTCAATCTCGCGCAGGCCGTGCTGCTGACGGCCTACGAATATTTCTCCGCCGCCCACGGCCAGATCGCGCCGTTTGAGATCGTCGAGCGCTCGCCGCCGGCGCAGCGCGAGATGACGCTTTCCTTCTTCGAATTTCTCGAACGCCATCTGGAGGAGCGCGGCTTCTTCCGGCCCGTATCGAAGCGTCCGGTCATGCAGCGCAATCTGCGCAACATGTTCCATCGCATGCAGCTCACCCAGCAGGACGTGCGCACATGGTGGGGCATGGTCGTGCGGCTGGTCGAAGGCCCGCGCGAAAAGCCGCAGACGCGCAAGCGCATCAAGCAGAAGGCCGTCCCGCCCGAACGTTGAAGCAGGCCGGTTCCGATATGAACGATCGCGCGCTACAATGCTGCGTCATACAAGGGTGGAGGCGCGCATGAACCCGGAACATTTCGACGTGCTCGTCGTCGGCGCGGGATTGTCGGGCGTCGGCGCCGGCTACTGGCTGCAAAAACTCTGCCCCGGCAAGAGCTACGCCATCATCGAGGCGCGCGCGCGCATGGGCGGCACGTGGGATTTGTTCCGCTATCCCGGCATCCGTTCGGATTCCGACATGTTCACGCTCGGCTATGCCTTCAAGCCGTGGACCGATCCCAAGGCGATCGCCGACGGCCCGTCGATCCTGCGCTACATCGAAGAGACGGCGCGCGAGAACGGGATCGACCGGAAAATCCGCTATTCGCAGCGCATGGTCTCGGCCGCCTGGTCGAGCGCCGACGCGCTCTGGACGGTGCAGGTCGACACGCCCGAAGGCCGCAGGGCCTACACCTGCGGCTTCCTCTACATGTGCTCGGGCTACTACAGCTACGACAAGGGCTATCTGCCCGACTTCGCAGGCATGTCCGACTACCGCGGCAAGATCGTGCATCCGCAGGCCTGGCCGCACGATCTCGACTACGCCGGCAAGCGCGTGATCGTCATCGGCTCCGGCGCGACCGCCATGACGCTCGTGCCGGAAATGGCGAGGACAGCCGCGCATGTCACGATGGTTCAACGCTCGCCGACCTATGTCGTCGCGCGTCCCTCGAGCGATGCGGCCGCGGACTGGCTGCGCGCGAAACTGCCGGCGAAGACCGCCTATCATTTCGCGCGCTGGAAGAATGTCCTGTTCGGCATGTATTTCTACAATCTCTGCAAGCGCCGGCCGGACAAGGTGAAGGCCTATCTGCTGAAGCTCGTGCGCGAGCAACTGCCCGCGGGCTACGACATCGAGAAGGATTTCACGCCGCGCTACAATCCCTGGGACCAGCGGCTCTGCCTCATCACCGACGGCGATCTTTTCGCGGCGATCCGCGAAGGCCGGGCGTCGGTCGCGACCGACGCGATCGAACGCTTCACCGAAAAGGGATTGCGCCTCGCCGGCGGCCGCGAGATCGAGGCCGACATCATCGTCACCGCGACCGGCCTGCAATTGCAGATGCTCGGCGGCGCGACGCTGAGCGTCGACGGCGTGGAAGTCGAGCCCGGCAAGACGCTCAACTACAAGGGCATGATGTTCTCCGACGTGCCCAACCTCGCCGCCACTTTCGGCTACACCAACGCCTCCTGGACGTTGAAAGCCGATCTCATCGGCGAATACGTCTGCCGCATTCTCAATGTCATGGACGCGAAGGGCCGGAAGATCGTCGTCGCGCACAACGACGATCCCGACATGCCCATCGAAAGCTTCGTCGATTTTTCGAGCGGCTATTTCCAGCGCGTCATGGATCAGCTTCCGAAACAGGGCGCGCGCAAACCGTGGAAGCTCTACCAGAACTACGCGAAGGATCTGCTCGCGCTGCGCTACGGCAAGGTCGAGGACGGCGCGCTGCGGTTCTCGAACCCGCCGGCCGTGAGCGCGGCGAAGAAGGAGATGGAGGCGGCGTAGAATCTGGGGCCGTCATTGCGAGCCAACGGGTCGCGCTTCGCGCGCCCGATGACAGGCTCCGCCAAGCAATCCATCCACCGGGAGACCATCCAGAGTCGTGGATGGATTGCCGCGTCGCTTCGCTCCTCGCAATGACGCACCCGTGCCCTACCCCATATTCTCCTTCACCGTCTCGATGAGCTGCTTCAGCGTGAACGGCTTCGGCATGAAGCCGAAATCCTCGCCTTCCGGCAGGTTCTTCGAGAAGGCCTCTTCCGCGTAGCCGGACACGAAGATCACCTTCGCCTTCACGCCGCGCTTGCGCAATTCGCCGAACATGGTCGGGCCGTCCATCTCGGGCATCACGACGTCGGAGACGATGAGGTCGACCTTGCCGTCGTTCTCCTCGACCACCTGCAGGGCCTCGACGCCGCTCGCGGCCTCCAGAACAGTGTAGCCGCGCGCGGTCAAGGCGCGCGAACCGAAGGCGCGCACGGCGTCCTCGTCCTCCACCAGCAGGATCACGCCGTGCCCGGTCAGGTCGGCGGCCGGTTTCGCCGCCTCGACCTTGGGCGCGAGTTCCTCGGCGGCGGGAATATGGCGCGGCAGGAAGATGCGGAAGGTCGTTCCCTTGCCGACCTCGGAATCGACGAAGACGAAGCCGCCGGTCTGCTTGACGATGCCGTAGACCATCGACAGGCCGAGGCCGGTGCCCTTGCCGACTTCCTTGGTCGTGAAGAAGGGCTCGAAAATCTTCTCCCGGAGTTCCGCCGGAATGCCCGTGCCGCTGTCGGCGACTTCGAGCAGCACATATTCGGCCGGCGCCAGCAACGGCTCCTTGAAGGCCGCGCAATCGTTCGTCGCCACATTGGCGGTGCGCAGCGTGATCTTGCCGCCGTCGGGCATGGCGTCGCGCGCATTCACCACGAGATTGACCACGACCTGCTCGAGCTGGTTGAGGTCGGCCTTCACCAGCCACAGATCGCGCCCGTGCTTGAGTTCGAGCGCGACCTTCTCGCCGGCGAGGCGGCGCATCAGCATCTGCAGGTCCGACAGCATGTCGTCGACCTGCAGCACCTGCGGACGCAGCGTCTGGCGGCGCGAGAACGCCAGAAGCTGGCGCACGAGGCCGGCCGCGCGGTTGGCGTTCTGCTTGATCTGCATGATGTCCTGGAAGGACGGATCGGTCGGCCGGTGGTTGGCGAGCAGCAGATCGGAGAAGCCGATGATTGCGGTCAGCACATTGTTGAAGTCGTGGGCGATGCCCCCGGCAAGCTGGCCAACGGAATCCATTTTCTGCGATTGCGCGAAACTCTCCTGCAGCGTGCGCTGCTCGGTGGTGTCGAGCGCGGTGAGCATGACGCCGCCGGCCTCGCCGGCATCCTCCGCCGGGGCGAAGAACAGGCGCGCGGCGGGCCCGCCCTCCACGCCGATATCGAGCGGCGCGGGGTCGGCCTGGCCGGCGAGCGTCGCCTCCATCGCGCCGCGGACGGCGGCGGCGTCGCGCGCGGCGAGGCCCGAGAAGATCGACCGCGCCCCGTCGGCCCCTTTCAGCGCCGCCGGCAGCAGCTTGGCGAAAGCGGCGTTCGAGCGCTTCACCGTCCCCTGGGCGTCGAGGACCGCGATCGCCATCGGCGTGGAATTGAAAAAGCGCGCAAAGCGCGCCTCGGCCGTGCGAAGGTCTTCGACGGCCTCGTCGCCGGATGCGCGCGCGAGCACGAGCGTGCGCGACTGGCCGGGCTGGCCATCGTTCGAGAAGGCGATCCGATGGACGAGCCGGACCGGCAGGCGCTGGCCGCCGCGCCGCTTGAAGTCGACGTCGATCTGCTCGGTGCGCACTTCGCCGGGCCCGCCCGAGACGACCTCCAGCAGCGCCGCGCCGGAACCCGCCACGAGCTGCGACAATTTCATGCCGCCGGAGCCGACCTGCGCCAAATCGTAATCGAGCCAGCCCGCCAGTGTGGCGTTCATGAAGGTGATGACGCCCTTCTGGTCGGCGGCGAAGAAGCCGGCGGGCGCATGATCGAGAAAGTCGATGACGTTTTGCAGCTCCTGGAAGACGTTCTCGTGCCGCTCGCGCTCCCGCGTGATGTCGGCGACCGACCAGAGCGTCGCCCGCTTGGCGCCGAGCCGGTCGAGCGGGCGGACCCGGATGCGATACCATCCGATCCCGGACTGGCCGGCCAGCGGGGCGGCGAGCCGCACCTCCTCCACCGCACTGCGGTTCTCGCGCGCGGCCTGGGCGAGGCGATAGATGGATTCCGAAACTTCCGGCGCGCCCGAAAAAAGCCGCTCGATCGTGCGCAGATCGGCGAGCCCGTGCGCGCTCGACAGCGCCAGATAGGCCTCGTTCGCGTAGATGACCCGCGAATCGCCCTCCGTCACCAGCAGCCCGTCGGAGCCGGTGTCGGCGATCACCTTGGTGATGTCGTTCTTGACGGACTGGCCGGAAAACTGAAGAAATCCGACGGCGTAGGCGAACAGCGCGAGCACGCCGAGCATGGCGAGCACGGCGAGCAGCGTCATGATGAGGCGGCTGGCGTGCTCCTGCGGCAGGAAGGAGAATGCGGCCGCGGCCGCGACGAGCGCGGCGGCCAGCAGGAGGACGAGACCGGGGCTGCCGGCGCGTTCGCTGCGATCGATAGCGGTGATCGGGGTCTCGCTCATGAACGATGGTCTTCTTCGGCGGCGCGCCCGTGAAATCCACGGCGGCGGCCCGATTCGCAAGAGGATGGGGCGGACCGGCGATCATGGCAATCGCCGGCGCGAGATGAGGACTCCAATTTACGCAGACGATCGTTAACCATGCATTAACCTTCTCGCCGGCGGGCCGGTCCGCCATGTTATTCTGTGAAATGCGCCTTTCCCGGGCGCGATAGAGTTCGAGTAAACCATGGGTTCCCTGAGCACATTTTTCGCGGACAAGCCTTCGTGGTGGGCCTACGCCTTCGCCGCGATCCTGATCCTGCTGGGCGTCGCGCTGGTTGCGGTCATCTATCGCGCGTTGCGGGGCAACCGCATCCGCGCCAGCTCCGGCCGCGGCCGCCAGCAGCGTCTGGGCGTGGTCGACACGCACGACATCGGCGGCGAGCGCCAGCTCATCATCGTGCGCCGCGACAATGTCGAACATCTCATCATGATCGGCGGCCCGAACGACGTTCTGATCGAGCCGGCGATCGTGCGCGGCGAGGCGCGCGCGATGCGCGACCGCGAGCCCGGCGCGCCCGCCTGGGCCAGCGGCGAGACGCCGCCCGTCATGGAGCCCGGCCGCCCGCTGGCGCCCGAGCCGGTCGCGCCGCCCGAGCCCCCGGCGCCGGAGCCGGTCGCCGCGGCGGAGCCGGTCCGTCCCTCGCGCCTGCCCGATCTTTTTTCGCGCGGCCGACGTCCCGACGCGGCGACGGAGCTGCCGAAGCCGACCGGGCTCAGGATCGAGGAGAAGAAGCCCGCGGACCCGGCGCCGGCCGCTGTCGCGGTCGAGCCGAAGCCCGCCCCGGTGCCGCCGCCGGCCAGGCCCGAACAACCAAAGCCGGTCGAGGCGAAAGTCCCGGAGCCGCCCGCGCCGCGTCCCCCGGAAGCGCCCAGGCCAAGCGACGTCAAGCCGATCGACGTCAAGCCGGCAGAGGTCAAACCGGCGGAGGCCAAACCCGGCGACGCGAAGCCGACCGAGGCCAAGGAGGCCGAGCCCAAGCCGCAACCCAAGCCTTCGCTGCCGCTCGAACTCGACCTGGACAAGCTCGCGGCGGCGCTCTCGGCGCCCGAACAGCCGGTGACGCCCGCCAAGGCGCCCGACCTGCCGGCGCCGGACGCGGCCAGGGCCGAGCCGCCCAAACCGGATCAGCCGAAGACCGAGACGCAGCCGACGCCGCCTCCGGCTCCCCGACCCAACCTGCGCCCGCCGCCACCGCCGTTCTTCCGGCCGCCGCCGTCGCAGCCCGCGCCGACTCCCGCCGCCGGGACGAGCCCGGCCGCGCCGACGCCTCCTCAGCCGCCGCGGCCCGCGCCGCCGCCGGGATTCCCGCGTCCGGCGGGTCTGTCGCCGACCGCGCCCGTCCAACCGGCCGCGCCGCCCCCGCCTCCGGCCCCGCCGGCGCCTGCCTCGGAGCCGCCGAAGCCCGCCGCCGCGCCGCCGCCCGTCGGGGTGATCCTGCAGAAGACTGCGCCGCGGCCCGCGCCCGCGACGCCGGCTCCCGCGCCGGCCGAGCCCCCGCCTCCGCCGGCCAAGCCCGCCGACGATCTGGACGCGCTGGCCTCGCTGGAAGAGGAAATGGCGAAGCTGCTCGGGCGGCCGGGACCCGGAAGATAACGTCCTCAAATGCAAGGGGCGGCCGTTCGGCCGCCCCTTTCGATTCCTGAAACGCGCGCCCGCTCAGTCGTCGCGGTAGACGCGCTCGCGGCGCTCGTGGCGCTCCTGCGCCTCGATCGACAGCGTGGCGATCGGCCGGGCGTCGAGACGCTTGAGGCCGATCGGCTCGCCCGTCTCCTCGCAATAGCCGTAGGAGCCGTCCTCGAGCCGGTTGAGCGCCGAATCGATCTTGGCGATCAGCTTGCGCTGCCGGTCGCGCGCGCGCAGCTCGATCGCGCGGTCGGTTTCCGATGAGGCCCGATCGGCGAGATCGGGGTGATTTTCGCTTTCGTTCTGCAGCGCCGTGAGGGTCTCGCGGCTTTCGCGCAGGATATCGTCCTTCCAGACGAGCAGCTTGCGGCGGAAGTAGTCCTTCTGCCGCTCGTTCATGAACGGCTCGTCTTCGGACGGCTTGTAGGTCTCGTCGATATCGACTGCCATGTAAGGTCCGCTCCCAAACCTTGGACTAAAGTCGCGCGGCTTATAGCGAGTGGTTTGCGACGACACAATGACCGCAAACGGTTTTTGAAAGGTTGCGGAAAAAACGCTGTGCGCAGCGGCCCGGTTCCTGCTGCGGCGCAGCGACGACTGCCGCCCCGCTCGCGGGGAGGCCGCAATACGTAAGCGACGCGGGTTCGTCGGGCGCAAAAACCCTGTTCGCCCGGAGGCGGTCTCCGCCCGTCGCCTTCGGCGACACCCTCCCCGACAGAGGTCGGCTGTCGCCGACTTCTGCTTTAGGCAATAGCGCAAATCGGGAACGCCCGATTTGCGAGCGGGGAGGAAGGCGGCCCCGCCCTACCCCATCGCCTTCTTCAGATTCTCGTCGATCTTGTCCAGGAAGCCGGTCGTCGACAGCCAGCGCTGGTCCGGGCCGACCAGCAGGGCGAGGTCCTTGGTCATGAAGCCCGCCTCGACCGTCTCGATGCAGACCTTCTCGAGCGTGCTGGCGAACAGTTTCAGCGCCATGTTGTCGTCGAGCTTGGCGCGATGGGCGAGGCCGCGCGTCCAGGCGAAGATCGAGGCGATCGAATTGGTGGACGTCTCGTGGCCCTTCTGGTGCTCGCGATAATGGCGCGTCACCGTGCCGTGGGCGGCCTCGGCCTCCACCGTCCTGCCGTCCGGCGTCATCAGGACGGAGGTCATGAGACCCAGCGAGCCGAAACCCTGCGCCACCGTATCCGATTGCACGTCGCCGTCGTAATTCTTGCAGGCCCAGACATAGCCGCCCGACCACTTCAGCGACGACGCCACCATGTCGTCGATCAGCCGGTGCTCGTACCAGATCTTGGCGTCCTTGAAGGCCTCGGCGAATTCGGCGTCGAAAATCTCCTGGAACAGATCCTTGAACCGCCCGTCATAGGCCTTGATGATCGTATTCTTGGTCGAGAGATAGAGCGGCCACTTGCGCTGCAGCGCGTAATTCATCGAGGCGCGCGCGAAGTCGCGGATGGATTCGTCCAGATTGTACATGGACATGGCGACGCCCGCGGAGGGGAACTGGAACACTTCCCGCTCGATCACCTGACCGTCGTCGCCGACGAATTTCAGCGTCAGCTTGCCCTTGCCCGGCACCTTGAAATCGGTGGCGCGATACTGGTCGCCATAGGCGTGGCGGCCGACGACGATCGGCTGCGTCCAGCCCGGCACCAGGCGCGGCACGTTGCGGCAGATGATCGGTTCGCGAAAAATCGTGCCGCCGAGGATGTTGCGGATCGTGCCGTTCGGCGACTTCCACATCTCCTTGAGCCCGAATTCCTTCACCCGCGCCTCGTCCGGCGTGATGGTCGCGCATTTGACGGCGACGCCGTATGTCTTCGTCGCCTCGGCGGCGTCGATGGTGATCTGGTCGTTGGTCTCGTCGCGCTTCTGGACGGAGAGGTCGTAGTATTTGAGGTCGATGTCGAGATAGGGATGGATCAGCTTGTCCTTGATGAAGGCCCAGATGATGCGGGTCATCTCGTCGCCGTCCATCTCGACGACGGGATTCTCGACCTTGATCTTGCTCATGACCATTCCCTTGGCGCGGCAGCGCGATTTGGACCGCGAGCCTTCAGGCTCGCTTTGCCCGATGCGAGCCTGAAGGCTCGCAGTCCAGCTTTCCCGGCGCCTATAGCATTCCGCACTGCAGCAAGCCTAGTCAGGCTTTTGGCTCAGGCGCCCGTTTGGGAGGCGCCTTTGGGCCGGACGCCCCTTCTCCCGCCTGCGGGAGAAGGGGCCCTCGCGTCAGCGAGGGTCGGATGAGGGCTCTCGCGACTGGGCGCGCGCATTGGCGGAAATAGCGCGCCGGATCTGGTCGAGGACGAGATTGCCGCCCGTCAAAACTGCATCATTGGCAAACCGCAAAATTCGATACCCGCGCCGCCGTAATTCGCCGTCCCGCGCCGCGTCGTGCAGTTTCTGCTCGATGCTTTCGTGCGGCGCTCCGTCGAGTTCGACAATCAGGCGATGCTCGACGCACAGGAAATCGACGACGTAGCGACCGATCGGAACCTGCCGGCGAAACTTCAAGCCATTGAGCGCGCCGCCGCGCAGGTCGCGCCAGAGGATGGCTTCCGTCGCTGTCATGTCGCGACGGAGCCGTCGAGCGAATGCGGTCTATTGCGGGCCGACGCGAACGGGCATGACGCATGATCGGATGCCGGCGTTCTTCCGGCAAGCGCGCTGGAGCGGCGCGGTCCCTCACCCGACCCCGCTTCGCGGGGCCACCCTCTCCCGTTTCACGGGAGAGGGAATCCACGTCACGTCACAACGTCTTCAACGCCGCGTTCAGCGTCGCGCTCGGGCGCATGGCCGCGCTCGTCTTGGCGAAGTCCGGGATGTAATAGCCGCCCGTATCCACCGGCTTGCCCTGCGCGCCGATCAGCTCGGCGTTGATCTTCGCCTCGTCCTTCGTCAGCGCGTCCGCCAGCGGCTTGAATTTCGCCGCCAGCTCCTTGTCCTTGGTCTGCGCGGCCAAGGCCTGCGCCCAGTAGAGGGCGAGGTAGAAATGGCTGCCGCGATTGTCGATCTCGCCGACTTTTCGCGCCGGGCTCTTGTTGAATTCGAGAATCTTGCCGTTCGCCTCGTCCAGCGTTTCCGCGAGAATCTCGGCCTTCTTATTGCCCGTCGTCTGCGCGAGGTGCTCGAGCGAAACGCCGAGCGCCAGAAATTCGCCGAGCGAATCCCAACGCAGGTAGCCTTCCTCGTTGAACTGCTGGACGTGCTTGGGCGCCGAGCCGCCCGCGCCGGTCTCGAACAGGCCGCCGCCCGCCATCAGCGGCACGATCGACAGCATTTTGGCGGACGTGCCAAGTTCCATGATCGGGAAGAGATCGGTGAGATAGTCGCGCAGCACATTGCCGGTGACGGAGATCGTATCCTGCCCCTTGCGGATGCGCTCGAGCGAGAATTTCATGGCGTCGACGGGGCTGAGAATGCGGATGTCGAGCCCCTTCGTGTCCTCGTCCTTCAGATATTTCTCGACCTTGGCGATGATCTGCGCGTCATGCGCGCGCGCCTTGTCGAGCCAGAAGACGGCCGGCGTGTTCGACAGGCGCGCGCGGCGTACGGCGAGCTTCACCCAGTCGCGGATCGGCGCGTCCTTCACCGTGCAGGCGCGGAAAATGTCGCCGGCCTCGACCGGGCGCTCCAGCAGAACCTTGCCGCTGTCGTCGACGATGCGCACGACGCCCGCCGCGGGGATTTCGAAGGTCTTGTCGTGCGAGCCGTATTCCTCGGCCTTCTGCGCCATCAGGCCGACGTTCGGCACCGAGCCCATCGTCTTGGGGTCGAAGGCGCCGTTCTTCTTGCAATCCTCGATCACGGCTTCGTACATCGTGGCGTAGCAGCGGTCGGGGATCGTCGCCTTGGTGTCGTGCAGCTTGTTGTCGGCGCCCCACATCTTGCCGCTGTCGCGGATCATCGCCGGCATGGAGGCGTCGACGATCACGTCGGAAGGCACGTTGAGATTGGTGATTCCCTTGTCGGAATTGACCATGGCGAGACCGGGCCGGCTGGCGTATTCGGCGGCGATGTCGGCCTCGATCGCCTTGCGCTCGGCCTCCGGCAGGGTCGCGATCTTCGTCAGCAGATCGCCAAAGCCGTTGTTGAGATTGACGCCGAGCTTCTTCAGCGTGTCGGCGTGCTTGTCGAGCACGTCCTTGAAGAAGACGGAGACGGCATGGCCGAACATGATGGGGTCGGAGACCTTCATCATCGTCGCCTTCAGATGCAGCGAGAACAGCACGCCCTTGGCCTTGGCGTCGGCGATCTGGTCGGCGTAGAAGGCGCGCAGCGCCTTGGCGCTCATCGTGGCGGCGTCGATCACCTCGCCGGCGTCGAGCGCGGTTTTGGCTTTCAGCACAGTGGTCTTGCCGTCGGCGCCGACGAGCTCGATGCGCACGTTGGCGGCGGCGGGAACGGTGGTCGAGACTTCCGATCCGTAGAAATCGCCGCCCGCCATATGCGCGACATGCGACTTCGAGTCAGGGCTCCAAGCGCCCATCTTGTGCGGGTTGTTGCGGGCGTATTGCTTGACGGCGCCGGCGGCGCGACGGTCGGAATTGCCCTCGCGCAGCACCGGGTTCACGGCCGAGCCCAAAACCTTAGCGTAGCGCGCCTTGATGTCCTTTTCCGCGTCGTTCGCGGGATTCTCCGGATAATCGGGAATGTCGTAGCCCTTGGCCTGCAATTCCTTGATCGCGGCGCGCAACTGCGGGATCGAGGCGGAAATGTTCGGCAGCTTGATGATGTTGGCCTCGGGCTTCAGCGCGAGCTGGCCGAGCTCCGTCAGCTCGTCGCCGATCTTCTGCTCCGGTTTCAGCTTTTCCGGAAAATTCGCGAGAATGCGGCCGGCGAGCGAAATGTCCTTCAGCTTCACCTTCACGCCCGCCGCGCCGACGAAGGCCTCGACGATCGGCAGCAGGGAATAGGTCGCCAGCGCCGGGGCTTCATCGACCTTCGTCCAGACTATTTCCAGATTCGACATTTGGGCTTCCTCGCCTGCTGACCCGCGCGGGGGCATTTCCGACCGGCGTCACCACTACGCATTTCGGCCGCCGCGCTCAATTGGATTGTTGTCGCATGGGCGGCCGGCAAGGGGCCAGCCGCCTCCGGCGGCGCGGCCCGCGCGCGGCGAACGCCCGGATTCGGCCCGCGCAGGCGATCGGACCGCCAGCGCCCCGTCTTTATGGAATCCTTATACGGCCGTAACGAATCCATAATGGCATTCTTGCGCACGGCCGACGATTTTCCGCCCAAGGGCCGTCGCATGCGGCTCCCGGGGCGATGCATGACGATGGCGGCGGAAATTTCCGGTCGGGAAGCGCGCAATGAGGCGCATGGCGTTCAGGCCGCCGGTTTCTGGACGCTCGCGCTCGGCTCCATCGGCGTCGTCTACGGCGATATCGGCACCTCGCCCCTCTACGCCTTTCGCGAGGCGATGGCCGCGGCCAGCAGCCACGGCGGCGTCGACCGGGCGAACGTGCTCGGCGTCGTCTCGCTGATCCTGTGGGCGCTGACGATCATCGTCACGGTCAAATACGTGCTGATCCTGCTGCGCACCGACAACCAGGGCGAAGGCGGCACGCTGTCGCTGCTGGCGCTCGCGCAGAAGGCGCTCGGTCGCGCCGTGCCGGCCGTCACCCTGATCGGCGCGCTTGGCGCCGCGCTGTTCTTCGGCGATGCGCTGATCACGCCGGCGATCTCGGTCCTGTCGGCGGTCGAGGGCATGAAGCTCGTCACCTCGACGTTCGACCCCTACGTGCTGCCGATCACGCTCGCGATCATCCTCGGCCTGTTCCTCATCCAGAGCCGCGGCACGGGCGTGGTCGCCGGCTGGTTCGGCCCGATCATGGTCGTGTGGTTCTTCGTCATGGCCGCCGGCGGCGCCGTTCACGTCGCCGACGATCCCGGCGTGCTGGCCGCTCTGAGCCCGCACCATGCGATCGGCTTCATGCTGCATCACGGAACGATCGGCCTCGTCACGCTCGGCGCCGTCTTTCTCGCCGTCACCGGCGCGGAAGCGCTCTACGCCGACCTCGGCCATTTCGGCCGCAAGCCGATCCAGATGGCGTGGATGTTCTTCGCCTTTCCGGCGCTCGCGATCAATTACCTCGGCCAGGGCGCGCTGCTGCTCGCCCATCCCGACAAGCTCGAAAACCCTTTCTTCCTGCTCTATCCCGACTGGGCGCTGCCGCCCGTCGTCCTCCTCGCGACCTTCGCCACCATCATCGCCAGCCAGGCCGTCATCACCGGCGCCTATTCGCTGACGCGCCAGGCGATCCAGCTACGCCTGCTGCCGCGCATGCGCATCCTCCACACCTCGGCCGAGCACGCCGGCCAGATCTACATGCCCGGCGTCAACACGCTGCTTCTGATCGGCGTGCTCGTGCTGGTCGCGCTGTTCGGCTCATCGAGCAGGCTCGCCAACGCCTATGGCATCGCCGTCACCGGCACGATGGTGGTGACCGCCATTCTCGCGCTCGTCGTCGTCAACCGCCACTGGGGCTGGCCGCTGTGGGCGGCGGCGGCGCTGATCGCGCCCTTCCTCGCGGTGGACACGATCTTCCTGGGAGCCAATCTCATGAAGCTGTTCGAAGGCGGCGTCGTGCCGCTGCTGATCGCCGGAATCGTCATCATCGTGATGCGCACGTGGCTGAAGGGCACGGACATTCTGGAGCACAAGGCGCGCCAGAACGACCTGCCGATCGACATGCTGCTGCGGCGGCTCGCCGACAAGCCGCCGACGCTCGTGCCCGGCGCCGCCGTCTACCTGACGGCGCAGCCCGATCTCGCGCCGGTCGCGCTGCTGCACAGCCTCAAACACTTCAAGACGCTGCACGAGCAGAACGTCATCCTCACCATCCGCACCGCCGACACGCCGCGCGTCGCCGACGAGGACCGGGTCGAGATGCACGAGATCAACAAGCTGTTCCGGCAGGTGACGCTGCGCTTCGGCTACATGGAGGAGCCGAACGTGCCGAGGGGCCTGCTGCTCTGCCGCAAGCTCGGATGGAAATTCGACATCATGTCGACCTCCTTCCTCGTCTCGCGCCGCTCGCTCAAGGCCGCCGCCAAGAGCGACATGCACGCCTGGCAGCGCGCGCTGTTCATCTATCTCTCGCGCAACGCCGCCGGCGCGACCGACTATTTCCACATCCCCGCCGGACGCGTGGTCGAGATCGGCGCGCAGGTGAATATCTGATATCGGAACGCGCTCAGCGCTCCACGAACGCGCGGTTGCGCTTCTCGAGCTCCTCGCCGTAGCGCCGGAGCGCGTGGGCTTCCGACAGGCGGCCGATCACGCGGCGATTGACGTCGTCCGAGACGACGACGAGCACGTCGGCCTCCTCCACCGCGAACATGTCCAGCGCGTCCTTCACGGTCGCGCGCGGCGTGAGATAGGCCTTCTGCTGGTGGGCGAGCTTGGAAACCGGCTCGGTGGGATCGGCGTCCGCCGCATGCATGTCGCCGACCAGCACCGCGCCGCAATAGCGCCCGTCCTCGTCGGTCAGCATCACCTCCTTCGTCACGCCGAGCGGCACGCGGATGCGCGCCTGGCCGATCGTCGTGTCGGCGGGCAGCGTGCGGACGTCCTTGCGCATCATGCGCGCGACGGAGAGGTCGCGCAGCCAGCCGATGTCGTGCGGCCCGCGGATCGTCTCCCCGCGCAGGTGGAAGCGCCACGTGGCGAAGGAATAGCCGAACGTGCCGCGCACCACGAGCGACACGATCATCGAGGCGATGAAGGCCGACAGGCCGATGCCGAAATCGCCGGTCATCTCCAGCGCCAGAAAGGTCATGGACATGGGCGCGCCGACGATGCCCGTGCCGAGCGCGGTCATGCCCACGACCGCCATGGCGGCGGGTTCCGCGCGCGCGGCGAAGGCGACCATCGCGCTCGCGTCCGCATAGCAGCGGCCGACGAAGGCGCCGATCATCAGCGAGGCGAAGAACAGGCCGCCGCGAAAGCCCGAGCCGAGCGAGATCGACGAGGCCGCGAACTTGAGAATCAGGATGGCCAGCAGCGCCATGGCCGTGAAGTCCGGCGACGCCGACAACAGGATCGCGCCGTGGCCGGAGCCGAGCGCCGCCGGCGTCGCCACGCCGATCAGGCCCACGAGCAGGCCGCCGACGATCGGCCTGAGCCAGGGCGGACGCACGACCGAATTGAACACGCGCTCGGCGTTGGCCACCATGCTCATCAGCGCGATGGCGACGCCCGAGCAGATGAGCGCGACGACGACGATATGTGCGAACGCGCTCGGCGCGAGCGATTCTCCGCCGGGCGGGCTGGCCAGCAGGTTGTGGTCGACGAACATACGCGCGACCAGCGTCGAGACGACCGCGCTCGTCGCGATCGGCGCGAGCGAGGCGACGCTGTAGGCGCCCAGAATCGTCTCGAAGGCGTAGAAGGCGCCGGCCAGCGGGGCGTTGAAGGCCGCCGCGATCGCGCCCGCCGCGCCGCAGGCGACCAGCAGCCGCATGTCGTTGCGGCGCGCGCCGAGCTCGCGCCCGAACCGCGACGAGAAGGCCGAGCACACCTGGGTATAGGCGGCCTCCAGTCCGACGGAGCCGCCGAAACCGTTCGACACCATCGTCTGCAACGTGATGAACAGCGAGCCGCCGATCGACATGCGCCCGCCCAGCAGCGCATTGGCCTCGATGGCGTCGTGCACGCGGCCGCGGAACCGCGGCGCGACATAGCGCGCGAGCAGCGCCAGGATGATCCCGCCCGCCGTCACCACCCCGACCGCGCGCCAGGGCTCGAGCGAGGGCGCCAGGCTGAGCCGCAGCCCGCGCGGCAGGCCGAACAGCGCCTCGTGCATGAATTGCGAGGCGAGGCTCATGCCGGTGACCAGCAGGCCGCTGACCGCGCCGATCAGCAGCGCGACGACGACCAGGCCGGATTCGCGCGTGCGCACGAAGGCGCGCGCCCACGCCGGAAACAGCCCGCCGAACACGCGCGTCGGCGCGGAGCCCGAAGACGGCGCTTCGGCGGCCGGAATATCGAGTCCTGCGGGCCTGGGTTCGTTCATGGCGGGCGTCGGGACAGCGTCGCAGGAATGCGACCGCCGGCCTGAATTGGGGATGAACCGCGCGAGCGGCCGCGTCAAGCCGGCGCGGGCGCGTAGATCGTCAGCTTGAGCGCCGGATCGTCGTTCGACTGGAAGGTCGCATAGGCGAGCCGCACCGCGCCCTTCTTCGGATGGGTGAGCGATTTATGGCCGGCGGCCGGGGCGCGCACCTCATGCGCCCGCCACCAGCGCGAAAATTCCGGGCTCTGCGCCCGCAGCCGCCCGACCAGCCCGACGAAGGCGGGATCGCCCGCATGCAGGTCGTAGCTCGCGCGGAAAAGCGCCACCATGCGCCGCGCCTCCTGCGCCCAGCCGGCGCCGAACAGCCGCCGCGTCGCGGGATTGGCCATCATGCTGGCGAGCGTGTTGCGCTCGGCCTCCGGCGTGCGGCCGAAGGCGAACATCTCGTCGGCCGCCCTGTTCCAGGCGAGCACGTCCCACAGCGGATCGGTGACGTAGGCGGGCTGGTCGAGGCTCTCGACGATGCGCCGCAGATTGTCGGGAACCGCGCGCCGCCGGTGGACGCGGCTCTCGCCGCCGCGCGCCAGCGCATGCAGATGCGCGCGATCCACGTCCGGCAGCCGCAGCGCGCGCGCCAGCGCCTCGATCGTGGCGAGCGAGGGCGTGACGCTGCGGCCCTGCTCGATCCGCACATACCAGTCGACGCCGATGCCGGCGAGCTCGGCGACTTCCTCGCGCCGGAGGCCTGGCGTCCGGCGGCGGCGGCCGGGCGGCAGGCCCACCGCCTCCGGACTCAGCGCCTCGCGCCGCGAGCGCAGGAAATCGCCGAGTTCTCCCCGGCTCCGCACGACTTTCCGCAGCATCGCGATTTCCCTTGGGCTGGGACTGTCCAATCCCAGGATAATACCGGGTCTGGCGCGCGGGCGCGAGACGGGTTTCATTTAGTCCGAACCAACAGGAGCCGCCTCATGAAAGCCGCCGTTCTCGACGCCGTCGGATCGCCCCTCGTCCTGCGCGACGCGCCGGCGCCCGTCATCGGCACGGGCGAAGTCATCGTCGATGTCGCGGCGGCCCGCGTGCTCTCCTACATGAAGGAAGTCCTCGACGGTCGCCGCGCCTACCTGCTCGGAACGCCGATCATCCCGGGCCCCGGCGCGATCGGCCGCATCCGCGCTGTCGGCCCCGACGCCACGCGGCTGAAGCCCGGCGACTGGGTCTTCGTCGATTCGACCGTGCGCGCCCGCGACGACGCGGTTTCGCCCGACACGATCCTGCAGGGCCTGACCGCCGGCTCGCCGGAGGCCATGCCGCTGCAGACCTATTTTCACGACGGCTCCTTCGCCGAGCAGATGCGCGCGCCGACCGAGAACGTCACGCCGCTCGGCGCGATCGACCGCGAGGGCGCGGCGCGCTGGTGCGCCCTCGGCGCGTGCCTCGTGCCCTTCGGCGGCCTGCTCGCCGGCGCGCTGCAGCCCGGCGAAACCGCGCTGATCAGCGGCGCGACCGGCCATTTCGGGGCGGCGGGCGTCGCCGTCGCGCTGGCAATGGGGGCCGGCGCCGTCGTCGCGCCCGGCCGGAACCGCGCCGCGCTCGCCGATCTCGCCCGCCGCTTCGGCGCGCGCGTGCGCACGGTGGAGCTGACCGGCGACGAGGCGGCCGATGTCGCCGCGATGAAGGCCGCCGCCGGCCCGGTCGACCTCGTGCTCGACCTGATGCCGCCGCTGCCGGACGCAAGGCCCGCGCGCGCCGCGGCGCTGACCGCGCGCCCGAACGGCCGCGTCGTGCTGATGGGCGGCGTCGCCGCCGATATCGCCCTGCCCTACGGCTGGCTGATGCGCCACAACATAACGGTGCGCGGCCAGTGGATGTATCCGCGCGCGGCGCCCGCCCGCCTCGCGGCCCTGGCGCGGGCCGGCCTGCTCGACCTCTCGCAATTCGAGACGACGGTTTTCGCGCTCGACGACATCCACGCCGCCCTCGACCACGCCGAGGCGAACGGGGGCCCGTTCCGCTCCACCGTGATCGCGCCCTGACCGGCGTCCGGGGCCGGCGGCGCCGGACGCGCGCTTAAGCCTTCCTTCACCACGTCGCGGCAAGCTGGCGGCGGAGTTGAAGTCATGCAGTCAGCCGAGCGCGTCCACACCAACCTCTGGTCCCGCCTGCCCGCCCATTCGCTGTGGGGGGCGCTCGCCGTCGGCGCGATCGCGCTGGTCATGTCGCATCCCGCCGTCATGTCGCTCGCGGGCCTCGACATCGCGGCCCAGCGGCCGGGCGCGCGCATGATCGACCGCGTCCCCACCGGCTCGATCGCGCCCGTCGCCGCGGCGCCGGAAAAGGCGCACGCGACCATCCGCGGCGTCGTCGGCCTGCGCGCCGCCATCCGCGAACACCGCTGATTTCGCCGGATTAACCGTCCCTCGGCAAAAAATGTCCGCGTGAACAAAAAAAGAACTTGGCGAAAGGAACAAATCGGGTACAGTGTTTTCAACAACAGCGTTTGCCCAGTTCGACCCGCCCGTGCCAGAAGGAAGACAGCCCGTGAGCCAAGCGAATCTCCGCCTCGTGGAAGGAACGTCCGTGGACAAGACCAAAGCGCTGGACGCCGCCCTGTCGCAGATCGAGCGCGCCTTCGGCAAGGGCTCGATCATGCGGCTCGGCAAGAACCAGAAAGCGGTCGAGATCGAGGCCGTCTCCACGGGTTCGCTCGGCCTCGACATCGCGCTGGGCGTCGGCGGCCTTCCGCGCGGCCGCGTCGTGGAAGTCTACGGGCCGGAATCCTCCGGCAAGACGACGCTGACGCTCCATGTCATCGCCGAGGCCCAGAAGCGCGGGGGCACCTGCGCCTTCGTCGACGCCGAGCATGCGCTCGACCCCGTCTACGCCCGCAAGCTCGGCGTCAATCTCGACGAGCTCCTGATCTCCCAGCCCGACACCGGCGAGCAGGCGCTCGAGATCACCGATACGCTGGTGCGCTCCGGCGCGATCGACGTGCTGGTGGTGGATTCCGTCGCCGCCCTCACGCCCCGCGCGGAAATCGAGGGCGAAATGGGCGACGTGCAGCCGGGCCTGCAGGCCCGCCTGATGAGCCAGGCCCTGCGCAAGCTCACCGCCTCGATCTCGCGCTCGAACTGCATGGTGATCTTCATCAACCAGATCCGCATGAAGATCGGCGTCATGTATGGCTCGCCGGAGACGACGACCGGCGGCAATGCGCTGAAGTTCTACGCCTCCGTGCGCCTCGACATCCGCCGTATCGGCTCGATCAAGGACCGCGACGAGGTCACGGGCAACCAGACCCGCGTCAAGGTCGTGAAGAACAAGGTCGCCCCGCCGTTCAAGCAGGTCGAGTTCGACATCATGTATGGCGAGGGCATTTCCAAGGTGGGCGAGCTCGTCGACCTCGGCGCCAAGGCCGGCGTGGTCGAGAAATCCGGCGCCTGGTTCTCCTACGACAGCCAGCGCCTCGGCCAGGGCCGCGAGAACG
>DAIRCS010000038.1:0-24623 GCA_036796555.1 Rhodoblastus sp. | reverse complement strand
AGCTCGCCCTTGGGCGCCGCGCCGACCTTCTGGGCGGCGAGCTTGCCGTCCTTGAACAGCATGAGTGTCGGGATCGAGCGGATGCCGAGCTTGCCGGCGACGCCGGGGTTCTCGTCGACGTTGACCTTGGCGATCTTGACCTTGCCCTGCATTTCCGTGGCGATTTCCTCAAGCGAGGGGCCGATCATCTTGCAGGGGCCGCACCATTCCGCCCAGAAATCGACGACGACGGGCTCGGAGGATTTGAGGACGTCGGCTTCGAAGCTGGCGTCGGTGACTTTGGAGGTGGACATATCTGCCTCATAGCAGTGCGCGGAACTTCCACGCGGTTGGCGGGAAACGTATGAATGGGCTTCGATTCCGTCAAGCCACGCTTTCGGGCGCCCCGATCACGACACCGTCATGTCAGAGCCCGCCGCCGTCAAGCCTGCGCCTGAAGGGAGTGCGCGCGAAGTCCTCGCCGCGTTCCTGAAGCTCGGCCTCACCTCGTTCGGCGGCCCGGTCGCCCATCTCGGCTATTTCCGCAGCGAGTTCGTCGACCGCCGCCGCTGGCTCGACGAGGCCGAATACGCTGAAATCGTCGCGCTGTCGCAATTCCTGCCGGGCCCCGCCTCGAGCCAGACCGGATTCGCCGTCGGCCTTGCGCGGGCCGGCTGGCGCGGCGGGCTCGCGGCGTGGATCGGCTTCACGCTGCCCTCGGCGCTCGCCATGCTCCTGTTCGCCTTCGGCGCGGGATCGCTCGCCGACAGTTCTTGGGGCGCGGGCTTGCTGCACGGCTTGAAGCTCGCCGCCGTCGCGGTCGTGGCGCAGGCCGTGCTCGGCATGGCGCGCAGCCTTTGCCCGGACCGCACGCGCGCGGCGCTCGCCGTCGCCGCGCTCGCCATCGTCACGCTGCAGCCGGGCTCGCTCGGCCAGATCGCCGCCATCGCGCTGGCCGGCGCGCTCGGCGCGTTCGCGTGCGCCGGCGCGGCGTCCGCGCCTCCCGCGGCGGCGCATCCGCACGCCCGCAGGGCCGGTCTCGCCTGCCTCGCCGTCTTTTTCATCTTGCTCGCGCTTGCCTTTTTACCGTGGGGCGCGACCGCCGCCGGCCTGTTCGCCGCATTTTACCGCTCAGGGGCGCTCGTATTCGGCGGCGGCCACGTCGTGCTGCCGCTCCTGCGCGACGCCGTGGTGGCTACGGGCTGGACGACGGATTCCGCGTTTCTGGCCGGCTATGGCGCGGCGCAGGCGGTCCCGGGCCCTCTTTTCACCTTCGCCGCCTATCTCGGGGCGGTCGCGAGCCCTGCGCCGGGCGTTGCCGGGGCGGCGATTGCGCTGGTCGCGATCTTTCTGCCGGGCCTGCTCGCCTTTTCCGGCGCGCTGCCGTTCTGGCGCGCCTTGCGCGCCGCGCCGCGCGCGCAGGGCGCGATGGCCGGAATCAACGCCGCTGTCGTCGGCCTGCTGGGAAGCGCCCTCTACGACCCCGTCTGGACCTCGGCGGTCGCGACCCGCGCCGACTTCGCCATCGCCGCCGCCGCCTTCGTCGCGCTTGTCGCCGGCCGTATCCCGCCGCTTCCGGTCGTGGCCGCCTGCGCGGCGGCCGGGCTCGCCTTGCGACTCGCCTGAGGCCGGAAAACCCCGGCGCACGCCTTTCAATCTCGGGGCGCCGCTGCTATCTCGCGGGTCCATGACCACGCATCCCATCGAAAACATCCGCAATTTCTCGATTGTCGCGCATATCGACCACGGCAAGTCGACGCTGGCCGACCGTCTCATCCAGACGACGGGCGGGCTGGCGGAGCGCGAAATGGTCGAGCAGGTGCTCGATTCCATGGATATCGAGCGCGAGCGCGGCATCACCATCAAGGCGCAAACCGTGCGCCTCGACTACAAGGCCAAGGACGGCAAGACCTATGTCCTCAACCTGATGGACACGCCCGGCCACGTCGATTTCGCCTACGAGGTCTCCCGCTCGCTCGCGGCCTGCGAGGGCTCGCTGCTGGTCGTCGACGCCTCCCAGGGCGTCGAGGCCCAGACGCTCGCCAACGTCTATCACGCGCTCGACGCCGGCCACGAGATCGTGCCGGTGCTCAACAAGATCGACCTGCCGGCGGCCGAGCCGGACCGCATCAAGCAGCAGATCGAGGACGTGATCGGCCTCGACGCTTCCGACGCCGTGCCGATCTCGGCCAAAACCGGCTTGGGCATTCCCGACGTGCTCGAAGCCATCGTCACGCGCCTGCCGCCGCCGAAGGGCGACGAGAAAGCGCCGCTGAAGGCGCTGCTGGTCGATTCTTGGTACGACCCCTATCTCGGCGTCGTCGTGCTAGTGCGCGTCATCGACGGCGAGATGAAAAAGGGTCAGAAGATCCTGATGATGGGCACGGACGCCCATTACGAGATCGACCGGATCGGCGTCTTCCGTCCGAAGATGGAGAATGTCGACAAGCTCGGCCCCGGCGAGGTCGGCTTCATCACCGCGCAGATCAAACAGGTGGCCGATACGCGCGTCGGCGACACGATCACCGACGAGAAGCGGCAATGCGCCGAGGCGCTGGCGGGATTCAAGCCAGCGCAACCCGTCGTCTTCTGCGGCCTCTTCCCCGTCGACGCCGCCGATTTCGAGGAATTGCGCGCCGCGATGGGCAAGTTGCGCCTCAACGACGCGAGCTTTTCCTACGAGATGGAATCATCCGCCGCGCTTGGCTTCGGCTTCCGCTGCGGCTTCCTGGGGCTGCTGCATCTGGAGATCATCCAGGAGCGCCTGCACCGCGAATTCAATCTCGACCTGATCGCGACCGCGCCGTCGGTGATCTACAAGATCCACATGACCAACGGCGACGTGATGGAGATGCACAATCCTGTCGACATGCCCGACGTCGTCAAGATCGACCGCATCGAGGAGCCGTGGATTCGCGCGACCATCCTCACGCCCGACGACTATCTCGGCGCCGTGCTGAAACTCTGTCAGGACCGGCGCGGCGTGCAGGTCGATCTGAATTACGTCGGCAAGCGCGCCATGGCAACTTACGACCTGCCGCTCAACGAAGTCGTGTTCGACTTCTACGACCGCCTGAAATCGATCTCGAAGGGCTATGCGAGCTTCGACTATCAGCTCACCGATTACCGCGAGGGCGACCTCGTGAAGATGAACATTCTCGTCAACGCCGAGCCGGTCGACGCCCTCTCCATGCTCGTCCACCGCACGCGCGCCGACAGTCGCGGCCGCGCCATGGTGGAAAAGCTGAAGGAGCTGATCCCGCCGCACATGTTCCAGATTCCGATCCAGGCAGCCATCGGCGCCAAGATCATCGCCCGCGAAACCGTGCGCGCGCTGCGCAAGGACGTGACGGCGAAATGCTACGGCGGCGACGCCACCCGCAAGCGCAAGCTTCTGGAAAAGCAGAAGGAAGGCAAGAAGCGCATGCGGCAGTTCGGCAAGGTGGAGATTCCGCAGGAAGCGTTCATCGCGGCGTTGAAGATGGATTCGTGAGCTTTTTCAGCGCATCAAATCCTTTCCACAACAAAGTCTCCTGTCTTTGAGTCGAATTCGCGGAGGCGCATCTTCAAATTGATCGCTGGAAAGCATTCTCTAATCGAGCGTGGTGCGGCTTTAGGATCCTTTGCGATCGCAATAATGATTTTGAGTTCGCCATCGCAATGATCCCACGCGTGCTGCATATTTTCGACTAGTTCCTTGTGGCCCGGGGATCCATACCAACGGTCTTCGGAGCTGTGGGCGGATGATCGGTAAATTCGGCCGCCGTCTTCAAATAAATCTTGCCAGAAAGTCACTGACACGACCTTCCCGTCGCGGCTTCGGCCGGACCAGCTCCACCTCAAATTACGCGGAACCGTGCCGTAGGCAGCAAAGCAGTCTGAGTGCGTCATCTTTTTCGACATCGGCTTTTCCCCGCGCTGCCATCTTGTCAGATGTACGCGATCGCGTACAATGGTGCAATGCGCTCTACCTCCTACAGCGACCTCCGCAAGAACCTCGCCGCCACGCTCGACAGCGTGACAAACGACCACGAGCCCATGCTCATCACGCGCGACCGCGGCAAGCCTGCGGCGGTGCTGATCTCGCTCGAGGATTTCGCGTCCTATGAAGAGACGGCCTACCTGCTGCGCAGTCCGAAGAACGCCAAGCGCTTGATCGATTCCATCGCCGAACTCGACGCCGGCAAGGGCGTAGCGCGCAAGCTGGTCGAGTAACCGAAGCCATGCCTCATCCGTCATTGCGAGCGACGCGAAGCAATCCATCCACCGGGACTATCCGCATGGATGGATTGCTTCGTCGCTGCGCTCCTCGCAATGACGGCGCCCCGTGAGGCTCGTCTTCTCCGCCAACGCCTGGGACGATTACCTGCACTGGCAGGCGAACGATCCGAAACTGCTGGCGCGGCTCAACGGCCTCATCAGGGAATGCGCGCGCACGCCGTTTCAGGGGACGGGCAAGCCCGAGCCTTTGCGCGGCGCCCTGTCAGGCTGGTGGTCGCGCCGGCTGACGCAGGAGCATCGCCTTGTCTACCGGGTTGAAGGCGACGACCTTCTGATCGGGCAATGCCGTTACCATTACTGAAGAGCGCGGCTTGACGAATGCGGCTCGCGCCGTCCATCCAGAGAAGGATGCAAAGGCCGGCCAGTCAGACATGAGCGACACGGACACAACGCAACAAGCCGCGAACGAAAAAACCGACCTCCTTGATCGCGTCGTCGCGCTCGCCGCGATCCCCGTCTACATCGTCATCGCCGTCGTGTTCGTCGGCTGCTTCTTCGGCGCGGTGCATCTCGTCATCCTGCTCGGGCAGGAGATCACCAACGACACGCCGATGAAATATGTCGTCGACGTCGACGAGCTTCTGGCGCTGTTCAATTCCGGCCTGATCCTCGTCGTCGGCTACGAGCTCATCAAGGCGCTGGCGGCGATCGTGCGCTCGCATGAAATCCCGGTCGAGAAGGTGATGAAGATCGCCATGATCGCGCTGCTCAACAAGGCGATTTCAATGGACTACGCCGACAATGTGCAGCTGAAGGCCGCGACCGTCGGCGCCATGCTGCTGGCGGTCGGCGCGGCCTATGCCTTGTTTCGCAAGGCGTGAGGCGGAGGGCTACCCCGCCAGTACGCGCCATGCGTCAAAAACACCGTCCGCCCGTCGCGCCGGTCGATGACGCCCGACAGCACCGCGCGATCGCCGTAGTTCAGCTCGAATTTCGCACTGCGCGCCAGCGCCGCGTCGCCCGTCACGCAGACGACCTGCGCGTCGCCGCGCAGGCCGACGATCGCCGCCTGGCCGGGCTGCGGCGTCGACCAAACGCCGACGAAGGCGACCTGGGCCTCGTAGCCGCGCCCGCTGTAGGCGCGGTCGCCGCGCGCGGAGACGATCGCTTTCGTGTCGCGTGCGGCGCATTGATTGCCGAAGAAGCTCGACGTGCAGACGGCGCCGATGGCAGGCGCGGGCGCGGGGGCGAGATCGGGCAGCGGGAGGCGTCCCGTGCGACCCATGAAGATCAGGATCGAACCCAGCGCGACCGCAATCGAGATCGCTATCGTCGGCAGCCTGTCCATCGCATTCGGGCCTCCAGCGAGCGTCCCCGAGCGGCTGTCGACGATGACACGGATGATTTAAGGAAGATTTGCGTCGATCTGCGACGCGCCCCGTCTTTGGCTTTGCCCGCCGCTTGGCCTATGCTGCCGGGCCGTCGAGAAGAACTGGCCCAGAAGTCCACGAGCTTTCAATGAGTTTCACCGATATCGCGACCCGGACGTACAACCATTCGTTCCGGCTCGATCCGGTCCTGCGGACGCTGCTCGACACGGACTTCTACAAGCTGCTGATGCTCCAGATGATCTGGCGCAAGCATCGCGATGTCCCCGTCACCTTCGGCATCGTCAACCGCACCGCCAATGTGCGCATCGCCGACGAAATCCCCGAAAGCGAGCTTCGCGCGCAACTGGATCACGCGCGAACCCTGCGTTTCACGTCGCGCGAAAGGATCTGGCTGGCGGGCAACACGTTCTACGGCGTGAAACAGATTTTCCAGCCCGACTTCATCGAATGGCTGGCCGATTTCCAGTTGCCGGAATACGAGCTGGACAAGCGGAACGGTCAATATGAACTGACTTTCCACGGCGTCTGGCCCTACACGACCATGTGGGAAATCCCCGCGCTGTCGATCATCAACGAGCTTCGTGCGCGCAAAGTGCTGCACGGCATGGGGCGTTTCGAGCTGGACGTGCTCTATGCGCGCGCCAAGGCGAAACTCTGGGCCAAGATCGAGCGGTTGCGCAGGCTGAAGGAGGAGGGCCCGCTGCGCCTCGGCGATTTCGGCACGCGTCGTCGCCACGGCTATCTCTGGCAACGCTGGTGCTGCGAGGCGCTGCAGGAAGGCCTGGGCGATTCCTTCACCGGCACGTCCAACGTGCATATCGCCATGGAGATCGGCGCCGAGGCGATCGGGACGAACGCGCATGAACTGCCGATGGTCTATGCCGCGCTCGCTGGCGACGACGAGAAGCGCCTGCGCGATTCCCGCTATTCCGTGCTGCAATCCTGGAGCGACACCTATTCCGGCAATCTGCTGGTCTTCCTGCCAGACGCCTACGGCACCACGGAATTTCTGCGCGACGCGCCGGACTGGGTGGCCGACTGGACCGGCGCGCGGCCGGATTCGAAAGACCCGATCGAGGCCGGCGAGGAACTCATTACATGGTGGGCCGACCGCGGCCGGGACCCGCGTGAAAAACTGATCGTCTTTTCCGACGCGATGGACATAGATTCCATCGAGGAGACCTCGCGTCATTTCCGCGGCCGCGTGCGCGCGAGCTACGGCTGGGGCACCAATCTCACCAACGATTTTCTCGGCTGCGATCCCGGCGGCGACGACCGGCTGCGCGCGATTTCGCTCGTCTGCAAGGTGATCGGCGCCGCCGGCCGGCCGGCGGTGAAACTTTCGGACAATCCGCTGAAGGCGACCGGCCCGGACAGCGAGATCGAGCGCTACCGCCATATCTTTTCGGCCGCCGGCATGCGCGCGCAGCCCGTGCTGGTGTAGGCGCGAATCCGTTCCCTCCCCACAAGGGGGAGGGGAGACGCGACCCACGTTGCTTGGCCTTCAGCCCTGAGCGCGCCATATAGACCCCCAACGCGGCCGCCGGCCTGATCCCCGGCGGCTTTCTCATTGATGGAGCGCCTGTGTCGATCATTTCCATTGCCGGTCTGGCCAAGACCTACGGCAAATTCACGGCGCTGCACGATGTCGATCTCGACATCGAACGCGGCGAGATTTTCGCATTGCTCGGGCCGAACGGCGCCGGCAAGACGACGCTCATCTCCATCGTCTGCGGCGCGGTCTCGATGAGCCGCGGCCGCGTCAGCGTCGACGGGGCAGACATCCAGCGCGACTATCGCGTCACGCGCCGCAAGATCGGCCTCGTGCCGCAGGAGATCGCGCTCGATATTTTCGCCACCGTCTGGAGCACGGTGTCCTTCAGCCGCACGCTGTTCGGCAAGCCGACCGACAAGGCCCATGTCGAACGCCTGCTGCGCGATCTCGCCCTCTGGGACAAGCGCGACAACAGGATCATCGAACTGTCCGGCGGCATGAAGCGCCGCGTGATGATCGCCAAGGCGCTCGCGCACGAGCCGGACATTCTCTTCCTCGACGAGCCGACGGCCGGCGTCGACGTGGAATTGCGCCGCGACATGTGGGGGCTGGTTCGGCGATTGCGCGAGAATGGCGTCACCATCATCCTCACCACCCATTACATCGAGGAGGCCGAGGAAATGGCCGACCGCGTCGGCATCATGAAGGGCGGCCGCCTCGTGCTGGTGGAGGAGAAGAAGGCGCTGATGCGCAAGCTCGGCAAACGGCGGCTGGTTCTCACCCTCGCCGAACCGCTCGCCGCGCTGCCGGAGGCGCTGGGCGGCTGGCATGTCGAGCTGGAAGATGGCGGCCGCCAGCTTGCCTATGCGATGTCCGAAGGCGCGGAGAAGGGCGCGGCGCAGATCATCCAGCGCCTCGGCGAGGCCGGCGTGGCCATCAAGGACATGGCGATGAATGAATCCTCGCTCGAGCAGATTTTCGTGGATCTGGTCGGAGCCGCCGCATGAGCGCGCCGCATTTCAATCTGCGCGGCGTCTACGCCATCTTCGCCGCCGAAATGGCGCGCACCAGGCGCACGCTGCTGCAGAGCGTGGCGACGCCGGTGCTGACGACCGCGCTCTATTTCGTCGTGTTCGGCTCGGCCATCGGCTCGCGCATGCAGGAGATCGGCGGCGTCGCCTACGGCGCCTTCATCGTGCCCGGCCTCATCATGCTGTCGCTGCTGACCCAGAGCGTGTCCAACGCCTCGATCGGCATCTACTTCCCGAAATTCACCGGCACGATCTACGAAATCCTGTCGGCGCCGCTCTCGGCCATCGAGATCGTCGTCGGTTATGTCGGCGCCGCGGCGACGAAATCCGTCGTCATCGGCCTCATCATTCTCGCGACCGCGTCCTTCTTCACGCCGCTGAGCATCGATCATCCCCTCATGATGATTCTGTTCCTCGTGCTGACGGCGGTGACGTTCAGCCTGTTCGGCTTCATCATCGGCATCTGGGCGAAAAATTTCGAGCAGCTCAACTTCGTGCCGGCGCTGATTATCACGCCGCTGACCTTTCTCGGCGGCTCCTTCTATTCGATCGACATGCTGCCGCCCTTCTGGCGCGCGGTCAGCCTGTTCAATCCCGTCGTCTATCTCGTCAGCGGCTTCCGGTGGAGCTTTCACGGGTCGGGCGACGTGAGCCTGACGGCGAGCCTCGGCTTCATGACGGGCGTGATCGCCCTGTGTCTGGGACTGCTGATCTGGATTTTCCGGACGGGATATCGGTTGAAACCCTGACGCCAGCCGTCATTGCGAGGAGCGCGAAGCGCGACGCGGCAATCCATCCTCGAATCTCGGCCAGATGTCGGATGGATTGCTTCGTCGCTCCGCTCCTCGCAATGACGGGTCAAGGTTCGCGGGGCCTTTAATCGGCTCAGCTGTCACATAAAGAAATCTTTATATGTTTATTGCGTCATGCCGCTCCCGCTGCTATAGGACCGCCCAAGCCAAGCGCGACAAGAGCCAGGGACCGCACAATGACCAAGCATTTCAACGACTACGTCGTCGCCGACATCGGCCTCGCCGACTGGGGCCGCAAGGAGCTGAACATCGCCGAGACGGAAATGCCCGGCCTGATGGCGACCCGCGCCGAATACGGCCCGGCGCAGCCGCTCAAGGGCGCGCGCATCGCCGGTTCGCTGCACATGACCATCCAGACCGGCGTCCTCATCGAGACGCTGAAGGCGCTGGGCGCCGACGTGCGCTGGGCCTCGTGCAACATCTATTCGACGCAGGACCACGCCGCCGCCGCCATCGCGGCCGCCGGCACGCCGGTCTTCGCCATCAAGGGCGAGAGCCTCGAAGACTACTGGGACTACACCCACAAGATTTTCGAGTGGAGCGACGGCGGCTGCCCGAACATGATCCTCGACGACGGCGGCGACGCCACGCTGCTCATTCATCTCGGCCTGCGCGCGGAGCAGGGCGACACGGCCTTCCTCGACAAGGCGACGAATGAAGAGGAGGAAGTCCTCTTCGCCGCCATCAAGAAGCGCCTGAAGGCGAACCCCGGCTGGTACAAGCGCAACGCCGAGAGCATCAAGGGTGTGACGGAAGAGACGACCACCGGCGTGCATCGCCTCTACAACATGCACAAGGAGGGCAAGCTCCTGTGGCCGGCGATCAACGTCAACGACAGCGTCACCAAGTCGAAGTTCGACAATCTCTACGGTTGCCGTGAATCGCTGGTCGACGGCATTCGCCGCGGCACGGACGTGATGATGGCCGGCAAGGTCGCCTGCATCGCCGGCTACGGCGACGTCGGCAAGGGCTCGGCCGCCTCGCTGCGCAACGCCGGCTGCCGCGTCATCGTCACCGAGATCGATCCGATCTGCGCGCTGCAGGCGGCGATGGAAGGTTACGAAGTCACCACGATGGAAGAGGCCGCGCCCCGCGCCGACATCTTCTGCACGGCCACCGGCAATGTCGACGTCATCACCGTCGACCACATGCGCGCCATGAAGGACCGCGCCATCGTCTGCAACATCGGGCACTTCGATTCCGAGATCCAGGTCGCGGGCCTCAAGAACTTCAAGTGGCACAACGTCAAGCCGCAGGTCGACGAGATCGAGTTCAACGACGGCAAGCGCATCATCCTGCTGTCGGAAGGCCGCCTCGTGAACCTCGGCAACGCCACGGGCCATCCGTCCTTCGTGATGTCGGCCTCCTTCACCAACCAGACGCTCGCGCAGATCGAGCTGTGGACGAAGCAGGGCCAGTATCCGGTCGGCGTCTACACGCTGCCCAAGCACCTCGACGAGAAGGTAGCCGCGCTGCATCTCGCCAAGATCGGCGTGAAGCTGACCAAGCTGAGCGACGCGCAGGCGACATACCTCGGCCTGCCCCAGCAGGGTCCCTACAAGCCGGACCACTACCGCTACTGACGTCCTGTCTCCCGGCCGAGCGAAGCGAAGAGCCGGGATCCGGACAGGCCGTGACGCTGGCTCCCGGATCGACCCTGCGGGTCGTCCGGGATGGCAATTAGCAGCCGCCGGCCGCTGAATTTCGCATTCCGAAACAGACGTAAACGGGTTTTGCAGAAAACCGGTTTACGCCTATACTTTTTCGACCAAGACTAAAAATAAAACGTCGAGGAAGAGGAAATGCCGAAGATTCATTACATTACGCATGATGGCGTGGACCGGGCCGTGGACGTGCCCGAGGGCGAATCCGTCATGCGGGGCGCTGTTCTGAATTCCATTCCGGGCATCGACGCCGATTGCGGCGGCGAATGCGCCTGCGCGACCTGCCACGTCTATGTCGACGACGCCTGGAAGGATAAGGTGGGCGGCCCGAACGAGCAGGAAGCCGATATGTTGAGCTTCGTCGACAGTCTGAAGGACACTTCGCGCCTGTCCTGCCAGATCGTGGCGACGTCCGATCTCGACGGGCTCGTCGTCCATCTGCCGGAAAGCCAGCACTGAACCGGCCGCAATTGCGTCGCGTTTCGCAGTCCAGAATGCAGGAACGCGTAGAATTAGAGCGAGACTGTCATTCCCGACGCGCGAAGCGCGATCGGGAATCCAGAAACAAGAGGGGCTGCCGCTGGATTCCCGCTTGCGCGGGAATGACAGCCGGGCAAGCGGACAAATTATCCGGGAGGACACCATGAACGAGCATGCGCCCATCGATCATGCCAAGCTCGCCGAGAGCATGCCGATCGAGGACATCAACGTCTCCGATCCCAAGCTCTACCAGCAGGACGTGTGGATGCACTATTTCGACCGGCTGCGCCGCGAGGACCCGGTGCATTACTGCAAGGACAGCCCGATCGGGCCGTTCTGGTCGATCACCAAATACAAGGACATCGTCTCGGTCGAGGTGAACCACAAGGCTTTCTCCTCATCGTCGACCTTCGGCGGCATCACGCTGCGCGACCGCACCGGCGATCTCGAACTGCCGATGTTCATCGCCATGGATCAGCCCAAGCACGACGAGCAGCGCAAGATCGTGCAGCCGATCGTCTCGCCGGCGAACCTCTCCAAGTTCGAAGGCCTGATCCGCAGCCGCATTGCCGCCACGCTCGATTCGCTGCCGCGCGGCGAAGTGTTCGACTGGGTCGACAAGGTCTCGATCGAACTCACCGGCCAGATGCTGGCCACGCTCTTCGACTTCCCCTTCGAGCAGCGCCGCAAGCTCACTTACTGGTCCGACGTCGCCACCACCGATCTCAACAATCCCGACCGCCTCATCAATTCCGAGGAAGAGCGGGAGGCCGTGTTCGGCGAATGCCTCGGCGCCTTCATGCAGCTCTGGAACCAGCGCGCCAACGCCAAGGAGCTCGGCGGCGATCTCATCTCGATGCTGGTGAGCGGCGAGGCGACGCGCAACATGAACCCGCGCGAGTACCTCGGCAACGTCATCCTGCTGATCGTCGGCGGCAACGACACGACGCGCAATTCGATGACGGGCTCGGTCTGGTTCTTCAATCAGAATCCGGAGCAATACGCCAAGCTCCGCGCCAATCCGGCCCTGCTCGAATCCGCCGTGCCGGAGATCATCCGCTACCAGACGCCGCTCGCCTACATGCGCCGCACGGCGCTGGCCGATACGGAAGTCGGCGGCAAGACGATCAAGAAGGGCGACAAGCTCGCCATGTGGTACATTTCGGGCAATCGCGACGGCGACTCGATCGAGAACCCGGACAAGTTCATCATCGATCGCGAGCGCCCGCGCCAGCATCTGTCGTTCGGTTTCGGCATTCATCGCTGCGTCGGCAACCGCCTCGGCGAATTGCAGCTCAAGATTCTCTGGGAAGAGATTTTGAAGCGCGACATGAAGATCGAAGTGCTGTCGCCGCCGAAGCGCGTCTACTCGTCCTTCGTGCACGGCTATTCGGAACTGATGGTGAAGATCGCGCCGTAACATTTACCCGTCATTGCGAGGAGTGAAGCGACGAAGCAATCCATCCTCGGATCAAGATGCGAAGATGGATTGCTTCGCTTCGCTCGCAATGACGGTGCAATTCAAATTCGTTTTAAGTCCTGCGCATCGCCGTCACGCGCACGCCGGGCAGCCGACCTGCCGCGAGCACACCCTCCGCCTCGGCGCACGCCCCCGATCCCGCAATCCACGTCGGGCATCCGGCCAGCGCCGCGAAATCCGGAAAGCGCGTATCCACTCTCGCGCGTCTGGCGAGCCACGCGGTCGAGACCGGCGCCGGTGGATCGGCATCCTCGATCAGCAGCAGATGCGCCGCGCCGAGCTTGCCGGCAAGCCACGCGGCCAGCGAGTCGGAGGAAATCTCCGATGTCGCCGGAATATCTGTCGCCGCCGCGGCCATGCGCGCCGGCGCCCAGATCGCGATGCGCCGCGCATCGATCGCCGCCCGAAGCTGATCCTCCGTTTCCGCGATGACTGGCGATGGCCTGACAGCGGCGAGCGCCACCGCATATTGATCCATCGCCATCAGCGCCAGGCGTTGCGCCGCCACCGCGTTCAGCCCCATCGCGCGCGCCGCCGAACGCGCCGCGCCGCCGAATGGCCCGCCGCCCGGCGCGATCACGAGCGCGCCCGGCCAGGCTGCCAATGCGTCGAGCCAGATCTTGAGATGCGGCATTGTCGCCAGTCCGTCGCCGATGCGCGCGACGAGCAGGCTCACGCCTGCGTCTCGCGCCTGGGCAGGCCGCGGAACGGCGCGCGCGGCCTCGGCGGCTCCGGCGATTGCTCGCGCTCGATCTCGACGCCGACCGCGCCGTCGATGATGTCGAGTTTCTCCACGCGCACCCGCACGCATTTCACACGCTTGTCGCGCAGGGCGGCGGCGGCGATCTCCTCCGCCATCGTCTCCACCAGCTTCACGTGGCCGGACTGGATCATCCGACGGATGGCGTCGACGATCACGTCATAGGAGACGACATCGCCGAAATCATCCCGTACGCGTTTCGCGCGGGGCACGTCGGCCTCGACGTTGAAACGCATGCGCTGGCGCTTCTTCGTCTCGTAATTGTAGGCGCCGATATGGGCGTCGACGAGAAAATCGCGCACGAAAATCCTGTCCGTCTGCTGCGGACCCTCGCCGGCGTGCAGGCCGGCGTCCATCAGCGCGCGGATGGCGGCGACGGCGTCGCGGTCGATGCCGCCCTGCCGGTCGCCCGCCCCGCACAACGCGCCGCGAAAGCCGAGGAAATCCGCGTCCAGCGCGACGAGGCGCGGCACGTCGGGCGCCTCGAGCGAGCCGGATACGCCGGCCGAAAGACCCGCCGTCCGGCATTTCTCGATGAATTCGGCGGCCTCGGCGGCGTCCAGCGTCTCCAGAAAGCGCCCGCGCGTCTTGTCGACCGTATCGAGCATGGCGCCGGAGAAGCCGGCCGCCGCCATTTCCTCGATCATGCCGACGGGGGGCTTGCGGTCGGCCAGCAGCACGGCGACGAGCTGCGCCTCGTCGGCCAGCGGCGCCAGCGTCACGATTTTCGCGCGCGCATCGGCCTCGTCGGCGAAGCCCACCTTCACGATATCCGCGCCGGCCGCGCGCAAAGCCTCGACCGCCGCGCAGAGCCGCGCGCCGACGAGATCGAGCGGGCCGGCCGCCGCGCTCACCGGCCGCGCGCCGGCGACGGCTTGCACGATCGCCGCGACGACATCCACGGACGGCGCCCCGAGCGCCCCGCGCGCGGGATCGGTGCAGTCGATGATGTCCGCGCCGCAGTCCAGCGCGACCCGCGCTTCGGCGGGGCTGACGACGCTGGCGAGGAAAGCGGTCATGCGGGCGGCTCGGCTCCTGTCGCCAGCGTCATAGGTCGATTGAGGCGTGCTCGCAATGGAGCCAGCGCCTTGCGTCTCCTCCCAAGGTCCGCCTTGGCGGCCGGCCGGCGCTTCACTAGGCTCCCGTGAAACCGCCGGCGCAGGCGGAATGGGAAGGAAACGACCATGCCGCACCGGGCTCCTGCCGCGCTTCTCGTCGTCATCGCCGGTCTCTCGCTCGGCGCCCCCGCCGCGCATGCGCAAGCCGAACTTTCGCCCGCGCGCGCGCCCGCCAATTCCTCGGAGCCGCCGGAAGTCTGGAAAAGCCTCGCGCAGGAAATCTTCAAGGGCGCGCCGCTGGTCGAGAGCCGCGACGTCGTCGCGTTGCGCATGCCCGTGCAATATTACGATTCCTCGCTCGTGCCGGTGACGGTCGACCTCGAGAAGCCCGCCGCGACCATCCGCAAGCTGACGCTGGTGATCGACCAGAACCCGGCGCCGGTCGCCGCTACCTTCTCGATCGGGCCGCAATCCGGCCTGACGATGATCTCGACCCGCGTGCGCATCAACAATTTCACCGACGTCCATCTCGTCGCCGAACGTCTCGACGGCTCGCTGCACGACATCAAGCGTTTCGTGCTCGCGGCGGACGGCTGTTCCGCCATCTCCGCCAGGAACCGCGACGAGATCGCCGCCAGCATGGGCGACATGACCTTTCGCGACATTCTCGCGGGCGATGTCGCAAACGTGCGACGGCGCGAGGCGCAGCTCACGATCCGCCATCCCAATTATTCCGGCATGCAGATGGATCATTCCACGGGCCGCTACATTCCGGCGCGCTACATCGAACATCTCGCGGTCAGGCAGGGCGAGGATCTGATTTTCGAGATGACCGGCGGCATTTCCATGTCCGAAGATCCGAATTTCCGCTTCACCTACTTGCCGAACGGCGCAAAGACGCTGACCGTAGAAGCGCGCGATTCGGACGGCGAGACGTGGAAGGCGCAATATCCGATCGGAGACGCCTCCTGAATGACCCGCATCGCCATCGTCGACGATTACCAGAACATCGCGCTCTCGCTTGCCGACTGGAAAGGCATCCCCGACGCCGAATTTACCGTTTTCGACAAACCCTTCGCCAGTGAGGACGAGATCGTCGACAAGCTCGGCGGCTTTGACATCGTCAGCACGATGCGCGAACGCATGGAATGGCCGGCGAGCCTGTTCGCGCGTCTGCCGAAGCTGAAACTGCTCTGCGTCACCGGTCTGCACCAGCGCCTGCTCGATCAGGCGGCCGCGACGAAGCATGGCGTGATCGTTTCGCATACGACCGCCGGGGCGTCCGTGCCGGCGACGGTCGAACTCTGCGTCGCGCTGATCCTCGCGGGGGCGCGCAATGTCGCGCGCGAGGATCGCGACATGCGGGCCGGCGGCTGGCAGTCGGGCCTCGGCATGACGCTGCACGGGCGGCGCCTCGGCGTGGTCGGTCTCGGCCGTATCGGCGCGCGCGTTGCGACTGTCGCCGGCGCGCTCGGCATGGAGATCGTCGCCTGGAGCCCTAACATGACGGCCGAAACGGCCGCCGCCAGCGGCGCGACGCTGGTCGACAAGGAGACCCTGTTTCGCGCCAGCGACGTCGTCACGCTGCATCTGGTGCTCGGCGAGCGCTCGCGGCACGTCGTCGGCGCGCGCGAATTTTCGCAGATGCAGAAGCACGCCGTTCTCGTGAACACCTCGCGGGGCCCGCTGATCGACGAAGCGGCGATGATCGAAGCGATGAAAGCGCGCAGGATCGCCTGCGCCGCGCTCGACGTCTACGACGTCGAGCCGTTGCCTCGGGATCATCCGCTGCGCAGCCTCGACAATGTCGTGCTCTCGCCGCATCAGGGCTTCGTGACGCGGGATGTCTACACGGTCTGGTATGGCGACACGGTCGAGAATATCCGCGCTTACCTCTCCGGCGCGCCGATCCGCGTGCTCAATGCGGATGTCCTGAAGGCCTGAAGCCGTGCCTATGCGCGCTGCGCCGCAAGACGCCCCGCGTCAGCGCGACTACGCCCTCCGCACTGATGGACGCGCCGCGTTCCGCCGCCGCATGTCGAGACGGCTGGCCAATCCGACGACCGCAAACGCGACGCCCACGATCATCGGCGCCCAGCACGGTCGCACGCCCAGATCGAGGCTGAAGTCCGCCGCGATCAGCGCGTCGAACGGCGCGCCCATGGCGAGCGCATAATAGCCCGCCTCGACGATCGCGACGAGCGCCGCCGTCGTCGCGGCGAGCGCCAGCGCGAGCGCCGGCGTCAGCGCGCGGCCGAAGCGGCGCGGCAGGCGCAGCAGGCCAAGCAGCGCGAATATGCCGGCCATGGCTGTCGGCTCCGTCACGTCGAGCTTCGACTGCATGAAGAAATGCACGAGGCCGAGCAGCGTGATGGCGTAGACGAGCCGGTGCAGCCTCTTCCAGCGCTGCGCGCCGAGCCGGCGCACGGCGGCGTCGGTCGAGGTCGCCGCCAGCGCGGCGAGCATGATGAGCGCAACCGTCCCGATCAGCAGGTAGACGCGCGCGATCAGTTCGTGCGCCACGACGATCGGGTTGAACGACTTGTCGGCGACGAAGACGACGAAATGCGCGGCCATCCAGACGAAGACCGAGACGCCGAGAATGCGCCGCGCGGCGACGAGGCGCGGCTGACGCATCAATTCGAGGACCGGCGTGACGGCGAGCGTGACGGCCAGCAGCCGGATCGCCCACAGGCCCGTCACGTGCGAGACCTCGGTCAGGGGCCGCGGCCCGAGGTCGGCCGTCGCGATCCGCCACACGAGCGGCAGCGCAGGCGCGACCGCGACGGCCAGCGCCGCGGCGCGCAGCCACGAAAACGCGCCGGTGCGGTCGCGCCAGAGCGCCAGCGGCGCAAGGGTCGATGCGGTCGAGGTCACCTGGCTATCTACGCTCAAAGCGCGGGCCTGACGCTTCAAGATCGATCTTGCGCCGCTCAATTTCGCGTGATCCTCTCCCCTCGATCGGCGCGCGACAAGAACATGTGGAGGAAACGATGGTCGACCAAACCGCAGCCGGCGCGCTGCGCGCTGAAACCTCGCGCAAGATCGCGCGCAGGCTCATTCCCTTTCTGATCGTCTGCTATTTCATTTCCTATCTCGACCGCGTGAACCTGGGGTTCGCCGCGCTCACCTTCCGCCAGGATCTGGCCCTGTCCGCCGAGGTCTTCGGCCTCGGCGCCGGCATCTTCTTCCTCGGCTATTTCCTGTTCGAGGTGCCGTCCAACCTGCTGCTCGAAAAGGTCGGCGCGCGCATCTGGATCGCGCGCATCATGATCACCTGGGGCCTGATCTCGGCCGCCATGGCGCTGGTGAAGGGCGAGACGAGCTTCTACTTCGTCCGCTTCCTGCTGGGCCTTGCTGAGGCGGGCTTCTTCCCCGGCATCATCCTTTATCTCACCTACTGGTATACGGCGGCCGAGCGGGCAAAGGTCGTCGGCATGTTCATGGTGGCGGTGCCCCTGTCCTCGGCCATCGGCGCGCCGGTCTCGAGCTGGATTCTCGGCTCCTTCACGGGCGTCGGCGGCCTCGCTTCCTGGCAATGGCTCTTCATCATCGAGGCGCTGCCCGCGGTGATCATGGGCTTCGTGGTCCTCGCCTATCTCGACGACGGCCCGGCCGACGCCAAATGGCTGACGGCGGAGGAGAGGCAGGCGGTGATCGCCCATCTCGCCGCCGAGCGCGAGAGCCGCGAGGCCGTCCGCAAGTTCTCGCTCGGCGAGGCCCTGGCGCATCCGCGCGTGATCGGGCTCGCGCTCGTCTATTTCGGCATCGTCACCGGCCTCTACGGCTTCGGCTTCTGGGCGCCACAGATCGTCAAGGCCTTTGGTCTCACCATTGCGCAGACCGGCTGGGTCGTCGCCATTCCCTTCGTCGCCGGGGCGCTCGTCATGGTGCCCTGGACGCAGCATTCGGACGCGACGCGCGAACGGACGTGGCACGTCGCCCTGCCGGCCTTCCTCGGCGGCATAGGACTGATCGTCGGCTCCTACCTGTCGTCGCCGCTCCTCGCGATGATCGCGCTCACGCTCGGCTCCGTTGGCACCTTCGCCGCGCTGCCGACCTTCTGGACGCTGCCGACCGCGCTTTTGACCGGCACGGCGGCGGCGGGCGGCATCGCGCTCATCAACGCCATCGGCAATGTCGGCGGCTTCGTCGGGCCCTATCTCGTCGGCTGGATCAAGGACAATGCGCTGGCGATGAAGATCGTCGCGGATCAGGCGGGCGCCAATGCGCTGTCGATCGCGGTCATCGGCGGATTCATGATCGCGGCCGGCCTGCTGACGCTCGCGCTCGGCCATGATCCGGCGCTGGAAGACGGCGCGCACAAGTAGCGAGTAGCGAAATGGCGAAATAGCGAATAGGGAGTAGCGACGCGCCCCCTATTCGCTACTCGTCATTCGCTATTCGCCCCTCATGCCGCCGCTTCTCCACCTCCAGAATACATCGCTCACGCTCGGCGGCGCGCCGCTGCTCGCCGGCGCCGAACTTGCGGTCGAGCCCGGCGACCGGCTCTGCCTCGTCGGCCGCAACGGCTCGGGCAAATCCACGCTGCTGAAGATCGCCGCCGGTCTCCTGGAAGCGGACGGCGGAACGCGTTTCTTCCAGCCGGGCGCGAGCATCCGCTACCTGCCGCAGGAGCCGGATTTTTCCGGCTTCGCCACGACGCTTGCCTATGCGGAGGCCGGCCTCGGCCCGACCGACGATCCGCACCGCGCCCGCTACCTGCTGGAACGGCTCGGCCTGACCGGCGCGGAAGACCCGGCGAAACTTTCAGGCGGCGAGGCGCGCCGCGCCGCGCTCGCCCGCACGCTCGCGCCGGATCCCGACATCCTGCTGCTGGACGAGCCCACAAACCATCTCGACCTGCCCGCCATCGAATGGCTGGAGGAGGAACTGGCCAGCGTGCGCGGCGCGCTCGTGCTCATCAGCCATGACCGTCGCTTCCTGCAGGATCTCACGCGCGCCACCGTCTGGCTGGATCGCGGCGTCACGCGTCGCCTCGATCGCGGTTTTGGCGAATTCGAGGCCTGGCGCGACAAGGTTCTCGAAGAGGAGGAGGCGGCGGCCCACAAGCTCGACCGCAAGATCGTCGCGGAAGAACATTGGGTGCGCTACGGCGTGTCTGGCCGGCGCAAGCGCAACATGCGCCGCATGGCCGAACTCGGCGAGCTGCGGAAGACGAAGCGCGAGGCGCGCCGCGCCGAGGGCTCGGTGCAATTGCAGGTCAGCGAGGCCCAGCTCTCCGGCAAGCTCGTGATCGACGCCGAAGGCCTGTCGAAGAGTTTCGGCGAGCGGCCGATCGTGAAAAACCTGTCGCTGCGCGTGTTGCGCGGCGATCGTCTCGGCCTCGTCGGCGCCAATGGCGCGGGCAAGACCACGCTGGTCAATCTGCTGACCGGCGAGCTGGCGCCCGATGCGGGAAGGGTCCGACTCGGCGCCAATGTCGAGATGGCCGCGCTCGACCAGTCCCGCGCCGCGCTCGATCCCGCCGACACCGTCGCGAATTTCCTCACCGGCGGCGGCGGCGACTGGGTGGAGATCGCGGGCAGGAAGAAGCATGTCGTCGGCTACATGCAGGACTTTCTCTTCAAGCCGGAGCAGGCGCGCACGCCGGTCTCGCGCCTTTCCGGTGGCGAGCGCGCGCGCCTCATGCTCGCCCGCGCGCTGGCGCTGCCATCGAATTTCCTCGTGCTCGACGAGCCGACCAACGATCTCGATCTGGAGACGCTCGATCTCGTCGAGGAAATGCTGGCCGACTATCCCGGCACGGTTCTCGTCGTCAGCCACGACCGCGACTTTCTCGATCGCGTCGCGACCTCGGTGCTGGTGGCCGAAGGCGAGGGCAAATGGATCGAATATGCCGGCGGCTATTCGGACATGGTCGCGCAGCGCGGCGTCGGCGTCGGCGCGCGGATGGTGGAAAAGCCCAGCCGGGAGCGTCGGCTTCCGGCCGGCGGCCAGCCGGAGGCTGGCGGTCCCGGCGCGCCGAAGCAGAAGCGCAAGCTCAGCTTCAACGAGAAGCACGCGCTGGAGAACCTGCCCGCCGAAATGGAGAGGTTGCGCGCGCAGCGCGACAAGGCGCAGGCGATTCTCGCCGATCCCGACCTCTTTTCGCGCGAGCCGAAGAAGTTCGAGCAGGCATCCGCCGCGCTGACCCGGATCGACGCGGATCTGGCGGCGGCCGAGGACCGCTGGCTGGAACTCGAAATGCTGCGCGAGGAGCTGGAGGGCTGAGCCGCCGCCTGATGCAGGCGAACAACGCCTCGACCCCGATTGCGGTTCGCAGTCGATTTCGCCCTTGTTCCCGCCCCCTTCGCGTCCTAGGGCTACGCCGCAAGCAAGCGGAGCTGGCGGGTTGTCCGAACGGGCCGATACGCGGCCGGCGAGTAGTTTTGCCATCCTTCGCCGGCTCCTGATGGATCATGGCCGGCGCTACGGCGTCGCCTATTTCGCCGCGCTCGTCTTCATGTGCGTGGGGTCCGCGGCCACCGCGCTCGTCGCCTATCTGCTCAAGCCCGTGCTCAACCAGATGGTCGAGCCCGAGGGCCTGCGCGCCATGCGCGTCCTGTCCTTCGCCGTGGCGGGTCTTTTCGCGCTCCGCGGCCTCGCCTCCTATTTTTCGCAGGTGCTGCTGGCGCGCACCGGGGCGCGGATCGTCGCCGGCCTGCAATTGCGCCTGTTCGACCGCCTGCTCGACCAGGACGTCGCCTTTCTCCGCGAAACTCATTCCTCCGACATGCTGGCGCGCGTCACGATCGCGGCCTCCGGCGTGCGCGACACGCTGCAGGTGATGACGACCTCCGTCGGGCGGGACGCCGCGACGCTGTTCTGCCTCGTCGTCGTGATGTTCGTGCAGGACACCGCGCTGGCGCTGATTGCGGTGGCGGCGATGCCGCTCGCAGGCTTCGGTCTCTCCCGGCTCGTATCGGCCGTGCGAAAGCTGTCGCGACGGTCGTTCGACGGCTCGGCGCGCGTCATGCAGACCTTGCAGGAGACCTTGCAAGGCATCGGCGTCGTCAAGGCCTTCAATCTCGAGGACGAGATGCGCGCGCGCATGGGCGCGTCGGTCGAGGAGGTCGCGCGCGCCGCCGACCGCGCCGCGGTGCGCATGGCGCTGGCGAGCCCGATCGCCGATTTCATCGCCGGAATCGCCATCGCCATTATCCTGTTCTATGGCGCCTGGCGCGTGACGGTGGCGAGCGCGGACGCCGGCGCCTTCTTCTCCTTCGTCGTCGCCATGCTCATGGCCTACGAGCCGGGCAAGCGCCTCGCGCGCGTGCATCTGGAAATGCAGGCGGGCCTCGATCAGGCGCGCATGATCTACGAGATTCTCGACACGCCCGCGACCGAGGCGCGGCGCTCCGGGCAACCGGCGCTGCGCGTGAGCGCGGGGCGCATCGAATACATGGACGTCGCCTTCTCCTATCGCGCGGGCGAACGTGCGCTCGACGACCTGAGTCTCGCCGTCGAGCCCGGCGAGACGACCGCGCTCGTGGGCGTCTCCGGCGCCGGCAAGTCGACCATCGTCGCGCTGCTGCTGCGCTTCTACAAGCCGCAGGCCGGCGCCATCTTCATCGATGCGCAGGACATCGCCGGCGTCGAACTGCGCTCGCTGCGCGAAAACATCGCCTATGTGCCGCAGGACGTGTTCCTGTTTCGCGGCACGATCCGCGACAATATCGCCCTCGGCCGTATCGGCGCGATGCAGGAGGAGATTGCGCTCGCCGCCCGTCGCGCCAATGCGGACGACTTCATTCGCGCCTTTCGCGACGGCTACGACACGGATGTCGGCGAACTCGGCCAGAACCTGTCGGGCGGCCAGAAGCAGCGCATCGCCATCGCCCGCGCCATGCTGAAGGACGCGCCGATCCTCGTGCTGGACGAACCCACCGCCGCGCTCGATTCCGAAAGCGAGCGCGAGGTGCGCAAGGCGCTCGACGAATTGCGCTCGGGTCGCACGACCATCGTCATCGCGCATCGCCTGCAGACGATCCTGTCAGCGGATTCAATCTGTTTGATCGACAAGGGTCGGCTGGTGGCGAAAGGAAGCCACGCCGAATTGCTCGCGCGAGAACCCGCCTATCGCGCGCTGGTGGAGGCGCAGTTCGCGGACGACGGGCAAAGGGCGGCTGGAGGCTAACCCGCCTTCTTCTGCGCCTCGATGCGGAACGGGTGAGCTGGATAGACGCCGAGGATGCGCACTTCCTTGGAGAAGAATTCCAGCTCCTCCAGCGCCAGCTTCAGCGGCCGGTCGTCGGGATGGCCGTCGACGTCGGCCAGAAACTGCGTCGCCGTGAACTCGCCCTCCAGCATGTAGCTCTCGAGCTTGGTCATGTTCACGCCGTTGGTGGCGAAGCCGCCGAGCGCCTTGTAGAGCGCGGCAGGCACGTTTCGCACACGAAACACGAAGGAGGTGACGGTGGGTCCGTTCTGCGGCGCGCACCAGTCACGCTGCTTCGAGAGGATGACGAAGCGCGTCGTGTTGTGGGCGGCGTCCTCGACGTTTTCGGCGAGTATGTCGAGGTCGTAGATCGAGGCCGCCATTTCCGGCGCCAGCGCGGCGCGCGCAGGATTCCGCCATTCCGCGATCTGTCGCGCGGCGCCCGCCGTGTCGCCGAAGACATGCCCCTTCAGGCCATATTGCCGGATGATCCGGCGGCACTGGCCGAGCGCGTGGATGTGGCTGTAGACGTCGGTCAGCTCGCCGATCTTCGCGCCCCTGATCGCCATAAGCTGAAACCGGATCGGCAGGAAATATTCGCCGACGATGTGCAGGCCCGCGGTCGGGAGAAACTGGTGGATATCGGCCACGCGCCCGGCGAGCGAGTTCTCGATCGGGATCATGCCGAGCGCCGCGACGCCGTCGGAGACGGCGGCCAGCGCATCCTCGAAGGTCGCGCAGGGCAGGGGCTCCATGTCCGGGAATACGTCGGCGCAGGCGATATGCGAGTTGGCGCCGGGCTCTCCCTGATAGGCGATCTTTTTCTTGCTCATTCCTGGCTCAGCTCTCTCCGGCGAAGATCGCGCGCGCCCGCGCGAGGTCGGCGGGCGTGTCTACACCGCGCGCGGCCCTGTCGACCAGAGCCAGATCGATCCGCATGCCGGCCTCCAGCGCGCGCAATTGCTCCAGCCGCTCGCGCTGTTCGAGCGGGGAGGGCGGCAGGGCGACAAAGCGGGCGAGCGCGGCGCGTCGATAGACGTAGAGCCCTATGTGACGAATGGCCGCTCCCGCGCCCCATGGAATGGGGGCGCGCGAGAAATAAAGGGCGCGCAGCCGTCCCGGCGCGATCGCCGCGCCGGCGATTTTCACGGCGTTGGGATCGTCGCGGTCGGCGGGGTCGGCGAGGACGCCGAGCGTGCCGATGTCGACCGCCGGCTCCTCCATGACCGACACGGCCGCCCGGATCGCCGCGGGCTCGACCAGCGGCTCGTCGCCCTGCACGTTGACGACGATATCGTGCGCGCCCGCGGGGTCGATCGCCGCGACGGCCTCGGCGATCCGGTCGGATCCGGAGGCGTGGCCCGCGCCGGTCATCGCCGCGCGGCCGCCGGCCGCCGCCACGGCCTCGGCGATCTCGCGCGCGTCGGTCGCCACCACCACGGGCCCGACGCCCGCCGCCGTAGCCCGCTCCCAGACACGGACGATCATCGGTTTGCCGGCGATGTCGGCGAGCGCCTTGCCCGGCAGGCGCTGCGAGGCGAGCCGTGCGGGAATGAGGATGATCGGACGCGACATGGGGATGGTGGAAAGTCGATGAAAGCGGCAGGTTATAGGCTGTTGCCAAGGCGCGGGCAAAACGGGTAATCAGCTTGCGGACCGTTGCGCGCAAACGCGCGGGCGGAGAAGAATTGTCAGCGCCACGGATCGGAGCGCCGCAAATATGAACATGGAAATCAACAAGATGGCCGGCGCCCTGTTGGGCTCGCTGCTGGGCGTGATGGCGCTCGGAATGTTCTCGAACGTGCTCTACGCGCCCGACGCGATGACGAAGCCGGGCTACGACCTGCCCGGCGCCTCCGCCGAGGGTCACGGCGCGGCCGCCGCCGCGGCGGCGCCGGCGGAGCCGTTCCCGGTCCTGCTCGCCAAGGCCGATCCGAAGAAGGGCCAGGCGCTCGCCAAGCCCTGCACCGCCTGTCACGATTTCTCGAAGGGCGGCGCGGCCAAGGTCGGACCGCCGCTCTACGGCGTGGTCGGCCCGCCCAAGGCGCATATCGCGGGCTTCGCCTATTCGGACGCGATGAAGGCCAAGGG
>DAIRCS010000037.1:0-25073 GCA_036796555.1 Rhodoblastus sp. | reverse complement strand
TCCACGGGCTTTCCTGCGCGAAGGCGCGGGCCATGTCGAGCAGGGTTCCGCCGGCCATGCCGGCGGCGGCTGCGCCCTGGAGAATCGAGCGACGCGTAATCAGGCTCATATCGTTCCCTCCGTTTTGATGATTGGCGCGCGCCCGCTCAGGCCGCGAGCGTCTTGCCGCTGTCCGGGTCGAACAGGTGGACGAGTTTGGGATCGCAGGCGATCCGGATCGTTTCGCCGGGGTTCGGCATGACGCGGTCGCGGAACAGGCAGATCAGCTCCTGATCGCCGGCCTTGGCGACGACCTGCGTCTCCGATCCCATGGGCTCGACGACCACGACATTGACGGCCGCGCCGTCGCCGGCCGCCGAAAGATGCTCGGGCCGCACGCCCAGCACGACCGGCTTGCCGTCGCTGGCCGCCGGCGCCCTGGCGACCGGCAGGGCGAGCCCCGCATCCGACTTGAACACGGACACGCCGCCTTCCGAGCCGAGCTTGCCGCGCACGAAATTCATCGCCGGCGAGCCGATGAAGCCGGCCACGAACATGTTGCCGGGGCGATCGTAGAGTTCGAGCGGCGCGCCGATCTGCTCGACGATGCCGTCGTGCATCACCACGATCTTGTCGGCCATGGTCATGGCCTCGATCTGGTCGTGCGTGACGTAGACGGTCGTCGTCTTGAGGCGCTGGTGCAGCTCCTTGATCTCGGTGCGCATGGCGACGCGCAGCTTGGCGTCGAGGTTCGACAGCGGCTCGTCGAACAGGAAGACCTGCGGATCGCGCACGATGGCGCGGCCCATGGCGACGCGCTGGCGCTGCCCGCCGGAGAGCTGGCGCGGATAGCGGTCGAGCAGCGGCTTCAGGCCCAGAATGTCGGCCGCCTGCGAGACGCGGCGCTCGATCTCGGCCTTGTCGGCCTTCCGCAGCTTCAGCGAGAAGCCCATGTTGTCGTAGACGGTCATGTGCGGATAGAGCGCGTAGTTCTGGAAGACCATGGCGATGTCGCGCTCTTTCGGCGGCACGTCGTTGACGACGCGGCCGCCGATCAGGATCTGCCCGCCGGTGATGTTCTCGAGGCCCGCGATCATGCGCAGCAGCGTGGACTTGCCGCAGCCCGACGGGCCGACCAGCACCACGAATTCGCCATCGCCGATGTCGACATTGACGCCGTGAATCACGGCGGTCGATCCATAGGCCTTCCGCACGTCGCGAATTTCGACAGACGCCATGCCCTGCTCCCTCTGCGGCGTCTTTGCGCGCCTCCGCAATCGTGGTTCAGTCGGTTGCTTGCCGCTGCCTGATCGCTCGCGCATGATGCAGTCGGCGCAGTAAAATGCAAGCATGCAGATGCGCCGTTCGCCGACGGCGGCGCGAGAGCGGGTTCGGAGGTCTCGTGTCCGATTTTGAAACCCTGATGTTCAACCCGATGCCGCCGCTGGTGGCGCAGGGCGTCGCCGCCTGTTCCGTGCTGCACAAATTGTGGGAGGCCGCCGACCGCGAGAAGACGCTCGCCGAGATCGCGCCGCGCATCCGCGGCATCGCCACGGGCGGCGGGCACGCGAAGGTCGACGGCGACATCATGGGCCGGTTTCCGCAGCTCGAGATCGTCTCGTCGTTCGGCGTCGGCTACGACCATATCGACGCCGCGTGGGCCGGACAGCACGGCATTGTCGTCACCAACACGCCTGACGTGCTCAACGAGGAAGTCGCCGACACGACGTTCGGTCTCATCCTCAGCGCCGTGCGGCAAGTGCCGCAGGCGGACCGCTACGTGCGCGAGGGGCGCTGGCCAAAGGCGCCGTTTCCGCTGACCGCTTCGCTGCGCGGCCGCACGCTCGGCATTCTCGGACTGGGCCGCATCGGGCGCACGATCGCGCGGCGCGCGGAAGCCTTCGGCCTGAAGGTCGTCTATCACGGCCGGCGCGCGCAGGACGACGCGCCCTATCTCTATTTCCCGACGCTCGCCGGCATGGCGCGCGCCTGCGACATTCTCGTGGCGATCACGCCGGGCGGGCCGGAGACGAAGCATCTGGTCAACGCCGAGGTGCTGGAGGCGCTGGGGCCGAACGGAATCTTCATCAATGTCGCGCGCGGTTCGGTCTGCGACCAGGACGCGCTGATCGCGGCCCTGCGCGACCGCAAGATCCTGACCGCGGGGCTCGACGTTTACGCTGACGAGCCGAATGTGCCGAAGGAACTGATCGAAATGGAGCACGTGGTCTTGCTCCCGCATGTCGGATCGGGCACGAAACACACGCGGGACGCCATGGGGCAGCTCGTCGTCGACAATTTGAGATCATTCATCGGCGGCCACGGGCCATTGACGCCCGTCGCCGAAACGCCGTGGCCGGCCACGCGGCGCGCGCGCTGAGGCAGCGACGCAGGGAGGAGTTTGATGACGCGGCTGACCGACTTTCTGACAAGGCGGGCTGCGCCCGGGGCGTGGCTGGCGATCGGGATTCTCGCGGCGTCGCCGGCCCTGGCCGCGGACGCCAGGAGCGAGCAGAGCGCCGCCGGCGTCTGGCGGCTGAGCCAGGGCGCGGGACGCGAATGCACGATCCAGCTACGGGCGGAGGCCCGTGGCGAGGCGCACGCCCTGGGCATGCCGCCGGGCTGCCGGCATGCGATGCCGGGGCTCGCCAAGGTCGCCGGCTGGAAGCTGCCCGCGCCTGATCGTATCGAATTGCTCGACAAGGGCGGCGCCTCGGTCCTCGCCTTCGCCCCGGACAATGGGGAGCTCAGCGCCAAGGGACCGAAAGGCGAATTCTATGCGCTCACGGCCGCGAGCGAACCGCGCAGGCCCGCGCAGCGCGAGACGCAGCCGGCCAATGTGGCGCGCGGACCGAGCGTGCCGGCGAGCGAAATGCCCGGCCGCTATTCCGTGCTGCGCGACGGCAATAAGGACACGGGCTGCATGCTGACGCTGCAGCCCGGCGGCAGGGCGCAGCTCGCGCCGGCCTGCCGCGACAACGGCATCGTCGTGTTCGATCCTGTCGGCTGGTCCTATGCGGGCGGCAAGCTGATGCTGCGCGCGCGCAAGGGCCATCACGCCAATTTCGAATACGAATCGGACCAGTCCTGGCAGAAGGACCCGAAGGAAGGCGGCAAGAAGCTGGGTTTCCGGAAGATGTGAGAGCATCTCCCGCTTTGCGAGACCTTTGCAAAGTTGGGAGACTATTTCGGACGCCTTCCCTCCCCCTTGCGGGGAGGGCAGGGTGGGGGTAGCCGCGCCGCGAATCTCGCGAGAGCGCACCCGGTCGACCCCCACCCCCAACCCCTCCCCGCAAGGGGGAGGGGAGCCGCCCTGCTTTCGGAGAGGCCTTGCAAAGCGGGAGAGGGCGCTCTCTTATCCGCCCGCCTTCCCGCCGAGCTCGTCGGCGATATGCGCGCGGATGATGTCGTCGAACGAGGTTTCCGCGACGAAGCCGAGTTCGCGGGCGCGGCGCGCCTCGAAACGCTCGGGCCAGCCGGAGACGATCTTCATGATCGCCGCGTCCGGCCTGCGCTCGATCAGCGAGACCGCCGTCGCGCCCGCGACGCGCCGCAGCGCTTCGATCTGCTCGCCGACGGTCACGCAGACGCCGGGCATGGAGAGATTTCGCCGCGGGCCGATCTTCTCGCCGTCGATGGTCGCGGCGTGCAGGATGAAATTCACCGCCGCGCGGGGCGTGGCGTGGGTGTGCCGAACCGTCTCCGCCACCGGCAGGATCGCCTTCTGGCCGACCAGCGGCTCGCGGATGATGTTGGAGAAGAAGCCCGAGGCGGCGGCGTTTGGCTTGCCGGGCCGCACGCAGATGGTGGGGAAGCGCAGGCCCACGCCGTCGAAGAACCCCTTGCGGGTGAAGTCCGCCAGCAGGAATTCGCCCGCCGCCTTCTGCGCGCCGTAGCTCGTCAGCGGCGTCAGGTGGAATTCGTCGGGGATCGGATCGAGGAAGGGCGCGCCGAACACGGCGATGGATGAGGAGAAGACCACGCGCGGCTTGTATTGCCCGCCCGACAGGATGTTCTCGGCGCGGATCGCGTCGAACAGATAGCGCGTGCCGTCGAGGTTGACCGCATAGCCCTTGTCGAAATCGACCTCGGCCTCGCCCGAGACGATCGCGGCCAGATGCACGACCAGGTCGGGGCGGTCCGCCATCAGGCGCGGCGCGAGCGCGCGATCGGCGATGTCGGCGGCCTCGCTCACGACCATGAAGGGCGCGCCGGGCAATTCGCCGGCCGCTATGACGTCGACCATGCGCAGGGCCGTGACCGGCTTGCCGCCGATCGCGCCGTCGCGGGCGAGCCGCTGGCAGAACTTGCGGCCGATCATGCCGGCTGCTCCGGTGACGAGCACTTTCATCGCATTCCCCCTCTTTCTCGAGTTCTGTTGTAATTCCGCCACGTCTTGTTTTGCCGAGGCCAAAGCACTGGAAAGATTACGCAAGTGCGAGATGAGGCTATTGGGTCGAGTAGCCCGCGTCCTCCATTCGACGAAAATAGGGCGTTGCCTGCCCCATTCTGCCCCAATCCGCCCTTCAACAGGCGGCTCCCGGCTGGGAACCCCCGACCCATCAGGAGTTCGCGTTGAAGAAGACTGCAATTGTTCTTGGCATGACCATGCTCGCCACGGGCGGCGCCGAAGCCGCCTGGACCGGCAAGGCGTCCTATTACGGTGGCCGCGGCCGCACCGCGAGCGGCGGCCATGTCGGCCATCTCACGGCGGCGCATCGCTCGCTGCCGTTCGGCTCGAAAATCCGCGTGACCAATCTGCGCAACAAGCGTTCGGTCGTCGTGACGGTCAACGATCGCGGCCCCTTCGTGCGCGGCCGCATCGTCGACGTGTCCACGGGCGCCGCGAGCGTGCTCGGCATGAAGGGCGCTGGCGTCGCGCCCGTGCGCGTGGAGCTGGTGTCGCGCTGAGCGCTCGGGCGCCCCTACCTCCCCTTTATGGGGAGGTCGCGCGGCGAAGCCGCGCGGGCGGGGTCCGATCGACCGGACGCGATGATTGCCGGATAATTCCCCACTCCCACCCCACCCGGCTCGCTGGCGCTCGCCACCCTCCCCGTAAAGGGGAGGGAGGGCGCCAATTACACTTGATGAGGCGGGTTGCATCATCGAATGCTCAGATCGTCATGCCGCCGTCGACCATATACATCTGCCCGGTCGTGAAGGCGGCCTCGTCGGACGCGAGATAGACCGCGATGTCGGCGATCTCCTTCGCCGTGCCGAGACGCCCCAGCGGCTGGCGCGCGACGAAGCTTTCGCGCGCCGCCTGCTCCGAAATGTCGTTGGCCGCGGCGAGCGCCTTGATGCGCTCGTCGAGCGAGGGGCTCTGCACCGTGCCCGGCCCGATGGCGTTGCAGCGGATGTTCTTGCCGATGAAATCGGCCGCGATCGATTTGGTGAGGCCGATGACGGCCGCCTTCGACGCGCCGTAGACGTAGCGGTTCGGCAGACCGCGCACGGACGAGGCGATCGAGGAAATATTGACAATCGAGCCGCCGCCGCGCGCGATCATGCCGGGCAGGAAGGCGCGGATCGTGCGGTGCATGGATTTGACGTTGAGATCGAACGAGAAATCCCAATCCTCGTCGCTCGTCGTCAGCGCCGTGCCGTGATGCACGTAGCCCGCGCAATTGAAGAGAATGTCGACGCCGCCGACGCCTTTCTGAATGTCCTGCGCCATCGCATTGACGGCTTCGGTGGAGAGCGCGTCGAGCTTGCGGCAGTCGGCGCCCTTCAAAGGCGCGAGCGACGCCTCGTTGAGATCGGTGGCGATCACATGCGCGCCTTCCTCGAGAAAGCGTTGCGCCGTCGCCTGGCCGATGCCGGCGCCCGCCGCCGTCAGAAACGCGACCTTGCCCTTCAACCTGCCGGCCATTCTTCTCTCCCTAATCCAGTTTCCTGATCATGTTGACGATGACGCGGTCGGGCAGGGCCTCGCGCGATTCCTCGACGAAGCCGTGGCGGGCGTACCAGTCGATGTTTTTCAGGTAGACGCTTGCGGTGTAGAGGCGGATGACGGCGCGCTTCTCGTCGCGCGCGCGCTTTTCGGCGAGCGCCAGAAGGCCGCGGCCGCCGCCGGTTCCGCGCGCGCGGGGATGCGTCGAAACGCTCCAGATCAGCATGTCGTCCGGGCGGAACTCGAGGATCAGCGCGCCATCGGGGCTCTCGCGGCCGCCTGCGAGCCAGACCTCCATGTCGCGCAGGATGCGCGCGTAATCGGCCTGCAGGGGAATCGGCGTCGCGCCGAGGATTTTTGCGTTTTCGGCATAGGCCGCGCGTTGCAGGGCGCTCAGCGCGCCGCAATCCTCCTCCGTCGCGCGCCGCAGGATCATCAGAGGCCGCCTGCGCCCATGAGTTCGCCGAGGCTCGTGCGCTGCCTGCCGTCGGCGTCGAAATTGCCGGGCGCGAGCCAGGTCTCGAAGGCGGCGCGGCGCTTCGGCCATTCGCTGTCGAGCATGGAAAACCAGGCGGTGTCGCGGTTGCGGCCCTTCACGATCATGTGCTGGCGGAAGACGCCTTCGTAGGAAAAACCGAGCCGCAGCGCGGCATGTTTCGAGGGCGCGTTGTGATCGTTGCACTTCCACTCGAAGCGGCGATAGCCGAGTTCGTCGAAGATGTAGCGCGCAAGCAGAAAGATCGCTTCCGTCGAGCCGGTCGTGCGCTGCAGCGGCGTTCCGAAGGTTATGCCGCCGATCTCGATGACGCGATTGGGCGGGTCGATGCGCATGAGGGTCAGCGCGCCGACCGCCTTGCCGGATTTGTCGACGACGGCCCAGGCGATGGGATCGGCCGATTGCGCGGCGCCGGCGCACCAGTTTTCGAAACTCGCGAAGTCGGCGTAGGGACCGGTGAAAAGATAACGCCAGATGTCTTCACGGTCGGCGCCGTGCGTCGCGGCGTAGAGGTCGCGGGCATGGGCTGTCGTCAGCGGCTCGAGGCGGATATGTGCGCCCTCGAAAACGCGGCGTTCCGGACGCGGCGCCGGCGTTGCGTCGACGGGCGGGCCTATGGGGGCGGAGGACGTCATGGCCGGGCTTGTCCCGGCCATCCACGCCAGTCCGAATCAGGGTGGGCTGCTCTGTTATCCACGACTGTTCTCCAGCCTCTTGCAGCGCTTGACGGCGTGGATGGCCGGGACAAGCCCGGCCATGACGGCTGTCGTCTTCAGTGATTGTCCCGCGGCACGGGCGAGACATGCGCGACGTCCCTGAACTCGACCGCGGGTTTCAGAACCATGCCCTCGTCGAATTGCGCGACCATCGAGCGCTGGATTTCCTGCCAGGGCGTCTGGCTCTTCGGATAGGGAAAGCCGCCGCGCTGCTGCAGCTCGGCGCGGCGCTGCGCCAGTTCGATATCCGAAATCAGGATGTTGGCCGTGCGCTTCTTCAGGTCGATGCGCACGATGTCGTTGGTGCGCAACAAGGCGAGGCCGCCGCCGACGGCGGCTTCCGGCGCGGCGTTGAGGATGGACGGCGAGCCCGACGTGCCGGACTGGCGTCCGTCGCCGATGCAGGGCAGCGAGAGGATTCCACGCTTGATGAGCGCCGCCGGCGGCTGCATGTTTACGACCTCGGCGCCGCCGGGATAGCCGATAGGGCCCGTGCCGCGGATGAAGAGCAGGCAATGCTCGTCGATCTTCAGCGCGGGATCGTCGATGCGGTGGTGATAATCCTCCGGCCCGTCGAAGACGATCGCGCGGCCCTCGAAGGCTTCCGGGTCCTTGGGGTTCGAAAGATAGCGGTCGCGGAATTCCTTGGAGATGACCGAGGTCTTCATCACCGCGCTATCGAAGAGATTGCCGTGCAGGATGATAAAGCCGGCGTCTTCCAGCATCGGCTTGTCGATCGGCTTGATGACGTCATTGTCCGTCACCTCGCGGCCGCGGCAATTGTCGCCCATCGTCCTGCCGTTGATGGTGAGCGCATCCTCGTGGATCAGCTTGCGCTTCATCAGCTCGTTCATCACGGCGGGCAGGCCGCCGGCGCGGTAATATTCCTCGCCGAGATAGAAGCCCGCGGGCTGCATGTTGACGAGCAGCGGCACCTTGTGCCCGACCGTCTCCCAGTCTTCCACATCGAGCTCGACGCCGACATGGCGGGCGATGGCGTTGATGTGGATCGGCGCATTGGTGGAGCCGCCGATCGCGCTGTTGGCGACGATGACGTTTTCCAGCGCCTTGCGGGTGATGATGTCGGAGGGTTTCAGGTCCTCCCACACGATCTCGACCGCGCGCCGGCCCGTCTCATAGGCGATCTGGCCGCGCTCGCGATAGGGCGCGGGAATGGCGGCGCAGCCGGGCAGGCTCATGCCGAGCGCTTCCGCCAGCGCGTTCATGGTCGAGGCCGTGCCCATCGTGTTGCAATGGCCGACGGAGGGAGCGGACGAGGTGACCGCGTCCATGAATTCGTCTTGCGTCATGCGGCCGGCGGCATGCTCTTCGCGCGCCTTCCAGGCGACGGTGCCCGAACCCGCGCGCTGCCCGCGCCACCAGCCGTTGAGCATCGGCCCGCCCGAAAGCACGATGGCGGGAATGTTCACGGTCGCCGCCGCCATGATGCAGGCGGGCGTGGTCTTGTCGCAGCCTGTCGTCAGCACGACGCCGTCGAGCGGATAGCCGTAGAGCAGTTCGACGAGGCCGAGATAGGCGAGGTTGCGGTCGAGCGTCGCGGTCGGGCGCTTGCCGGTCTCCTGGATGGGATGGACCGGAAATTCGAAGGCGATGCCGCCGGCCGCCACGATGCCTTCCCGCACGCGCTTGGCCAGCTCCAGATGGTGGCGGTTGCAGGGCGAAAGGTCCGAGCCCGTCTGCGCGATGCCGATAATCGGCTTGCCCGATTGCAACTCGCCGCGGGTGAGGCCGAAATTGAGGTAGCGCTCGATATAGAGCGCGGTCATGCCGGGATTGTCGGGATTGTCGAACCAGAGCTGCGAGCGGAGCTTCCGCTTCGCCTTCGGTCCGTCCACGCCGTTGCCGCCCGCCATTTTGCGCTCTCCCGAGATTCTTATGCAGCTAGAATGCTACCTCGGGAGGGGAGAATCAATTCACGCTGGCGGCCGATCGATAGGCGACAGACAAGCCTCTGGGCTTTCGTCGTGACGGAGCGAGCTATTTCACGAAAAGCGAAAGCTTTTCGATGCGCTCCCTTGCGGCTCGCGAATCTGGCATGACGACCTCCAGAATTCTTCGCGCTTCATCAAGCTCGCCCTGATCCAGAAGGAATTCGGCGTAGTCCAACGTTAATTTTGACGATACGATTTGCCGTTCGACGCCACTCGCATACGCCTGTTTGGCCTCCGCCAGCTTGCCTTGTTTTCGATAAATCTCAGCCAGCATTCGAAGTGGCTCTCCACTTCGCACATTGAGATCTGCCCACCGTTTCGTTGCGACTGTCGCTTCGACCCACATTTCACCTGCAAATCGGATTTCCGCAAGAATCTGCCAGGCAAGAGCCGACTTGGGAAGCTTCTCTATGACACCGAGCACCTTGCTCAAGGCCTGTTCGAATTGGCCTTCCGCCAGCAATATCCGCGCCTCGGACAGCGTTCTCCGCCATCCTCCGGCTTCGGACGGAAGGGCGCGAAGAACTGAAAGCGCCTTGTCGCGGCGACCAACGCGCGAGCATAATTCGGCGTAGAACAGCAGCATCGCCTCGTCCGACAGGCGGGAGGCGAAGGGCTCCAGACATCGTATCGCTGCAATCGGATCTCGCGCTTCAGAATATTCCTTTGCCCGCAGGAATGCTTCGTCGACATCGCCGTCGGATTTGGCGGAATTGGACGTATATGCCTCCACCATGCGCGCGACGTTGATTCGGACAAGTTCCGTTTCGACATGGTGCATGTCGTCGCGCCATGCGGCGGCGCGTTCGGTTAGCGTCACACTCTCATAGCTGGGATAATAATCTACGTGCTTGTACTCCAGCGCAATAGCCTCAGAAATAACGCGAAGAAGAGATTTTGAATAACAATTCGCGACGATAATATCATTTGATGTAAATGTCCTCGTGGCAGGGGCCGGCGATACGGTAAGTATTATTTTCAGATCAGGCCGACAATTATTATTAAGTATCGTAATTATTGACTTGATAAAATCATAGGCGGTTTTGAAATCAAGCACATGCACTTCAAAGCGTGCCGGATATCTGGCGCACAGCATTTTCGAGGGCGCGTAATTCAGATAGCGTCTAGTCAGGGTGTCGAACCATACTTCGGTCAACCCCAGCGTCATGATCACTACAGAACAGTCCGCAACTTGCCGGGTTACGGCCATAATCGCAGCTCGACGGCGACGAACAACATCAATGGTTGCAGGTCGAATTGCGAGCGGGAGGTGAATATCGACGAACCGATCGGGGGCGACTTCAAAAAAATTGGCGCTTTCGTTGTAGTTTTGTTTATTTAACGCCCAGTCGAGCTCATTGAATATCGAAGGAACGCCGTAGTTATTTAGAATGTTCGGGCCGAAATCTGCGAATTCGGCCCCGACTCTGGCAATGTTTCTGGTTACAACGTCGAAACCTTGCGCCGCCAGGGCGTTTTCGACATTACGCGCGAAGCACGATCCCATCGTGAAAACCTTTTCGCCCGGCGACAGTTCGAACGAGGGCGAAAATCCGGGCTGGCAGCGAGGCTCCAGCCGATTGATCTCACTTCGGCTGGCCGGCCAGTCCGCAAAGCGATTGCTGTCCAGATTTTCAAAGGCCTGCTCGGAGGAGAATATTTGCAATGATAACTCCCTATGCTCCCAAGTGGCCAAACGATCGAAGCGATACGCCGAGATGACGGCGCCGAAAGTGACGCTGCGACATGACCATTCTTCGTAGCGTCCGCCCCGCCGAGCCGACACGTGACCATGCGCTTGCATATCTTTGTTCAGAATGGTGGGCGCGACAGGGATTGAACCTGTGACCCCTACGATGTCAACGTAGTGCTCTCCCGCTGAGCTACGCGCCCTTGGCCGGCCGGGGCCAGCAAAAGTGAGCCGGGGTATACTGGCTCGGATCGCAGCGCGCAAGCCGTCGGGCGGATTTTCGCGCTGGTGTGGAAGTCGGACCGCGAGCCTTCAGACTTGCTTCGGGTTCTGCGAGCCTGAAGGCTCGCGGTCCTCATCTCACGCCGCCAGAAGGCGCTGCACTTCGCTCACGAGGTCGCGCAGGTGGAAGGGTTTCGAGAGAATCTTCGCCTGTTTCGGCGCGTTGTTGTCCGGGTTCAGCGCCACGGCGGCGAAGCCGGTGATGAACATGACCTTGATGTCCGGGTCGAGCTCGGTCGCGCGGCGGGCGAGTTCGATGCCGTCCATCTCCGGCATGACGATGTCGGTCAGGAGCAGTTCGAAGGGCTCTTCGCGCAGGCGATTGTAGGCGGAGAGGCCGTTGTCGAAGGAAATGACGTCGTAGCCCGCGTTCTGGAGCGCCTTCACGAGGAACCGGCGCATGTCGTTGTCGTCTTCGGCGAGCAGGATTTTCAGGGGATTGGCGGGCGTATCGATCATTGCGTCCTCGTTCTCGTGCGATTCATAGAGCCGAAATTGTGTAAAAAACGCGTGAAACCACACATCGAAAACAAGCCAAACGCCTCGCCCGGCGCGATTCTTTCGCTTCGGCCGTCGCGCGTGGACAGGCGCGGCGGCGGCTGGCAGATTAGACGCGCGAAGCAGGCGCGGAGCGAACGTGGCGGGCGTCAGGACGATCATTTCGGGTGAAAAGGGCGAAACGGCTCCGCTGGAGCCCGAACTCGGCACGCCCGTCGAGGTGGTCGAGCCGGTCGGCGCGGCCTGCGCGCTGGTGCTGTCCTCGCCGCATTCGGGCTCGGTCTATCCCCGCAGCTTTCTCGCCGCCTCGCGGCTGGACGCGGCGACGCTGCGGCGGTCGGAAGACGCCTATGTCGACGAGCTTTTCGCCGGCGCCATCGCGCTCGGCGCGCCCATGGCCCGGGCGCGGTTCCCGCGCGCCTATCTCGACGTCAACCGCGAGCCGTTCGAGCTCGATCCGCGCATGTTCGAGGGCAAGCTGCCATCCCACGTCAACACGCGCTCGCTGCGGGTGGCGGCCGGGCTCGGCACGATCGCGCGGCTGGTCGCCGAATCGCAGGAGATTTACGCCCGCCGCATGCCGGTCGCCGACGCCCTGCACCGGATCGAGGCGGGCTACCGGCCCTATCATGCGGCGCTGCGCCGGCTGACGCAGCGGGCGCTCAAGAATTTCGGCGTCGCGGTGCTCGTCGACTGCCATTCCATGCCCTCGCATGTCGCGGGCGTGTCGGGGCCGGACGGGCCGAAAGCCGACATCGTGCTCGGCGACCGGTTCGGCACGAGCTGCGATCCGGAGCTCACCGCGGCGGCGGAGGCGGAGCTGCGGCGGCGCGGTTATCTCGTGCAGCGCAACAAGCCCTATGCCGGCGGCTTCATCACCGAACATTACGGACGCCCCGCCTCGCACGTTCATGCGCTGCAGATCGAGATCAATCGCGCCGTCTACATGAACGAGGCGACATTCCACAAGTCGCCGCGTTTCGCCCGGCTCGCGGAAGATCTGACGGCGGTCGCCCGCGCGCTTTCGGACTGCGCGGACAGCCTCGCCGCATGGCGGGCGGCCGCCGAATAGGCCGTTTTCGACCCGCAAAATAAAAAGGCCGCCGGCGCGAGCCAGCGGCCAAGTCTTGGGAGGAAACGCCCAAAGAGGGCATGGCGGGACTATGCCGCTTCGCAGGCGCAACATCAAGATATTCGAATGTCGCAATGCTGCGGCGCGCTGCCGCAGCCCGCGGCATGTCAGTCCTGCTCGGGATGCAGGTCCGGCGCGCGCATGTAGAAGAAGCAGGCGAGCGCGAGCTGGAGGGCCAGCAATCCGAACACCAGCCGGAAGGCCTCGGGCGGATAGGCGCGGAGGCCATCGACCATCTTCGCGCCGAAGGCTTCGATGACGAAGCCGGTGAAGGCCTGCTGCGCGAAGGCGCCGCCGATGACGCCGCTGTTGATGAGCGTCATGCCGCGCCCGGTCAGTTCGCGGGGGAACAAGGCCTTGCCCTGCGCGGTCAGCACGGGCGTGACGCCGAAGAAAAAGCCGAAGGCCGCCATGAAAACCGGCAGCGCGGCGGCCGGCAGCGCGACGAGGGCGCCTGCCGCCAAGGTCGCCAGCGCCAGCAGGATGGCGGCGAGCGCCGGGCGCCGGTAGCTCGAGAACCAGCGGTCGGACGCGCCCCAGAAGAACAGGCCGGCGATCTGCGCGAGGGCGAGGATCAGCGTCATGCGGCCGCGCGATTCGAGCGGGAGGCCGTAGACCTGCGACAGCCAGGGGCCGATCCACAGGCCGATGATCGAGGCGAAGGCCGAATAGCTCGCCGCCTGGATGAAGAACATGCGCCAGAAGCCGCGCATGCGCGTGGCCGCGACGACGCCGGCGACAGCCTGCGCGAACGTCTCGGAGCGCGCGCGGCGGCGCGCCAGCGTCTGCGGCGTCTCGCGGGCGAACGCCACGACGCAGGCCGCCATGACCGTGGCGGTCGCAGCGGCGACGAGGAAGGAATTGCGCCAGCCGACCGTGTCCGCGAGCCAGGCGAGCGGCGCCGTCGCCGCCAGCATGCCGAACGAGCCGCCGCCGATGTGAACGCCGGCGATGGTCGAGAATTTCTCGGGCGGGAAGCGTTCGGCGTAGAGGGCGAGCGGCGCCATCAGGAAGGAGCAGCAGCCGAACCCCATGAGCATGCGGGCCAGCGCCAGTTCCGCGTAGTCGCGCGCGAAGGCGAACAGCACGGTCGAGCCGATCATCACGGCGGCGGTGACGAGCATGGCCGGGCGCGGGCCCCAGCGGTCGATCGCCATGCCCAGCGGGATCTGCGCGAGCGCGAAGGACAGGAAGAAGATCGAGGACAGGAAACCGAGCCGCGCGGCGTCGAGGTCGAAGGCCCGCGCGAGATCCGGCCCGAGCACGCCGAGCGCATTGCGGAAGAACTGGCTCAGCATGTAAATGCCGACCAGCGCGGCGACGATCACGGCGCCGCCGGAAGCCGCGCGTTCGCGTTTCAGGGGCGCGGCTTCGCCCGCAGTGGATGACATCAGCGTTTTCCGTCCCGGTGGCGCTTCGTTGCGCCCGATCGGGGATGGGCGACGCCTGTTTTGGTGGTATCACGGCGGCGCGCAGGCGCAAGGGACGAGGGCAGGCATGAACGCGGTCGATTTCGAGGCTTTCGTGGCGCGGCTGGCGGACGCCGCCGGCGAGGCGACGCTGCCGTTCTTTCGCTCCGCGCTCGGCGCCCAGAACAAGGCGGGCGCGGGCGCCTTCGACCCCGTGACCGAGGCCGACCATGCCGCCGAAGTCGCCATGCGGCGGCTGATCGAGGCGCAATTCCCCGGCCATGGTCTCATCGGCGAGGAATTCGGCTCGAAGAACGTGGATGCGCCCTACGTCTGGGTGCTCGATCCGATCGACGGCACCAAGAGCTTCATCTCCGGCCTGCCGATGTGGGGCACGCTGATCGGCCTCAAGCACAATGGCCGGCCGTGCTACGGCATGATGAGCCAGCCCTTCACGCGCGAGCGCTTCTTCGGGGACGGACAGGCCTCGTTCTGGACGGGGCCGGCGCATCGCGGTTCCGGGCAGGAGCGACGCAGGCTGCGCACGCGCCCCTGCGCGGACGTGGCCGAAGCGACCGTCATGACGACCTCGCCGCGGCTGCTCGCCGCCGAGAGACGCGCGGCCTACGAGCGCGTCGAATCTCTCGCGAAAATTCCGCGTTACGGCGGCGATTGCTACGCCTATTGCGCGCTCGCCGCCGGCCATGTCGATCTCGTGATCGAGGACGGATTGAACGCCTATGACATCGTCGCTCTCATTCCGATCATCGAGGGCGCGGGCGGCGTGGTGACGACGTGGGAGGGCGGCGACGCCAGCCAGGGCGGCTCGATCCTCGCGGCCGGCGATTCCCGCGCGCACGAGCAGGCGATGAAGCTGCTGAGGGGCTGAGATGCTTTCCGCCGCCGGCCGGCTGCTGTTGGTCGCCGTCGCCGCGGCGCCGGCCGGCGCGTGGGCTTCGCTCGCGCTCTGGTATCGCGCGCCGGCGCCTGACTGGTTGCGCGCGCTGGCCGCGGGCCTCGTCGCGCTGCTGGCGCTCGGCGGCGCGCTCTTCTTCCTGTTCCGCAAACGGTGGAAGCCGCTCGCCTTGTTCGGCGCCGTCTTCCTCGGCTTGCTCGCCTGGTGGAGCACGATCGCGCCGCCGGCGTCCGCGGATTTCGCGCCGGACGTCGCGCGCCAGACGACGGGAAAGCTCGACGGCGACCTGCTGACGCTGACCGACATCCGCGATTTCGACTGGCGCAGCGACAGCGATTTCACCGAGCGCTGGACGACGCGCGCCTACGATCTGAAGAAACTGCGCACGCTCGACCTTTTCCTCTCCTACTGGGCCGGGCCGGCGATGGCGCATGTCATCGTCAGCTTCGGCTTCGAGGGCGGCGACCAGGTCGCCTGGTCGGTCGAGGTGAAGCGGTTGAAGGGCGGCGAGTTCTCGCCGCTCGCCGATCTCTTCAAGACCGATCCGCTCGCCATCGTGGCCGCGACCGAGCGCGACGTCGTGCGCGTGCGGTCCAACGTGCGCGACGAGGACGTGCAGCTCTACCGGCTCGACGTCTACCCCCAGACGATGCGCGCGCTGCTGCTGCAATATGTTCAGGATGCGAACGCGCTGGCGCAAGAGCCGCAATTCTACAATTCGCTGACGACCAATTGCACGACGACGGTGGCCGGGCTCGTGAAGGCGATGGGCAAGCCCGTGCCGCTCGACTGGCGGCTGATCGTCAACGGCTACCTGCCGGAGTATCTCTCCGAAAACGACATGCTGACGAAGAGCGTCCCGCTCGCCGAGGTGAAGCGGCTGTCGCATATCGCCGTGCGCGCGAAGGCGGCCGGCGACGCGCCGGATTTCTCGCAGCGGATACGCGTGGGCGCGCCGGGGCCGTGAGGCCGTCGCGCGATCGGCAATGTCATCCCGGACGGCCAAAGGCCGATCCGGGATCGAGCAAGCATATTCGGCGTCCGGATCCCGGCTCTCCGTTCCGCTGCGGCCGGGATGACAATCGAGGCCGCGCCCCCGCCGCCTCTACGCCGGCTGCGGTGCCTTCGCCCGTGCGCCTTCGGCGATCGTGCGCGGCGCCTTGTTCAGCGTCTCGATGGCGAAGCCGGCGGCGGCCTTGTAGCCCGCCATGAAGTCGGCGCGCTCCTGCGGCGAAATCACGTCGTCGATATTGTCGAACACGCCGCCGCAGCGCTCGTCCACCATGTTGAGCAGGCCGAAGGGCCCCGCGCCGCGATTGCGCAGGATGACCTGCGAGATCGGGCCGCAGAGCTTTTCGTCGTAGGCGGCGAGCGCCCGTTCGCTCACGCCGTGCTCGACCATGCAGGCGCCCAGCGTGCGGGCGTCGATGATCGCCTGGCTCGCGCCGTTGGAGCCCGTCGGATACATGGCGTGGGCGGCGTCGCCCATCAGCGCGACCGGCCCGTCGCGCCAGGTCGGGACGGGATCGCGGTCGATCATCGGATTTTCGTAAGCCGCCTCCGCGCCGCGCAGCAGCGCGGGCACGTCGATCCAGTCCCAGTTCCAGCCGTCGAAATGATGGATGAAGTCGGCGACCGCCGCCTGCCGGAACCAGCCCGTCTGTCCCCAACCTTGCGCGGGATCGAGCGTGATTTCCGCGATCCAGTTGACCATGGCGAGGCCGGTCTGTGGATCGGGATGCGAGATCGGGTAGACGACCATGCGATGGCGATGCGTGCCGAGGCCGACGAAGGACGAGCCGGTGCGTATCGGTTTCGCCATGGTCACGCCGCGCCACATCAGCGCGCCGCCCCAGTGGATCGGCGGCTGGTCCGGATGCATCTGCGCGCGAATGGCGGAATGGATGCCGTCGGCGCCGATCAGCAGCGCGCCCTTCGCCTCGCTCGTCGAACCGTCGGCATGCTCGATCTTCGCGGTCACCCCGTCCGCCGTCTTTTCATAGCCCGTCACGTGCGCGCCGAGCTTCACCGCATCGCGGCCGGCCCGGGTCACGAACGTGTCGTGCAGCAGCATGTGGAACAGGCCGCGATGCACGGCGTATTGCGGCCAGTTGTAGCCGGCGTCCATGCCGCGCGGCTCCGAATAGATGTCGTGGCCGTTGAGGCCGACGAGCGCCCATTCCTTCGCGGGAACGCCGACGCGGTCGAGCTCGCGCGCGCCGAGGCCGAGATCGTAAAGCTCGCGCACGGCGTTCGGCTGCAAATTGATGCCGACGCCGAGCGGCCGCATCTCGCGCACGGCCTCGTAGACGACGCAGGGCAGGCCGATCTGCTGCAGGGTCAGCGCGGTCGCCAGCCCTCCGATGCCGCCGCCGGCGATGATCACGGGTTTGTCGGTCATGCCAAGGTTCCGTTTCTGCCTTTCTCTCCCTAGCCGGGCGGAGGCGGCGCGAGCAAGGCGGAGGGGCCGTTTCAACCTTCCTTAATGCAGAATCGCGGTTTGCATTGATCGCAGGACGCCCGGGCCGGATAGTCGCGGATCGCGCAATGGCCGCAGGGGAGGCTGATTGGGCATTTTATCCGCGGCTTGCGACAAACCCGACAAGTGCGCCGCCACGTCGTCGGCGCGCCCGGGCGAGCGCGCCCTTCCTTTCGAATATCTGCTGTTCGCGCTGGCGGTCGGCGGCCTGGCGGCGGGCGGAGTGGCGATCAGGCTCGGCCTCTTGATCGCCCCGACGTCGGGCCTGGTGGTCGGCGACTGGTATCTGCTGACCTCCGGCCTGATCATCGTGGCTGCGGCCGGCTCGCGCCGTGGTCCGGTCCTCGCAATCGCAGGAGTCATCCTGCTCGTGGCGGCGGCGCTCTACCCGGCCCTGAAGCTGGCGGGGATCGCCATCGAGCCGAAGCTCCATGCGAAGGCCGCGATCGCGTTTGCCTCGGCCTCGGCGATCGCCGCCCAATTCCTGATCGGCTTCCGGCAGAGCCTGCCCTGGCGTGACAATCGCGACCTCGCCATCGCCTGTTTCGCCGTGGCGCTCGTCATTACGCCGCTCATGTCCGGCTGGGGCATCCAGATCAGCGCCATCATTCCGCAAACGCTGGACGCAAACGCGCTGCAGATGGACGAGGCCTTCGGCGTGCGCGTTCCCGCCTGGCTCGACGGGAAGATCATGGCGTCCGCGGCGGCGCGCTATGTCGTCTTTCACGTCTATATTTCCATCAGCCTCGCGATGGTCGGCTACGATCTGATGGCGGGCGACGCGCGCGACTGGCGGATGACGAAGCTCCTGCTGGTCTCGTCCTTTCTCGGCTTCGTCGCTTATTTCATCACGCCGACCGTCGGCGTAGTCTATTTCGAAGGCTACGGTCCTTCCCGCGCCGCCGCCGACATCATGGCGCAGACGAGCGCGGCGGCTGCAACCTTGCCGCGCAACGCCATGCCGTCGCTGCACACCACATGGGGCGTCATGCTCATCGTGGCGGCCGTGGCGCAGAAGAATCCGGGGCCATGGCGCAGGCTCGTCTCGGCGCTCTACGCGATCTATGGCGTCCTCACCATCTGCGGCGCGTTGACATTCGGCAACCATTACCTCGTCGATTGCATCGTGGCGCTGCCGTTCGCCGCGACGATCCTGCTCTCCTTCGAGCCTGCCGCGACCCGCGCGCAGAACGGCTTCGACCCGTGTTTCTGGGCCGGCGTCCTTCTCTTCGCGGCTTGGGTCGCGATGCTGCGAATCGGCGGAGGCCTGATCAGCCAGGCGATGGTCCTCGTCATGTTCGCCGCGAGCGTCGCGCATCTGGCGGCGGCGGGCATTCTGATCCGCCGCGCGCGTCGCTTAACGCCCGGCTGGACCTGACCGAGCATTTGTCCGATCTTCCGGCCGACGGAGGATGAGATGAGCGCAGAACAAAACATTGTCGCACTCGGATTGAAGTTGCCGCCGCCCGCGCAGCCGGCCGGCAATTACGTGGCGTTCAAGCGCACGGGCAATCTGCTGCTGCTGTCGGGCGTGGGCCCGCACAAGGCGGACGGAACCTTCGTCAGCGGAATCGTCGGCGCCGACCTGTCGGTGGAAGAAGGCTACAACGCCGCGCGGCAATGCGGCCTCGTGCTCATCGCCAACATGCGCGCCGCGCTCGGCTCGCTCGATCATGTCGCGTCGGTAGTCAAGGTGCTCGGCATGGTGCGTTGCGGGCCGGACTTCGGCAGGCAGCCGGAAGTCATCAACGGCTGCACGGACCTGTTCGTCGACGTCTTCGGCGACGCGGGGCGGCCGTCGCGCTCGGCCGTCGGCATGATGGCGCTGCCGCGCGGCATAGCGGTCGAGATCGAGGCGATGGTGGAAGTGAAGGCGTGAGGCGCATCCGCCTGTTCGCCGCGCTGGCCGCATTGCTGATCGCCGCCGCGCCGGCGCCCGCGTGGTGCTGGAGCAATCACGGGCTTCTCACCTATTGGGCGTTCAAGGATGCGCCGGAGGTCGCCGGCGCGCCGGACGTCGTCGTCGAGCCGCTCGACGCCTTCCTGCGCGATCAGGAGCAGGCGGTCGCCGATCTTCTCGCGGCGCAGGAAGTGTGGGCGCGCGCGAATGCGCCGACCTATCCGCCGCGTCCCGACGAACTCGCCTTCAAGGCCGATGCGTCGCGCGACGCGGCGGCGCGGCAGCGGGCGTTTTCCGAAGCGCTGCGCATTGCCGCGGATACGCGCTTCGCGCTGTTCGCGCAGGCGCTGCCGGGCGTAGCGCCGCCCGTCGCGCGGCCGATGCGCTTCGGCGAAGTCAGCACGCTGCGCGAGCCCGCCTTCTCGATGATGCGCTTCTATCGGCTCGAGCCCGGCGAGAAGGTTCCTGCGCTGCTCGTGCTCGCCAGCAGCGCCGACGAGCCAGATTTCGGCATCGACATCAATTGCTGGGAGGACAGTCCCTCCGAATGGGGCAAACGCTACAAGCTGGGCAAGCTGCCGTTCGGCAATCCCGCGCTGGACTTCAATACGCAGGCGCCCTTCCACATGGGCTTCTACCACCAGTCGTGGCTCATCTATCGCGCCGCGCCCTTCGTCGCGCGCACCTATCCGATGGTGCGCGTGCATCAGTTCATGGGCCTGTCCCGGCTGGCCTTTGGCGCCAACCACGCCTATTGGGGCTGGCGCTTCGCCGCCATGGCCATGCATTACGTGCAGGATCTGACGCAGCCCTATCACGCGAGCCTGCTGCCGGGCGTCTCGACGCTGCGCATGATCGCGATCAATTCCGTGGACATGCTCGGCTGGCATGGGCCGAAGAACGCGATGATCGTGCTGGCCTCCAACCGCCATCTGGCGCTCGAACGCTACGAGGCGCTGCTGATCTATCGGGACACGGCGGCCGGCGGCGGGAGTCCGCTGATCGAGGCCGTGCAGGCGAAGGCGCGCGACGGCCTCTATCCCGCATGGTCGGACTTCTATCTGCGCGATGTCGTGACGCAGGAATCCTTCGATTACGGCGAGCGGCTGAACGCGGCGCTTCTCACCGCTTTTCCGGCGAAATATGTCGCCGATCCTGCTTACGACTTCGGCGCGTCCGGCGGCAGCGGCGACCTGATCGCGGAAGTCGCCGGCCGCAAGCCGGAAGAGCGCGCGCCGATCGAGGATGCGATCCGCGAATTGATCGGCCATTTCGGCGCGCACAGCCGCAATCTCGTGCGGGCGATCGGAGCGGGACGAGAGTAGCTGGACCGCGAGCCTTCAGGCTCGCATTGTCCGGCAAGACGCGATGAATGCGAGCCTGAAGGCTCGCGGTCCGTCTGTCCGTCTACAGCAGCCTTGTCCTGATCGTGCCGTCGATCTTGCCCATCTCCTCGTAGACCTGCGCGCGTTCGGCGCTGGCGCCGTCGGCGTCGATCACGACATAGCCGATGTCGGCGTCCGTCTGGAGATATTGCGCGGCGATGTTGAGGTTGCGGCCGGCGAAGATCTGGTTGAGGCGCGTCAGCACGCCGGGCGTGTTGCGGTGGATGTGCACGAAGCGCGTGCCGCCGACATGCGGCGGAAGCTGCACCTGCGGAAAACCGACCGCGCCGAAGGTCGCTCCCGTGTCGGCGTAATCGGCGAGCTTGCGGGCGACTTCGGCGCCGATGCGCTCCTGCGCCTCCTCGGTGGAGCCGCCGATGTGCGGCGTGAGGATGACGTTCGGCAGCCCTTGAAGCGGGGAAACGAATTTCTCCTTGTTGGAGCCGGGCTCGACGGGGAAGACGTCGATCGCCGCGCCGCGCAGATGACCGCTTTTGAGAGCCTCCGCCAGCGCGTCGATGTCGACGACGTGGCCGCGCGCGTTGTTGATGAGATAGGCGCCCTTCTTCATCGCGCGCAGGTGCTCGGCGCGGATCATGTTGCGGGTCATCGGCGTGTCGGGCACATGCAGCGAGACGACGTCGGAAACGGCCAGCAGTTCCTCGAGCGTGTCGGTCGGCTCGACGTTGCCGCGGCGCAGCTTGTCGGTCATGTCGAAGAAAATGACGCGCATGCCCATGGCTTCGGCGAGGCCCGCGAGCTGGCTGCCGATATTGCCGTAGCCGACGATGCCGAGAACCTTGCCGCGCACCTCGAAGGAATTGTCGGCGGTCTTTTCCCAGGCGCCCGCATGCGCGCCGTTCGACTTCGGGAAGATGTTGCGCATCAGCATGACGATCTCGCCGATGACGAGTTCGGCGACCGAGCGCGTGTTGGAGAAAGGCGCATTGAAGACCGGAATGCCGCGCTTGCGCGCGGCGGGGATGTCGACCTGGTTCACGCCGACGCTGAAGCAGCCGATCGTCATGAGTTCCGGCGCGCAGCCGAGCACGTCCGCCGTGATGCGGGTGCGCGAGCGGATGCCGAGCACATGGGCGTCGGCGACCGCCTTGCGCAGCTCCTCGCCGTCGAGCGCCCTGGTCAGGCGCTCCACTTTCTCGAAGCCCGCCGCCGCGAACAGGTCGACGGCGGTGTCGTTGATGCCTTCGAGCAGCAGCACGCGAAGGTCCTTGCGGTCGGTCAGAACGGCGTCGATCATTTTTGTCCCGGGGTTTGAATCAGGCGGCGCGGCGGCGGGCGCCGAACAGGCGGCGCCACCACGACGGGTTGAGGATGAGTTGCGCGGATTCGTGGCCGGTCGTGCGGCGCAGCGCCGCCGCCTCCTCGCGTCCGCCGGGGATGAAGGCGTCGAAAGCCGCCCAGAATTGCGCGCGGATCGCGTCGGTCTCCTGCAGGACCTCGTGCCGCGCGCCCGACAGAAGGATCATGCGGCCGGCCTTCAGCCGGTTGGCGAAACGGGCGATCGCGGGAATCGAGACGACATGGTCGTCCGCGCCGACGACGATCAGGATCGGCGTGCCGGTGCGGCGCGGAAGCTCGGGGTCGGCGAGCTTGCGCGTGATGCGCAGCGCCGCGTTGATCCAGCCGATGGTGGGGCCTGCGACCGCGAGCTGCGGCGCGGCCTCGACGATGGCGGCGTTGCGCGCGTAGCGGCGGGCGTCGGAGGTCAGGTCGTTGCCCTCGAAGGGCTCGCTCATGCTCGAGCGGCGCGAGACGCCCGGCGCATAGGAGGCGCCGAGCCCGACCGCGTCGGCGATCTCGACGAGGATGCGCGTCGACAGATGCGCCGCCCGGCCGGCGATCTCGATCATCGGCGCGACCAGCACGATCCGCTCGAACGGCGAGCGGCCCGCGTAGGCCTGCGACAGCAGCGCCGCGCCGGCCATGGAATGGGCGAGCGCATACCAGGGCCGCGGGCAGAGGAATTGCAGCACCTGCTTGCGCAGAGCCTCGAGATCGCGCTCGAACATGTCGAAATCGTCGATATGGCCCTTGTCGCGATCGGGCAGTTCGCGCGCGGACAGGCCCTGGCCGCGCCAGTCCATGGCGACGACGGAAAAGCCGCGCTCGACCAGCTCGCCGATGGTCTCGAAATATTTCTCGATGAACTCGCCGCGGCCGGTGAAGACGCAGACTGTTCCAAGCGATCCTTGGTTGAGCGATCCTTGGCTGAGCGATCCTTGGCTGAGCGATCCCTGGCCGAGCGGCTTCGGCCCCGGCGACCAGCGCGCGATGCGCAGCAGCGCGCCGTCTCCCGCGCCGACGGCCGAAATCAGCGCGCCGGGCGGCGCCGGATTGTCAGGCGTGCCGATAAGTTCCATGCGCGACGTGCTTAGCGCGGCGCCAGAAAAAAATCGACCCGCCGGGCGGCGGGCCGATGTCCGTCGATTGGAGGCGTCACGCCGCCTTCGTCTGCACGGCGGTTCCGCTCGCCGCGAGCCGCGCGCGCTCCGTGTTGGGGCGCAGCAGCAGCAGGCCGACGACGCCCGAGACGACCATGATCACGCCGTTGATCATGAAGCCGTGCAGGTAGCCTTCCATCGGGGTCGCCGCCTGTTCGATCACCTTGCCCATGACGAAGGCCGACAGCACGCCCGCCACCGTGTAGAGGCCGCCGTAGATGGCGATGATGGCGCCGCGCTGGCTGGTCGGCGTGAATTCGCCGAGCATGGGCGGGCAGACGACGTAGATCGAGCCGCACAGGCCCGAGCCGATCACCAGGCCGGCGATCATCAGGCCGCGGCCCTCGATGTGTGGCATGGCCATGAGGATCAGGCCGCCGACGACCAGCGGCGCCGCGCCGAGGATGCCGCGCGCGACGCGAGTGGAGGCGCCCTTGGCCATCATGCGCTGCGAGATCCAGCCGGTGACCAGCACCACGACCGCGCCGAACACCCATGGCAGGATCGAGATCAGGCCGGCCTGCTTCTGGTCGAAGCCGAGACCCTTGACGATGAAGGGCGTGAACCAGGTGAGCCCGACCGACAGGACCCAATAGGCGCCGAAGGTCGCGAGCACCGAGCCGATGAAGGTCGGCGTCGTCAGCAGCGAGAAGTAGGAATAGCGGCGCCCGTCGTCGACGCCGCCGGCGGCCGCGCCGACGAGCGGGCCTTCCTTGCCCATCATCAGCCAGAGCGCGACCCAGATCAGGCCGACGACGCCCAGGGCCCCGAAGGCCATGTGCCAGGAATGGTTGACGATGATCCAGTTGAGCGCGGGCACGGCGATGATGACGCCGAAGGCCGACCCCTGCGAGAGGATGGCGGTCGGCAGCGTGCGCTTTTCGTCCGGGAACCATTTGTAGATGGCGTGGGCGGCGACCGAGAAGGCCGGGCCCTCGCCCGCGCCCAGAACGATGCGGCAGATCATCAGCGTGGTGAAGCTGACCTCGCCGAGCATCGGGAACTGGACGAGCGCCCAGACGAGCGCCAGCCCGACCAGCACCAAGCGGGCCTCGACCCGGTTGGCGATGAAGCCGACGACGATGGCCGAGATCGAGAACAGGAAGAAGAAGGACGAGCCGAGCAGGCCGAACTGGCTGGGGTGCAGCTTCAGCTCCTCCATGATCGGCACGCCGGCGAGGCCGACCACGATCTTGTCGGCGAAATTCACGACCATGTAGAGGAACAGGAGCGCGGTGATCTTCCACGCGCCTTTCGGCGTCGGCTGAGCGGCCATGGGGGCCCTTCCTTTTTTGGTTTCTTCCCGATCTGGCTCCGTTGGTCGAGCCTGCGCGCAGCTTGCCCGATCCGGGGCCGTTCGCAAGGAAATTTACGATTTCGCCCCTTGCGGGACGCAAACGGGCGCCCAAATCAGGGTCCGGCGCGGGCCAATCGGACGCGCCCGACCCGCCGGCGCCTCGTGGCCGGATTATCCGGCGCAGCCGCCGCGCGTCGCTCAATCATGTCGCTCAATGAGGATATGCCAATGCGTACATTCGATCTGTCCCCCCTCTATCGCTCCACCGTCGGCTTCGACCGCCTGTTCTCGATGCTCGACCAGGCCGCCGGCTCCGAGCCCACGTCCTATCCGCCCTACAATATCGAGCGCACGGGCGAGAACGCCTATCGCATCACCGTGGCGGTCGCCGGCTTCGCCGATAGCGAACTGTCCATCGAGGCGCGTGAGAACACGCTGACCATCCGTGGGTCCAAGGCCGCCGTCGAAGGCGAATCCAAGAACGAAGTCCTCTATCAGGGCATCGCCGCGCGCGCCTTCGAGCGCCGCTTCCAGCTCGCCGATCACGTCCAGGCCACGGGCGCCAAGCTCGAGAACGGCCTGCTGCA
>DAIRCS010000036.1:0-25245 GCA_036796555.1 Rhodoblastus sp. | reverse complement strand
GATCTCGTCCTTGAACTTGCCGGCCTTCTGCGCGGCCTCGGCCTTGTTCTGCGAGCCGACGGCGAACTTGTCCTGCTCCTCGCGGCTGATCTGCCATTGCGCGGCGACGTTCTCGGCCGTCACGCCCATGTGATAGCCGTGGAAAGCGTCGAACAGGCCGTCCTTGAGCATCGAGTCCATGAACTTGATGTCGCCCATCTTGGTGCCGGCGCGCATATATGCCAGGTGCGGCGCCATCGACATGGATTCCATGCCGCCGGCCACGATCACATTGGCGTCGCCGTTGGCAATCTGCTGCATGCCGATCGCGACAGTGCGCAGGCCCGAGCCGCAGAGCTGGTTGAGGCCCCAGGCGGTCTTGTCCTGCGGAACGCCCGCGGCCATCGCCGCCTGACGGGCCGGGTTCTGGCCGCCGCCGCCCGCGAGGATCTGGCCGAACACGACCTCGTCCACGTCTTGCGGGGAAACCTTGGCGCGCTCCAGCGCCGCCTTGATCGCGATCGCGCCGAGTTCCTGCGCCGGCGTCGAGCCGAACGCGCCGTTGAATGAGCCGACCGGCGTGCGCGCGGCGGATACGATCACTACGTCTTTGGACATACAGACCTCCTTCGGGCCGGGTTGGCCATTCTTGCGCGAGTCGCGCCGGCTCCCGTTCCGCCCGGACCTTCTTTGAACAACCGGAAGATGGCCGGGTCAAGGACCGGATACTTCCGCGATGCGATCAATTCGTCTTAGCTCCCGGGCTCGGGCCGGCGCCCGCAAATTCGCGCTTGCGAGAACGCGCAAAGGAGCTATCGTCGGCTGTGCGCACTGCACAAAGACGGGCGCAGGGGGAGAAAAGCCGCATATGGCGGCCGAACAGGCGGGCGATATGGCCAACGAAAAGCAGCCGACTACCATCAAGAAATACGCCAACCGCCGTCTCTACAACACCGGCACCTCGGCCTATGTGACGCTCGAAGACCTCGCCGAAATGGTGAAGAAGGGCGAGGATTTCGAGGTCTTCGACGCCAAGAGCGGCGAGGACATCACGCGCTCCGTCCTCACCCAGATCATCTTCGAGCAGGAAGGCAAGGTCGGCCAGGCCATGCTGCCTGTCGCCTTCCTGCGGCAGCTCATCCGCTTCTACGGCGACAGCATGCAGGCGCTCGTGCCGAGCTACCTGGAATTCACGCTCGACCGGCTGACGAGCGAGCAGCAGAAGTTCCGCGACCAGTTCACCAATGCGCTCGGCGGCCCCCTCGCCGAGCCGACGCGCCAGATGTTCCAGTCGATGGACGATCAGGCCCGCAAGAACATGGCCATGTTCCGCCAGGCGCTCTCCATGTTCAATCCCTTCGTCCCCGGCGCGGCGAGCGCGCCGGCGCGCGCCGGCGTCGACGAGGGCAAGGAGCTGGACGAATTGCGCAAGCAGGTCGGCGAACTGCAGAAGCGCATCGACGGCCTGTCGACGGACCGCAGCTAGGTCTTTCCCGATCGCGGGACCGCGGGAGAACGGGCGTCGCGCAACGCCCGTCGCCCGTCAGGCCGCCGCCGCTTCCGATGGCGCGGCGTTCTCCACGATGCGGGCGTCGGCGAAATGCACGCCCTGCATGTATTCGACGCCCCATTCGGTCAGCAGTTTCGCCGTTTCGGCGTCCTCCACCCATTCCGCCACGATCGGCAGGTTCATGTGGTGGGCGAGGTCGATCAGCGTGCGGACGAAGAACCGGTCGTCGGGCGAACGCGCGAGGTTCTGCACGAAGGCGCCGTCCATCTTGATGAGATCGAACGGCAGGCGCCTCAGATTGCGGAACGACGTGTGCCCGGCGCCGAAATCGTCCATGGCGACGCGCACGCCCAGCGACCGCGCGCAGGAGATGGCGGCGTGCGTCGCCTCGACGTCGGCGATGGCGCAGGTCTCGGTGATCTCCACGATCAGCCGCGCGGCGATGGCCGGGCTCTGGCCGATCATCGCCTTGAAGCGCTCGGGCCAGTCGGGATCGTGGATCGTCGAGCCGGAGACGTTGACCGACAGCGTCAGGCCCGGATCGGCCTGCAGCCTTGCGACCGCGAGTTCGAGCGCGCGCTGGTCGAGGAGATGCACGAGGCCGGCCTTTTCCGCGATCGGCAGGATGGCGCCGGGCGAGACGATCGAGCCGTCGGGCTGGCGCAGGCGGATCAGCGCCTCGCTGAACGCCGGCCGGCGGGTCTTCGAATCGACGATCGGCTGCAACGCGAGCGTCACGCGGCCGTCGTTGAGCGCGCCGACGATATCGTCGGCCATGCGCGCGGCCTGCACGCGCGTGTCGTTGCGCGCGAGCGAAGGCTCGTAGGCGATCAGGCGCGTCGCGCCCGACGCCCGCGCCAGATCGAGCGCTTCCTCGGCGTGCTGGAACAGCAGATTGGCGGTGCGTCCGTCGCGCGGGGCGGCGACGCCGCCGATGCGCAGGGCGATCGGAATCGGTCCGGCGGTCGTCTCGAACGGCTCGCGGCTGGTCTCGTTGAGGAAGCGCTGCGCGGCGATCATCATCTGGTCGCGGTCGCAATTGTCGAGCACCAGCGAAAACTTCGCGCCGGCGTAGCGGCCGAGCGAATCCGGCCCGCGCATCGTGCCGCGCAGCCGCCTGGCGACGCCCGCGATCACTTCGTCCGCGACGTCGTAGCCATAGGTGCGGTTGAGGACGAACAGGTTCTCCAGGCTCGCCAGCAGGATGCAGAAATGCGTCTGCCGGCCGGGCGTGCGCGACAGATGCCGGGTCACGATCTCGAGAACGTGCGCGCGGTTGTAGCAATTCGTCAGCGCGTCGAAACGCGAGCGGAACTCGAGTTCGCGCTCGGCTTCGTAGTGGCTGGTGATGACCCGGATCAGCCCGTGCGCGCGCGCGGCCTTGCCGTCCGCGCCGGCGAACCAGCGGCCGGTGTCTTCGAGCCAGACGGTCTGCTTCACGCGGCTCCCGCCGGGCGCGACGCCGTAGCGCGCGCGATAGGGCACGCCCGCGCCGGAATCGCTCGACGCCGATCCCGTGATGGCGGCGTAGCGCGAGGCGAGGCTGTCGGAGGTGATGAGCTCGCTGTAGGCGCGGCCGCTCGAAATCCGGTCGAGGCTGGCGACGCCCAGAACGCTCAGCGCATTCGGGCCCCAGGTCAGGCGATCGCTGACCACGTCCCAGTCGTAGACGACCTCGCCGATCGAATCGAGAATCGCGCGCGGGTCCGGCCCGGCGGCGCTGGCGGACGGCGCAGGCTTCGCTTGGCCGGTCGGCGGCGCCGGCTGGGCCGCGACCTGCGTGTCCGCGCGCTGCGGACGCTGAACCATTTTGCGAATATCCAAAGCTGCACCCGCGCGGAAATCGGCCGTCCGGCATCGTGAGGCCGCCGGGTAAGCTTTCCTTTAACGGCAAGCCACAGAGGCCGCTCCCAAACGGCCCGAAAACCTCCCCGGCGCGCGAAAAACATGCGAAAAGAAGACGATGCGCCTCGACGTCGTCGACCTCAGAACTTTCTACGCCTCGCCTCTCGGCGTGGTTACCCGCCGGTTTCTGAACGACGTGGTCAGGGCGCGCTGGAGCAATTGCGGCGGCATGGCGGTGATGGGCTTCGGCTACGCCACCCCCTACCTCCAGCAGTTCCGGAGCGAGGCGGTCCGCGTCATCGCCTTCATGCCGGCCGAGCAGGGCGTGGTGAACTGGCCGACATCGGGCCCCTCGGCCTCCGCTCTCGTCGAGACCACCGCCCTGCCCCTCCCCGATTCCTGCATGGACCGCGTACTCGTGGTCCATGCGCTGGAGACGAGCGAGCAGGGCCGCGAATTGCTGGCCGAGATCTGGCGCATCCTCACCCCGGGCGGCCGCATGATCCTGATCGCGCCGAATCGCGGCGGCCTGTGGTCGCGCGTCGACACGACGCCCTTCGGCCACGGCCAGCCGTTTTCGCGCGGGCAGTTGCGCGAGCTCATGCGCGAGACGCTGTTCTCGCCGATCCATTGGGGCGAGGCGCTGTATGCCGCGCCGTTCCAGCGCCGCTTCCTGCTGCGGCTCGCCCCCATTCTCGAAAAGATCGGCGCCCGCCTGTCGCTGCCGGGCGCGGGCGTGCTGGTGGTGGAGGCGACCAAGCAGCTTTACCGCCCCGTCGGCCTGCGTCGCGCGGCGCGTCGGCCGCTGCCGCTGCCCGCCGAGCCGGCGCTCGCGCCGAGCGGCGCCAGCGTGATGCCACGGGAGGGCGGATCATGAGCGACCTGATTGTCATCGCCGGCGCGACCGGCCTCGTCGGCGCGGCCGCCGTCGATATCGCCCTGCAACGCGGCTGGCGCGTGATCGCGCTCGCCCGCAACCCCGCGAAACTGCCGGCGCGCGACGGCCTCGAAACCATCGCCGCCGATTTCGACGATCTCGCGCCATTGAGCGGCCGGCTGACAGCCGCGGCGCCGAAGGCGTTTCTCTGCGCGCTCGGCACGACCATCCGCATCGCCGGCTCGCAAGCCGCCTTCGCGAAGGTAGACCGCGATTATGTCGCCGCCTTCGCGCAGCTCGGAATCGCCTGCGGCGCGCAGGCCTTCGGTCTCGTCTCCGCCGTCGGCGCCTCCGCCCGCTCCGCCAATTTCTACCTGCGCGTCAAGGGCGAGGCCGAGGATGCGGCGCGCGCCGCCGGCTACGATCACGTCGAGATCGCGCGGCCGAGTTTTCTCCTCGGCGAGCGGCTCGAGAACCGCCCCGGCGAAGGGCTTGCGACAACGGTCGCGCAGGCGCTTTCGCCCCTGCTGCTCGGGCCGCTCACCAAATACCGGCCGATCCCCGGCGCCGACGTCGCCCGCGCCCTGGTCGTCGGGCTCGAGGCGCCGCGGCGCGGGCTATTCGTTCGTCACGACGCAGACCTGCGCGCGATGGCGCAAGCCTGACCTTGCTCCGCCCTCGCCCGGCGAACTAGCATGCCAGAATAACGAATCCCCGGGAGGAACGAATGACTGCAAGCGCGCCGATCGCGCCCTTGGCCCGCCGGCTGCGCGCCGGCGAGACCCTTTTCATGTCGTGGTGCGGCGTGAACGACGCCTCCATCGCCGAGGCGACGGCGCGTGAGGATTTCGACGCCGCGCTGATCGACATGCAGCACGGCGCCGTCGACCTGACCACCGCGATGCAGGTGATCGCCCTCGTCGGGCTCGCCGGCAAGCCGGCGATCGCCCGCATTCCCGTCGGCGATTTCGCCTCCGCCTCACGCCTGCTCGACGCGGGCGCGGCCGCCATCGTCGCCCCCATGATCAACAGCGAGGCGGACGCCAGGCGGTTCGCCGGCTTCGTGAAATTTCCGCCCGTCGGCGAACGGAGCTGGGGTCCGCACCGCGCCTTTGCGCTGGCCGGCCTCGACGGCGAGGCCTATTTCCACGCCGCCAACGACATGCATCTCGCCATCGCCATGATCGAGACGCGCGAGGCGCTGGACGCGCTCGACAGCATTCTCGACGTCCCCGGCATTGACGGCGTCTTCGTCGGCCCCTCCGATCTGTCGATCGCGCTGACCAGGGGCGCGGTCGTCGACGCCGGCCATCCGGAAGTCGACAAGGCGCTCGACCATATCGCCGCGCGCTGCAAGGCGAAGAACAAGGTCGCCGGCGCCTTCTGCATGACCGGCAAGCGCGCGAAGGAAGTCGCCGCCAAGGGCTTCCGCCTCTGCTCGATCTCGACCGACGGCATGATGCTGCGGCTCGGGGCGCGGCTGGAACTGAAGGCCGCGCGCAACTAGTCTGTCCTTCGACGAGAGGGACCATGGCGGACGACGCGAACCTGTTCGAGATGCGGCGTCTCGAGCAGCTCAGCAATACGGTGTTCGGCGTCGCGATGACGCTGCTCGCCTACGACCTGCCGCGCGCCGTGACATTCAGCGCCGCGCCGGGCTGGTCGGCGCTGCTCGACGCCTATGAGCGGCCGCTGATCGCGCTCGCCCTCAGCTTCATGATCGCCGGCGTCTTCTGGATCAGCCATCATCGCAGGCTTGCGCGCGCGCCATACGCATCGCGTGGCGTCGTCACCCTCAACATCATCTTCCTGATGGGAATCGTCGCGCTGCCGGCAACCAACGGCCTCTACGGCGCCCATCGCGCCAGCACGCCCGTTTCCGTCGTCTATTTCGCGCATATCACGCTGCTCGCGGCGCTGAATGCGCTGCTCTGGCTCCTCGCGCGCCGAAGCGGCGACGGGCTGCTGCTGCTGATCTCGTTCATCCCGGTGGCGCTGGGCCTCGCGTCGATCGCCATCGCCTTCGTCGATCCGGCCTATGCGCCCTATCCGATGCTGCTCGCCTTCGCTGCGCCGCTGATCGCCTGGCGGCCGACGCCCAACTGACGACGCATTGCAGGCTGAAATTCCGCCTGTGGCGTCGAGGAGGCCGGATCCCCATGATCGAAATTCTGCCAGAAAGCACGAGCGACACGATCTCGCTGCGCGCGAGCGGCCTCCTGACCGACGCCGACTACAAGACCGTTCTCATCCCCGCGCTCGACGCCATGCTCGCGCGCCACGGCAAGCTCAACGCCCTCATCCTGCTGGACGGCTTGCTGCGCATGGAGCCGGCGGCTGTATGGGACGACGCCCGCTACGGAATGACGCATCGCGCCGACGTCGGCCGCATCGCGCTCGTCGGCGGCGCGGACTGGATGGCCTGGGCGATCCGGCTCTGGGCTATGGTGTCGCCCGGCGAGTTCCGCGCCTTTCCCGCCGGCGAAGCCGAAGCGGCGCGCCGCTGGATCGGCCTGCCGTCAGCCACTGCGTGAGCGGCGCAGGCATGTCGAGCCGGCGATCCGACTTTCCCGTTTTCCAACCTGATCGAGCGGCGGACGAGGCCGGCGACGCCTGAAGTCCCGCCTCGACGAGGCTCGCGTCATCGGCGGTCGATCGGCAAGCGCCGCAGCATGGCGACTTTCACCGCGTCCAGCGCGAGCGCGTAGCAGATCGTCGCGCCGTAGAGCAGCAGAACGAGCCAGAGCGGCAGTGACGCCATGAACCAGCCGGCGAGCGCGAAGCTCGTCGCGATGGCGGCCGCCGTCGCCATCGCCCAAAGCAGCACCGCCGCGGGGCGCGAGCGCCAGACGTGATCGCGCTCGCGCAGCACGAGGCTGGTCGCCTGGCCCGCCAGAACGAGCGTCAGAAAGGTCAGGCTGCGCATCGCCTCCGCATCCATCTTCAGCCGAAACCAGCCGAGCGCGAGGATCGTCATGGCGTAGGCGAGTTTCACCGCGCCAAGCGGGAGGGCGGCGAGCGTCAGTTCGCGAATGCGCCAGGCGTTGGGATAGGGCGTGGGTTTCGCACGGTCGCCGGCGCGCGCCATCATCGCGATGTCGCTGGTCAGCATCCACAACGCCTGCAGCATGGGCGTCAGCACGGCGTGGCCGGTCATCACGAGGCCGCCGCCCATGACGATGAGCGTCACCGCCTTGTTGACGAGCATGCTGAGCGTGAAGGTCAGCACGCGCCGGAACGCGGCGCGGCCTTCCTCGATGCAGGCGACGACGCCGCGCAGGCCGGGATCGGTCAGCACGAGGCCGGCTGCGGATTTGGCGACGTCGGTGGCGCTGGCGACGGCGACGCCCATCTGCGCCTGCCGCAGCGCCGGCGCGTCATTGGCGCCGTCGCCGCACATGCCGACCGCATGGCCCGTGCTCTGGAAGGCGCGCACCAGCCGGAACTTGTCCTCCGGAAACACGCCGGCGTAGACCGCGTAATCCTGCGGCGTCGCGCGCTCGGGCATGCGGCCGGGCGGACAGACCGCGCCATCGAGCCCGATGGCGTGCGCGACGGCGCCGGCGGTCTCGGCCGTGTCGCCGGTGATCATGACCGGCGCGATTCCGAGCCTCCGCAATTCGTCGAGCAGCGGCCGCGAATCCGGACGCGGCGGATCGCTGAGCCCGATCAGTCCGATCAGGACCATCGCCTCCACCCCGCCAGCCGCGACCGCCAGAACGCGCTGGCCGTCCGAGCTGAGGCGGGCGACGGCGGCCTGCGCCTCAGCGTTCATCGGCGCCAGCGCGGAAATCGCAATCGGCGAGCCCTTGGCGATGCGCACCGGCGCGCCATCCGGCCCGGCGACGATCGCCTCCGCCATTTTGGCGGTCGGATCGAAGGGCGTGAAGCGGCGCGTCTGCAAGGCCGGCGCGCCGCCTTTCGCCGCGGCGGCGCGAATGGCGACGTCGACCGGGTCCTGTCCGTCGGCGGAACTGGCGGCCGCCGCGTGAGCAAGCAGGCCGGCCTCGTCCAATCCTTCCAGCGCAACGACGCGGCCGACGCCGAGGCTGTTTTCCGTGAGCGTGCCGGTCTTGTCGACGCAGAGCACGTCGATCATCGCCGCTTCCTGCAAGGCCGACAGGCGGGCGAGCAACACGCCCTGCTGCGCCAGCCGCCGCGCGCCGAGCGTCGCGGCCAGCGTGAAGACGGCGGGCATGGCGACCGGCACGGCGGACAGGAGCGCCGCCAGAACGAGCGGGACGATCTGCGCGACATTCATGCCGATGGCGTGCGCATAGGCGACCATCGCGACGACGATCGCCAGGTTGACGGCGGTGAGCGCCTTGACGACGCCGAGCACGGCCTTCTGCTCGCTGCTTTCGACGTCAGCGGCCTTCACCAGCTCGGCAGCGCGGCCGAAATAGGTGCGCGCGCCGGTCGCGGTAACTTCCGCGATCGCCTCGCCGCGCCGCACGAGCGCGCCGGCATAGGCGGCGGCGCCCGCCCCCTGCTCGACGGCGACCGATTCGCCCGTCAGCATGGATTGATCGAGCAGCACGGAGCCTTGCAGGACGCGCACGTCGGCCGGCACGATCCCGCCGAGCGAAAGCTGCACGACGTCGCCGGGAACGAGCGCGGCGCCGGGCGCGTCCGCCCAAACGCCATCGCGCCGTACGCGCGCCCGCGGCGCCAGGCGCTGACGCAGCAGGGCGAGCGTCGCGTTGGCGCGGCCTTCCTGAACGATGCCGAGCAGCACGTTGACCAGCAGCAGCGCGCCGACCATCGCGGCTTCCAGCCGCTCGCCAGCGGCAAGCTGCAATGCAATCGTCGTCTCCAGCATCCACGGCACCGGCGACCAGAAATGGCGCAGCGCGCGGCGCGCCGGATGTTCCTCGGCGGAGGCCGTCTCGTTCGGGCCGAACTGCGCGAGGCGGCGCGCGGCTTCTTCCGAGGAAAGGCCTGAGCGGCTGTCGGCGGCGGGCTTGTCGGCGCTCGCTAAGGCGACGGCCTGACGATCGAAACTGGAATCCACGCAGCGGACCTTTCACGATCCACCTTAGTTTCGAACCCGGCCAGGCGCCAATGTCCCTCTAATCAGTTTCGGAAAATCGCGAGAGGCTCTGAAACAGCCTCATGGTGCCCCTGGCCGGGATCGAACCAGCACTCCTTGCGGAACTCGATTTTGAGTCGAGCGCGTCTACCAATTCCGCCACAGGGGCGTTTCCGGGGTCCGGAAAGCGCGCGGATCATAGCTGCGCGCGGGCGCCCGTCAACCGCGCTGCCGCAACTGGCCTAATCCGGCGTCCAATGCTATCCCGGCCGGCGAGTCGCATCGCCCGAGCGCGGCCGGCCACGCCCGCGTGGCGCAGTTTTCTCCGCGTCCCGTCCTGTCGTCGGCGCCGTCGCGCCTCTTTGCACCCGAAGCCGAGCATCGATGTTCAAGAAGCTCTACGACTGGACGCTGTCGCTTGCCGATTCGCCGCGCGCGACCTGGGCGCTGGGCGCCATCGCCTTCGCCGAAAGCTCCTTCTTTCCCCTGCCGCCCGATCTCATCCTCGTGCCCATGTCGCTCGCCCAGCCGAAGCGCGCCTGGTATTACGCGGGCCTGTGCACGATCGCTTCGGTCGTGGGCGGCGTGCTCGGCTATCTTATCGGCTCCGTGCTCTACGAATCCGTCGGCAAATGGCTGATCCATTTCTACGGCTACGACGAGAAGGCGCTGGTGCTGCGCGCCTGCTACGACAAATACGGCTGGCTGATCATCCTGATCAAAGGCCTGACGCCGATTCCCTACAAGCTCGTCACCATCGTCAGCGGCTTCGCCGGTTACAACATCTTCCTGTTCATCGCGCTGTCGCTCGTCACGCGCGGCGCGCGCTTCTTCATTCTGGCCGGCATCCTCAACCGCTTCGGCGACCCGATCAAAAAGGCGCTCGACCGTCATTTCGCCACCTTCATGATCTTGATCCTCGCCATGATCGTCTTCGGCTTCTGGGTGGTGTCGAAAATGGGCGGCGGAGGCGCATGCTGATGCTGCAGCGTCTCGACGCGCGCGCCATCGCGCTGGCGATCTTCGCGATCGTCGCAGCCACACTGGCCGGCGCGTGGATCGCCCAATCGCTGGGAGTTGCGCCCTGCGAACTCTGTCTCAAGCAACGCTACGCCTATTATCTCGGCCTGCCGCTCGCGCTGGCCGCCTGGTTCGCGGCGCCCCTCAACGCGCGCGGCGCGCGCTTCCTGTTCGCGCTGATCGCGCTGGCCTTCGCCGCCAACGCCGTGCTGGCGGCCTATCATTCCGGCGTGGAATTCAAATGGTGGCCGGGCCCCGCCGATTGCACCGGCGCCTATCAGGGCGCGGGCAACGCCGCCGATTTCATGAAGCAATTGCAGCAGACGAAGGTCGTGCGCTGCGACGAGGTGAGTCTGCGCATCCTCGGCTTCTCGCTCGCGAACGCGAACATTTTCATCTCGGCGGCCGTGGCGGCGCTGGCGGCCTTCGGCGCCGGCCGCGTGATGCGGCAAGGCTGAGGCCGCTCTCCGTCATTGCGAGGAGCGTGGCGACGAAGCAATCCATCCACCAATCATCGTGCGGTGGATGGATTGCTTCGCGGAGCCTGTCATCGGGCGCGCAACGCGCGACCCGTTGGCTCGCAATGACGGCCCGATCTACTCCGCCGCCAGCCGCGCCCGCGCGCGCAGCTTTTCCGTCTCGCTTTTCAACTGCCCGCAAGCCGCTAGAATGTCGCGGCCGCGCGGCGTGCGCACCGGGCTGGCGTAGCCCGCGTTGAACACGATGTCGGAGAATTTCTCGATGCGCCCCCAGTCCGAACATTCGTAGGGCGCGCCGGGCCACGGGTTGAACGGAATGAGATTGATCTTGGCCGGAATGCCCTTGAGCAGCCGCACCAGTTCGCGCGCATCAGCGTCCGTGTCGTTAACGCCCTTGAGCATCACATATTCGAAGGTGATGCGCCGCGCGTTGGACGCGCCGGGATAGTCGCGGCAGGCCTGCAGGAGTTCGGCGATGTCGTATTTCTTGTTGAGCGGCACCAGCTTGTCGCGCAGGTCGTCGCGCACCGCATGCAGCGAGATTGCCAGCATCGCGCCCGTGCGCTCTCCCAATGGACCGATCTGCGGCGTGACGCCCGAAGTCGACACCGTGATGCGCCGCTTCGACAGCGACAGGCCGTCCCCATCGGAGAGAACGCCGAGCGCGTCGCAGACATTGTCGAAATTGTAGAGCGGCTCGCCCATGCCCATGAAGACGATGTTGGAGACGGCGCGCACGCCGTCGCCTGACGGAATGAGCCCGTCGGTCGGCGGCGTCAGCCCCGGAAAATCGCCGAGTTTTTCGCGGGCGACGACCAGTTGGGAGACGATCTCCTGCGTCGTCAGGTTGCGCACAAGCTTCTGCGTGCCGGTGTGGCAGAAGGTGCAGGTGAGCGTGCAGCCGACCTGGCTCGACACGCAGAGCGTGCCGCGATCGGCCTCGGGAATGTAGACGCACTCGATTTCGGCGCCCCGATCTTTCGCATCCACCGGCGGCATGCGGATCAGCCACTTGCGCGTGCCGTCGGTGGAAACCTGCTCGCTCACGACCTCCGGCCGCGCCAGCGTGAAATGCTCCGCCAGCCGCGCCCGCAAAACCTTGGACACGTTCAGCATCGCGTCGAAGTCGCGGACGCCGTGGAAATAGATCCAGTTCCACAACTGATTGACGCGCATGCGGATTTCGCGGTCGGGGAGATCGAGCGCGCGCAGATGTTCGCCAAGCTGCGCGCGCGTCAGGCCGAGCAGCGAGGGCTTGGCCGGAGCGGCGGTCTCCGGCGCGGAAAGAGTGGAAAGGGCGGTCATCGCGGGCTTTTTACACTAAAACCGGGCAAAGTTGCGAACCTGGACCGCGAGCCTTCAGGCTCGCAACTCTTGCCAAGGCGAGCCTGAAGGCTCGCGGTCCAGTTCTACAGATCGTTCGCCAGCCGCCACACGGCTTCCGGCGTGGCGGGCATGTTCACATGCGTGACGCCGCGTTCGCTCAGCGCATTCACCAGCGCGTTCATCACCGACGGCAGGCCGCCGGCGCAGCCGGCCTCGCCGCAGCCCCTGGCGCCCAGCGGATTGGTTTTTGTGATCGTCGGGCGGTTATGGACGACGAAGGGCGGCGCCTCCTCCGCGCGCGGCATGGCGTAGTCGGTGAACGAGCCGGTGATGAGTTGGCCGTCCTCGTCGAACACCACCCGCTCGAGCAACGCCTGGCCGATCGCCTGCATCACGCCGCCGTGGCCCTGCCCTTCCACGATCATCGGATTCACTACCGTGCCGAAATCGTTCATCAGCGTGTAGCGCACGACGGCCACCACGCCGGTCTCGGGATCGACCTCGACCTCCGCGACGTGACAGCCGTTCGGATAGGCCGAGGGCGAGGCCTTGTGGACGTGGCTCACGTCCAGCGACTTCGGGCAATCCTCGGGCAGGTCCGTCGCCGCGCGCAGGCGCCTGGCGAGTTCGATCACGCCGATCGAGCGATCCGTGCCCGCGACCGCAAAGGCGCCGCGCGAAAACTCGATGTCGGAGACCGCCGCTTCCAGGATATACGACGCCGCGCGCTTGCCGATCTCGATCACCTGCTCGCTCGCCTCGACGAAGGCCGAACCCGACGCCATCGTGGATTTCGAGCCGCCCGTGCCGCCGCCGATCCTGATCTGGTCGCTGTCGCCCTGCACGAGACGGATGCGGTCGAACGGCAGCCCGAGCTTGCTGACCAGCACTTGCGCGAAAGTCGTCGCGTGACCCTGTCCGAAATCGAGCGTGCCCGTGCGCATCAGAACGCTGCCGTCTTCCTCGAAAACGATCTCGCCGAGTTCGTTGGTCGGCGGCGCGGTGATCTCCAGATATTGCCCGACGCCGATCCCGCGCAACTTGCCGCGCGAAAGGCTTTCGGCTTTGCGCGCGGCAAAGCCCTCGTAGTCGGCTGCTTCCAGCGCGGCCTCGAGCAGCGCGGTGAAGTCGCCGCTGTCGTAGATCGCGCCGGTTCCCGTCGTATAGGGCAATTCGTCCGGCCTGATGTGATTGCGTTTGCGCAGCGTGATCGAATCAATCCCGCTGACATGCGCGGCCGCCTCGATCATGCGCTCCATGACGTAATTGCCCTCGGGCCGCCCCGCGCCGCGATAGGCGCCGATCGGCGGCGTGTTCGTCAGCACGCATTTGATGTTCGTCGCCATGACCGGCGTGCGATAGACGCTCTGCGCGTTGCGATGAATGTTGATCGCGCCAATCAGCACGCCGAACGGCGTCATATAGGCGCCGAGATTGGCGTAGCCCGTCATCCGCAGCGCGAGAATATTGCCGTCCACATCGAGCGCGAGTTCGGCGTCGACATCGTGATCGCGGCCCTGATGATCGCTAACGAAACTTTCGGAACGCATCTCCGTGAATTTCACCGGACGCCGCAGGTCACGCGCGGCGTGCAGCAGCGCGATATATTCCGGAAAGACCGAGCCCTTCATGCCGAAGGAGCCGCCGACCTGGGCGGTCAGCACATGCATCCTGTCCGGCGTCACGCCCATGGCGGCGGCCAGTCCGTTGCGCATGCCGAACACGCCCTGCGACTGCATATGCGCGGTGAAGCGCTCGCTTGCCGAATCATATTCGAACAGCGCCGCGCGCGGCTCCATCGCAGCGACCATCACGCGATTGTCGATGACGCGCAGCCGCGCGACATGCTTCGCGCCGGCGATGATCGCTTCGACCTTCGCCATATCGCCGATCGTGTGGTCGAGCGCGATATTGCCGGGCGCATCGCCATAGACTTGCGGCGCGCCGGGCGCGGCCGCCGCGCGCGCATCGGCGACCGCGGGCAGCGACTCGACGTCGACGATCACGGCTTCGGCCGCCTCGCGCGCCTCGATCTCGCTCGCAGCGACGACGAGCGCGATGGGGTCGCCGACATAGCGGACCTTGTTGGTCGCGAAGAACATCGTGCCGTTGCCGCGCATCGGCGAGCCGTCGTCGCTTTTGAGCGGGAAAGGGCTGCGCGCCGGCGTGTAGGCGGCAAGGTCGGCGCCTGTATAGATCGCCAGCACGCCCGGCATGGCGCGCGCATCGTCGGTCTCGATCGCCTTGATGATCCCGTGCGCATGACGGCTGCGCACGATCACGCCATAGACTTGGCCTTCGATGGCGATGTCGTCGGAATAGCGGCCCCGGCCCTGCACCAGCGCCGGGTCTTCCGAGCGCCGCACGGGCTTGCCGATCGAAAATTCCGGCAAAAATTCCTGATGGTCGGTGAAAGGCGCGTTCATCAGCAATCTCGCGGCGAATCGGGGCGCGCGGCCCCGGTGAAAGGGGGGATTAATTGAAATTATAGCGCCGGAGGGGCGGAGTTGAAGGCTGCCCCGCTCATGGCAGACCCGCTCCCGGCCGGCCGTCGGCGGCTGCGCGCGCTGTGCGCTGCGCTACATCGGCCGGAGCCGCGTCGAGGCAGGATAGGCCCGCACGAGAGGCATCCCATGCAAGAGCGCCTGAAATCGAAGCCGTATGAACCACAGTTCCCATGGGAAGGAGACGCGCGCTTCGCCGCCTGCAATTTCGCCTTCGGCGATCTCCTCCGGAACCTGCCCGCGCGAACCGCGTTCGACGGGCGGATCGACGCTCCCACGCTGCTCGCCGCCGCCGGCGCGATCGCAGGCTTCGCCGCCCAGCGCGCGCTTTTCGCGCGGACCGACGCCTGGCCGGCCGGGATGCACATCGCGACCACCAGGGCGGGCCATACGTTCTATTTTGGCGACCCGCTGAACGACATGCTGGTTCCCGCATCCCCGCGCGACGCTCCGCTGCGCCTCTGGCCGCTCTCGGCGGGCGCGGCCATGGCCGCAGACGCGACGCCGCCCGGCCTCGACGCCATGTTTGCGCATGTCACGACGATCATCGGACATGACGGCGACTTTTTTCCTTCGCCGTCCGGCGCCCGGCCGAAACTGCCTTGCACGGGACTGCTGAAACGCGTCTGGCCGCTTGCGCGCGACTGTTTCGACGGCAGGCTGTCCGGCAAGATCCTGCGCGACGAGGGCGTCGTCCCGCAGCGGTGGCGGCCGGTCGTCGCCGCCCATGTCGCCCATCGCGGCCTGCGGCGATCGCAGGCCGAGATCGACGCCGCGACGGGCGTCGCGATTCTCGTGGAATCGGCGATCTATGCCTCGAAGATCAATCCGAAACTCATCGAGACCGCATGAATCTCAGCGGCCGGGTCGCTGCGGCCGCATGTCCTCAGGCGAGACGCCGGCGACGACGACCGGCTTCTTCATCGCATCGCGTCGGAAGGGCTCGCCAAGTTCCTGGTTGAGGATCACCTCGATGAAGGTCGTCACGCCGTTCTTCTGATCCTCGCAGGATTTGGCGATCGCCTCCGTCAATTGCGCCTGCGTCTTCGCCACGACGCCCTTCAGCCCGCAGGCTTCCGCCACGCGCGCATAGGAGAGATGCGGGTCGAGTTCGGTGCCGACGAAATTGTCGTCGTACCACAGCGTCGAATTGCGCTTCTCCGCGCCCCATTGATAATTGCGGAACACGACCATCGTGATCGCCGGCCATTCCTCGCGGCCGATCGACGACATTTCGCTCATGGAAATGCCGAAGGCGCCGTCGCCGGCGAAGCCCACGACCGGCGTATCGGGATTGCCGATCTTGGCGCCGATGATCGACGGAAAGCCATAGCCGCACGGACCGAACAGGCCGGGCGCGAGATATTTGCGGCCCTTCTCGAACGTCGGATAGGCGTTGCCGATCGCGCAATTATTGCCGATGTCGGAGGAGATGATCGCGTCGCGCGGCAGGCCCGCCTGAATGGCGCGCCACGCCTGGCGCGGCGACATGCGCTCGGGGTCGCGCTTGCGGGCGCGATCGTTCCAGGTGGTGCCCGGATCGTCGTCCTCGTGATCCATGCCGGAGAGCTGCTGCAGCCAGGCGGACTTGGTCGTGTGGATCAGCGCCTTGCGCTCGTCGCGTCCCTTGTCGCCGGCCGTCGCGGAGAGTTGCGCGAGAATCTGCTGCGCGACCTGCTTTGCATCGCCGCAGATCGCGACCGCGACCGGCTTGGTCAGGCCGATGCGGTCCGGATTGATGTCGACCTGGATGATCTTCGCGTCCTTCGGCCAGTAGTCGATGCCGTAGCCCGGCAGCGTCGAGAACGGATTGAGGCGCGTGCCGAGCGCCAGCACCACGTCGGCCCTGGCGATCAGCTCCATCGCCGCCTTCGAGCCGTTGTAGCCGAGCGGTCCGCAGGCCAGCGGATGCGAGCCGGGGAAGGAATCGTTGTGCTGGTAGCCCGAGCAGACCGGCGCGGACAGCTTTTCGGCCAGCGCCGCGCAATCGGGAATCGCTTCGCCGATCACCACGCCCGCGCCCGAGAGGATGACGGGGAAGGAAGCTTCCGACAGCAGCTTCGCCGCTTCCGCGATCGCCTTCGCGCCGCCGGCGGGGCGCTCGAATTCGATCGGAACCGGCAGGTTGATGTCGATCACCTGCGTCCAGAAATCGCGCGGCACGTTGATCTGCGCCGGCGCCGACAGGCGATGCGCCTTGAGGATCACGCGATTGAGCGTCTCCGCGATGCGCGAGGGATCGCGCACTTCTTCCTGATAGCAGACGCAGTCGCGGAACATCGCCATCTGCTCGACTTCCTGGAAGCCGCCCTGCCCGATCGTCTTGTTGGCGGCCTGCGGCGTCACCAGCAGCATGGGCGTGTGGTTCCAGTAGGCGGTCTTGATCGAGGTCACGAAATTGGTGATGCCCGGTCCGTTCTGCGCGATGCACATGGCCATCTTGCCGGTCGTGCGCGTATAGCCGTCCGCGATCAGCGCGCCATTGCCCTCGTGCGCGCAATCCCAGAACGTGATGCCCGCCTTCGGGAACTTGTCGGAGATCGGCATGAAGGCCGAGCCGATGATGCCGAAGGCGTGCTCGATGCCATGCATCTGCAGCACCTTCACGAAGGCTTCTTCGGTCGTCATTTTCATCTGTCTGTCCTCATTCATTCACTGCGGAAGCTCCGCAGGGTTCAAACATGACGTGTCTGCAGGCTCCCTCCCCCCTTGTGGGGGAGGTCGACGAAATCGGCTTCGTCGATTTCGTCTGGGGGTGGGGGGTCGCGGAATCTCGCCGCAAGATCGAGCGCTAATCTCGCGAGATTGCGCGACCCCCTCCCCTAGCCCCTCCCCACAAGGGGGAGGGGAATGATCCCGCGCGGTCGCAGCCGGGCTGATCAGCCCGCCCGGCGCTCGCGCGCGCCGATCGCCATCGCGCTGACCATGCTGACCAGCGCCGCGAACACGACATAGCCGACGAGATACCACGGCTGCTTGCCGTTCGCCTCCAGCAGGTAGGTCGCGATGATCGGCGTGATGCCGGACGCGAATATGCCAGAGAACTGGTACACGAAGGAAATGCCGGAATAGCGCACGCGCGGATCGAAGAGGTCGGCGAACAGGGCCGCCTCCGGACCATAGCAGATCGCATAGATGACGCCGAAGGCGACGATCATCGAGGCGAAGATCAGGACGGGATTGCCGGTCGCCATCAGCCAGAAGGCGGGATAGGCGCACAGCGCCAGAAGCGCGGAGCCGATGGCGTAGGTTTTCGGCCGCCCCAGCCTGTCGCTGAGCTTTCCGGCCATCGGGATCGCGACGACCATCACGAGCGCCGCGGCCGCCACCGCCCAGAGCGCGACCGGCCGCGAGACCTTGCTCGGCGCCATCTGCGTCAGATAGGCGATGGAGAAGACGGCGAAGACGTTGAAGAACACGCCGTCGATATAGCGCGCGCCCATGCCGAGCAGGATGCTGACGGGATAGTCGCGCAGCATTTCGACGAAGGGCATTTTCGCGACCGCGTTCTTCTCCTTCAGCGCGCGGAATTCCGGCGTCTCGATCACCTTCAGGCGGATATAGAGGCCGACGATCACCAGCAGGATCGAGGCGATGAAGGCGACGCGCCAGCCCCAGGCGAGAAAATCCTTGTCCGGCAGCGCGGCGAGCAGCGCGACGACGCCCGACGACAGGCACAGCCCGATGGCGAGACCGACCTGCGGCAGGCTCGCATAATAGCCGCGCTCCTTTTCGCCGGCGTATTCATAGGCCATCAGCACCGCGCCGCCCCATTCGCCGCCGAGCCCGAGACCCTGCAGGATGCGTAGCAGAACGAGCAGCACCGGCGCCGCCATGCCGATCTGCTGATAGGTCGGCAGCAGGCCGATCGCGACCGTCGCGACGCCCATGATGAGGAGCGTTGCGATCAGCACGCTCTTGCGGCCGATGCGATCGCCGAGATGGCCGAAAATCAGGCCGCCGAGCGGCCGCGCGACGAAGCCGATCGCGAAGGTCGTATAGGCGAGCAGCGTCGAGATGAAAGGATCGTTGGCGGGAAAGTAGAGCTTGTTGAAGACGAGGCCGGCGACCGCGCCATAGAGGAAGAAGTCATACCATTCGATCGTCGCCCCGATGACGGAGGCCGCGACGACGCGTCGGATATCGTCCCTTGTAGGTTCAGCCATTGTCGCCTCCCAAGCGTCCCTGTGTTGTGTCCGGCGCTGTCAGCCGCCGGTCGCGTCGGCCAGGATCATCTCCGCCGCTCTCTCGCCGATCATGATCGCCGGCAGATTCGTGTTGCCCGAAACGAGGCGCGGCATCACCGAGCAATCGGCGACCCACAGCCCTTCCACGCCGCGCACGCGCAGGCGCGGATCGACGACGGATTCGGGATCGTCGCCCATCCGGCAGGTGCCGGAGGGGTGAAAGATCGTCGCGCCGTTCGCGCGCGCGAAATCCAGAATGTCCTCGTCGCTCCGCGCCACGGGACCGGGCTTGATCTCCTCGGCGACGAGCCCTTTCAGCGGCTCCGTCTGCGCCAGTTTTCGCGCGAACTTGATGGCGCGCACGGCGCATTCGCGATCCGCTGCGGCGTCGAGATAATTGGCGAAGATTTTCGGCGCCGCAAGCGGATCGGCCGAGCCGAGTTCGATATGCCCGCGGCTCTCGGGCCTGAGCTGGCACACCGACAGCGTGAAACCCGAGAACGGATGCGGCTTCGCGCCAGCCATGTCGGCGCTCAGCGTCGCGATATGGAACTGGATGTCGGGCGTCTTCGCGCCCGGCATGACGCGCGTGAACAGCCCGCCCTGGTTGATGCCGATGGCGAGCGGCCCGCTGCGCAGGAAAAGCCATTGCAGGCCGATCCGCATGCGGCCGAACAGGCTGCGCAGCTCGTCGTTGGTCGTGATCGGCTTCGTGCAGCGATAGATGAGACGGAACTGCAGATGATCCTGCAGGTTGCGCCCGACCTCGCGCCGGTCGGCCGCCACATTCACGCCGCGCGCGCGCAGATGGTCCGCGGGCCCGACGCCGGACAGCATGAGGAGCTGCGGCGATTGCAGCGCGCCGGCCGACAGGATCACGCCGCGCCGGGCGCGGATTTCCTCGTTCACGCCCTTGCGCCGAAAGCGCACGCCGACGGCGCGGCCGTTCTCGAAGATCAATCCCGTCGCCTGCGCATCCGTCACGATGTCGAGATTGGCGCGGCCGCGCGCGGGCTTGAGATAGGCCTTGGCCGCGCTCGCGCGCAGGCCGTTGCGCGTCGTGAGCTGGTAATAGCCGACGCCTTCCTGGCGCGCGCCGTTGAAATCCCTGTTTTCCGGCACGCCGAGCTTCCCGGCCGCCGCGATCGCCGCCTCGATCAATTCGTGCTTCGCGCCGATCGAACTGACGCTGACCGGCCCGTGCGCGCCGTGCATCTGGTCGTCGGCGAAATCGGAATTGCTCTCGATCCTGCGAAAGTAAGGCGCCACGTGGGACCACGACCAGCCGCGCGCGCCGAGCCGCTCCCAGGCGTCGTAATCCTCCACCTGTCCGCGAATCGCGATCAGCCCGTTGATCGAGCTCGACCCGCCGAGCACCTTGCCGCGCGGCCAGTAGATGGCGCGATCGTGCATGTTCGGCTCGGGCTCGGTGGAGAAGGCCCAGTTGACCTTCCTGTCCCACATCGTCTTGCCGTAGCCGATCGGTAGATGGATCCACGGATTGACGTCGCGCGGGCCCGCTTCCAGCAGCGCGACGCGATGACGCCCGTTCTCCGACAGCCGGCTCGCGACCGCGCAACCGGACGAGCCGGCGCCGACGACCACGAAATCCGCGATTGTCCCTCGCGCGTCCAACGTCGCCTCCCAAGGCGGTTTTTGAAAATGAGCCATTCTTCCGGATTGCGGTCAACTCATAATTGGAATATTTTATTTCGTTAAACGGAATTATGATCGGGCGCGGCGAGGAGATCGGCTGAATGAATCCGCGATCCGCACAGAGACAGACGCCGCGCAAATCGCCCGAATCGCCCTCACATACCGAGAGCGCGCAGCGCCGCGCCGCCGGCGGCAAGCAGCGGCCCGCGACCGAACGCGCCCTGACGCTGCTCGAAGCCGTCGCCTCCGCCGGCCGCCCCACCACGCTGAAGGAACTGGAAGTCATCTGCGAATTGCCGGCGGCCACGACCTTTCGCCTGTGCGGGCGATTGCAGGAGCAGGGCTATCTGATGCGCGACGCCGACCCGCGCCGCTTTTCCGTCGGCCCGCGCCTCATGCGGCTCGGGCTCGAAATCGTGCGCGCGGCCGGCCCCGCCAATACGCGCCGCAACGTGCTTTCGGACCTCGTCGACGCGATCGGCGAAACCTGCAACCTCACCTGCCCGTCGCGCGGCGAGGTGCTCTATCTCGATCGCGTGGAAACCAAATGGCCGCTGCGCATGGCGCTCGAGCCCGGCTCGCGCGTGCCCATCCACTGCACGGCGAGCGGCAAGCTCTTTCTGGCGCACATGCCGGAAGGCGCGCGCGATCGCCTGCTCGCGGGCGTGACGCTGACGCGCAATTCGCCGAAGACGATCATCACGATCAAGGCGCTGCTGCGCGACCTCGAGAAGATCGCGCGCAACGGCTACAGCACCGACAATGAGGAATTCCTCGCCGGCCTCATCGCCGTCGCCGTGCCCGTGCGCGACGCAAACGGCAAGGTCGTCGCCGCCGTCGCCTGTCACGCGCCGGTCGCGCGCATGAGCCTCGCCAAGCTTCTCGAGCAAAAATCCCTGCTCGAAAACGCCGCGGCGCGAATGACGGAAACTTTCATCTAGAGGCAGGCGCCGCTCGCGCGGCGCCGCGCGCCCAGATCACAACGCCTGCAATGTCTTGCGCGAAATGTCTATCATCTGGTCGATTTGATCGGTCGTCATCACGAAGGGCGGCGCGAGAATGCCGGTGTCGCCGGTCGTCTTGATGTGCAGGCCGTTGTCGTAGAGCTTCTTCTGCAGAATGTGCCCGCGCTCGCCCGGGATCTGCGTCGGCGCGACGTCCATGCCCCCCGCCATGCCGTAGCCGCGGATGTCGGTGACGATCGGAATGTCCTTCAGCGAGAACAGGCCTTCGAGGAAATAGGCCGACATCTGGCTCGCGCGCTCGAACAGCCGTTCCTTCTCGTAGATGTCGATGGTCGCGATCGCCGCCGCGCAGGCCGCCGGATGCGCCGACCAGGTGTAGCCGTGGAAGAATTCGTTGGCGGCGCGCGGATTTGGCGAATCCTCAACGATCGTCTTGTAGACGGAATTGTCGACCGCCACCGCCGACATCGGCTGCACGCCGTTGGTGATCGCCTTCGCCATGGTGATGATGTCTGGCTTCACGCCGAAGCTCTGCGACGCGAACGCCTTGCCTGTGCGGCCGAAGCCGGTGATGACCTCGTCGAACACGAGCAGGATGCCATTGGCCGAGCAAATCTCGCGCAACCTTTTCAGGTAGCCCTTCGGCGGCACCAGCACGCCGGTCGAGCCCGCGATCGGCTCGACGAAACAGGCCGCGATATTTTCCGCGCCGTGCAATTGCACGATGCGCAGCAGATCGTCGGCGAGATCGGCGCCCGTCTCCGGCTCGCCCATGTGGAAGCGCTCGGCCCCGTGCGTATGCCGCATGTGCACGGCGTTCGGCAGGCCCGGCCCGAACGTGCGGCGGTTGTTGACGAGGCCGGACAGCGCGACGCCGCCGAAGCCGACGCCGTGATAGGCGCGCTCGCGCGACACGAAGATCGTGCGCGAAGCCTGTCCGCGCGCACGATGGTAGGCCATGGCGATCTTCATCGCGGTGTCGACGGCTTCCGACCCCGAATTGGAGAAGAACACCTTGTCGATGCCATCAGGCGTCAGCCGCGCGACACGCTCGGCCGCCTCGAAGGCTTTCGGATGCGAGCGCTGGAAGCTCGACACGAAATCGAGCTCGATGAGCTGCTTGTAGACGGCTTCCGCGATCTCCCTGCGCCCGTGGCCGATCGGGGAAGTGAACAGGCCCGAGCATCCATCCAGCACCGCGCGCCCGTCCGGCGTGTAATAGTGGACGCCTTCTGCGCGCGAAAAAAGCTTGGGCTCGTCGTGGAAGTCGCGGTTCGGTGTGAACGGCAGCCAATGGTGGTCGAGGTTCGGCGTGGCGGCGGCCATGTGTCTCTCCGGGCGATGTCTGGGACGCTTCGGTCCAATCTCGAATTCATTAGTGTGCCACCAGTTGGGCTATATACAAGCCCCGCTCGCTGTTTCGCTTGAGGTCTCCATGTCGATTCTGGTCCTGAACGTCGGTTCCTCGAGCGTGAAATTCGCGACTTTCGCGCGGGCGCCAACGGGCGAGCAGGAGCTTTCGCGCGGGCAACGCGCGCGGGCCGCCGGGCTTGCGCCGGGAGACGCCATCGCCGACGACGATCTCGCGCTCGTCGCTGAAATGCTCGATGCGGCCGAGCGCGCGCATGGCGCGCTCGAAGCGGTCGGCCATCGCGTCGTGCATGGCGGACGCGCGTTTTTCGCGCCTGTCGCGATCGATGCGCAAAGTCTCGCCGCCATAGCCGCGCTCGCGCCGCTCGCGCCGCTGCACCAGCCGCACAACCTCATGGGCGTGCGCGCCGTCGCGCGATTGCGGTCGGGCCTGACGCAGGTCGCCTGTTTCGACACCGCCTTCCATCGCACGCAGCCCGAACTGCACCGCCGCCTGCCGCTGCCCGAAAGCTTCTTTGAAGACGGAATCGAACGCTACGGCTTCCACGGCCTGTCCTATTCCTGGTTGACGCAGGAAATCGTCCGACTGCGCGGCGCCGCGCCGAAGCGCATGCTCGCCTTTCATCTCGGCGCCGGCGCCAGCGCCTGCGCGATTCTGGATGGGCGCTCGCACGACACGTCCATGGGGTTTTCCACCATCGACGGCCTGATGATGGCGACGCGCCCGGGCGCGCTCGACGCGGGCGTGATCCTGCATCTGCTCGGCCAGGGCGCGACGCTGCGGGAACTCGACGATCTCCTCTACACGCGCTCCGGCCTGCGCGGCGTCTCGGGCCTGACCGCCGACATGAAGACGCTGCTCGAGTCCGGTAAAGACAGCGCGCGGCGCGCGGTCGAGATGTTCTGCCGCCGCGCGGCGGTCGTCGGCGCGGGGCTGGCGGTTTCGCTCGGCGGCCTCGACGCGATCGTCTTCACCGGCGGCATCGGCGAGCATCTGCCCGGCGTGCGCGCGAAGATCGTCGAACAACTCGCCCTGCTCGGCGCGCGGATCGATGCACAGCGCAACGCGAACAACGATGCGCGCATTTCGCCCGATGGCGCAGCCGTCGAGTGCTGGATCGTGAAGGCGGACGAGGAACGGGTGATCGCCGAGGCGACGGAGAGGCTCCTGTCGAAATAACCGCCAACTGGACTCCGTCATTGCGAGCGAAGCAATGACGGGGCGCCTCCTTCTCCCGCTTGCGGGAGAAGGTGTCACGCGAAGCGTGACGGATGAGGGACGATCCGCTTGAAGAAACCAGGAAGGCGATGACGGGCGAGGCCGCGGGCGGCTCGCCGGACCCTCACCCGACCCCGCTTCGCGGGGCCACCCTCTCCCACTTCATGGGAGAGGGAATCAATCCGCTCACAATCCCAGCGCGGCCTTCAGCTCGTTGAGCTGGTCGAGCTTCTCGGACGCCACGCGCTTGCCCTCGTCGGTCGCCGCGTCGGCTACGTCTTCCTGCGCGTTCTTGATTTCCTGCGCGATCTTGGCGGCGTCGAGCTGCTCGACCGGCAGCGCCACCTCGGCGAGGATCGTCAGGCCGCCGGTCGCCACGTCGGCGAAGCCGCCGCGCACGAAAATGCGGCTGGTCTTGGAAGCGCTTTCGGCGACCTCGACCACGCCCGGCTTCAGCGTCGTCATGACCGGCGCGTGATCCCTGAGGATCGTCATCTGACCCTCGACGCCGGGAATGGCGACGGATTCTACCTCGCCGGAGAACAGGAGCTGTTCGGGCGAAACGAGTTCGAAGTGAAAGGCGGCCATAGTCTGATCCCGTTGCCGAAGGTGTGATTCCCGCGAAAGCGGGAATCCAGTTCCCGAATCTTCATCATGCGGGAACTGGGTCCCCGCTTTCGCGGGGACGACAGGATGTTACGCCGCTTCCGCGGCGAGCTTCTGCGCCTTCTCGACGGCCTGCTCGATCGTGCCGACCATGTAGAAGGCGGCTTCCGGCAGGTGGTCGTACTTGCCTTCGACCAGGCCCTTGAAGCCCTTGATCGTGTCGGCGAGCGCGACGAGCACGCCGGGCGAGCCCGTGAAGACTTCCGCGACGTGGAACGGCTGCGACAGGAAGCGCTCGATCTTGCGGGCGCGCGCCACGGTCAGCTTGTCCTCTTCGGACAATTCGTCCATGCCGAGAATGGCGATGATGTCCTGCAGCGACTTGTAACGCTGCAGCACCTGCTGGACCAGACGCGCGGTCTGGTAGTGCTCTTCGCCAACGATTAGTGGCGACAGCATGCGCGAGGTCGAGTCGAGCGGGTCAACCGCCGGATAGATACCCTTTTCCGAGATCGCGCGGTTGAGCACCGTCGTCGCGTCCAAGTGCGCGAAGGAGGTTGCCGGCGCCGGGTCGGTCAGGTCGTCGGCCGGCACGTAGATCGCCTGCACCGAGGTGATCGAGCCCTTGGTCGTGGTGGTGATGCGCTCCTGCAGCGCGCCCATGTCGGT
>DAIRCS010000035.1:0-26421 GCA_036796555.1 Rhodoblastus sp. | reverse complement strand
TCGGCAGGCCTATATGGGAGCCGGAGATGCTTGATACGACCAGCCGGCCGCTGCTCGAGATCGCCGGGCTGGAAGCGTGGTACGGCGAATCCCACATTCTGCACGGCGTCGATTTCAACGTGCGCCAGGGCGAGGTGGTCTGCCTTCTCGGCCGCAACGGCGCCGGCAAGACGACGACGCTGAAGTCCATCCAGGGCATGGTCGGCAAGCGCAAGGGCTCCGTCCGGTTCGAGGGGACCGAAACGATCGGCCTGTCCTCGGACAAGATCGCGCGGCTCGGCATCGCGCTCTGCCCGGAGGAGCGCGGCATCTTCTCTTCGCTGGACGTCAAGGAAAACCTGCTGCTACCGCCGCAGGTGAAACCTGGCGGCCTGCCTGTCGAACAGATTTTCGAACTGTTTCCCAATCTGAAGGAGCGCCTGTCGAGCCAGGGGACGAAGCTGTCCGGCGGCGAGCAGCAGATGCTGGCGATCGGCCGCATCCTGCGCACGGGCGCGACGTTGCTGATGCTGGACGAACCGACCGAGGGCCTTGCCCCCGTCATCATCGAGCAGATCGGCCACACCATCCGCAAGCTGAAGGCGCAGGGCTTCACCATCCTTCTGGTCGAGCAGAACTTCCGCTTCGCCTCGACGGTGGCGGACCGCTACTACGTGATGGAGCACGGCCAGATCATTCACAGCTTCGCCAACAGCGAACTGGCTGACAACATGGACAAGCTCCACGAACTTCTCGGCGTTTGAGGAAAGCTCCGCCATGCTGATCCCGATTCTCAACATTCCGACCCAGGCCCTGTTCGGCCAGCTTCTTCTCGGCCTGATCAACGGCGCGTTCTACGCCCTGCTCAGCCTGGGGCTCGCCGTCATCTTCGGCATGCTCAACATCGTGAACTTCGCGCATGGCGCGCTCTACATGGTCGGCGCCTTCGTCGCCTATTTCCTGCTCAACCTCGCGGGCCTCGGCTATTGGTGGGCGCTTCTGCTGGCGCCGATCCTCGTCGGCTTCGTCGGCGTCGTCATCGAGCGGACCATGCTGCAGCGCCTGTCCGGTCTCGACCATCTCTACGGCCTGCTGCTGACCTTCGGCCTCGCGCTGATCATCCAGGGGCTGTTCCAGAATTATTTCGGCTCCTCGGGCCTGCCCTACGAAATCCCCGATCTGCTCAAGGGCGGCAAGAACCTCGGCTTCATGTATCTGCCGAACTATCGCGCCTGGGTCGTGGTGTTCTCGCTCGTGATCTGCTTCGCCACCTGGTACGCGATCGAGAAGACCAAGCTCGGCGCCTATCTTCGCGCGGCGACGGAAAATCCGACGCTGGTGCGCGCCTTCGGCGTCAACGTGCCGCTGATGATTACGCTGACCTACGGCTTCGGCGTCGGCCTGGCGGCGCTCGCCGGCGTGCTGTCCGCGCCGATCAACCAGGTCCGCCCGCTGATGGGCGCGGACTTCATCATCGTCGTCTTCGCCGTCGTCGTCATCGGCGGCATGGGCTCGATCATGGGCTCCGTCGTGACGGGCTTCATGCTCGGCGTGATCGAGGGCCTGACGAAGGTCTTCTACCCCGAGGCCTCCAACACCGTCGTCTTCGTCATCATGGCGATCGTGCTGCTGATCAAGCCCGCCGGCCTCTTCGGAAGGACTGCCTGACATGACCGCGCAAGCCATTTCCCCGACGACCAGCGCGGCGCTCGACGCTTCCAAGCGGCGTGACGAAATGGTCGCCTTCGCGATCATGACCGTCCTGTTCATAGCAGCGCCGCTGGCCGTCTATCCGTTCTTCATGATGCAGGCGCTGTGCTTCGCGCTGTTCGCCTGCGCGTTCAACCTGCTGATCGGCTACGTTGGCCTGCTGTCCTTCGGCCACGCCATGTTTCTCGGCCTCGCGGGCTATGTATCCGCGCACATGGCCAAGCTCGGCACGATCGCCTTCGGCCCGATCAACATCAACTTCGGCCCGGTCGATCCGGTCATCGCCATCCTCTTCGGCGTCGCCGCCTCGGCGTTTCTCGGCATTATTACCGGCGCCCTCGCCATCCGTCGGCAGGGCATCTATTTCGCGATGATCACGCTCGCACTGTCGCAGATGATCTACTTCTTCTGCCTGCAGGCGCCCTTCACCCACGGCGAGGACGGCATCCAGGGCGTGCCGCAGGGCAAGGCCTTCGGCTTCATCGACCTGTCGAACCAGATGACGATGTATTATTTCGTGCTGGCCGTCTTTCTCGCCGGCTTCCTGATCATCCATCGCATCATCAACTCGCCGTTCGGCGACGTCCTCAAGTCGATCCGCGAGAACGAGCCGCGCGCGATCTCGCTCGGCTACAAGGCCGACCATTACAAGCTCGCGGCCTTCGTGCTGTCGGCCGCGCTGGTCGGCCTCGCCGGCGCGACCAAGTCGCTCGTCGCGCAGAACGCCTCGCTCACCGACGTCCATTTCGCCATGTCGGGCGAAGTCGTACTGATGACGCTGGTCGGCGGCCTCGGCACGATCTACGGACCCGTCGTCGGCGCGCTCATCATCGTGGCGATGCAGAATTATCTCGCAGGCTTCGGCCAGTGGGTGACGGTCATCCAGGGCGTCATCTTCGTCGCCTGCGTGCTCGCCTTCCGCCGCGGCATCGTCGGCGAGATCGCCCACAGATTCGGAAAGTCGCTCTGACAGGCGTCCTTTTCCGGCCGCCTCAGCCGCGCGTTCCGGGCCGCTCGTCGTCGCCCGGCAGGCGCACCGCGTCCGCTTCGGATTTCTCGAGGAATTCGCGCTCGTAGCGCTCCTCCTGCCGGCGCATGACCCACCAGCCGGCCACGAGGCCGACGATCGCCAGCGCGAGCCCGATCATGCCGATCGGCCCGGCGACGCGATGCACCGCGTCGCCGAAGACATAGCCGCCGACGCCGAACATCGACGCCCAGACGATGCCCCCGGCCGCGTTGTAAAACAGGAACGAACGCCAGCTGTAGTGATTCACGCCGGCCAGCAGCGCCGCGAAAATGCGCAGGATCGCGACAAAGCGCCCGAAGAAGACGATTTTCGCGCCGTGGCGCGCGAACATGTGCTGGCCGAAGGCGAGCCGCTTGTCGTCGAGGCCGATCATCGCGCCGTAGCGCTTGACCAGCGGCAGGCCGTAACGCCGCCCGACCATGAAGCCGATATTGTCGCCGATGATCGCGCCGGCCGCCGCCACCCCGATGACATGGACGATGTCAAGCTGGCCGGTCATGCCGGCGAAGATGGCCGCCAGCACGAGCGCCGTCTCGCCGGGCAGCGGCAAGCCGGCGCTTTCCAGCATGACGATGAGGAAGACGGCGTAGAGCCCGTATTGGGCGACGAGCGGCTGGATCCAGACGTGCAGCATGGCTCAGGCCGGGCCCCGCGCATCCATCGCGCGCTCGGCCTCGTCGAGCAGCCGCTCCTCGTGATGGCGGTAAAAGCGCCACCCGACGGCGAGCGCCGCGACCGCCAGCGCCAGCATGGCGAGGCCGAACGGGCCGGCGATGCGGTGGAAGCTCGCCCCGAGCGCGTAGCCGCCGAGCCCGAAGATCGTCGCCCAAGCGACGCCGCCGGCCGCATTGAAGACGAAGAAGCGCAGCGGCTCCAGCCGGTTGACGCCGGCGAGCAGCGCCGCGAAGGCGCGCAGGAAGGCGACGAAGCGGCCGAAAAAGACGATCGCGCCGCCATAGCGGCGGAAGAGATATTGGCCAAGCTTGCGGCGGCGCGCATCCAGGCCGACGAAATCGCCGAAGCGCTCGAGGATGGGCTGGCCGGCTTCGCGCCCGACCCAGAAGCCGACATTGTCGCCGACCACGGCGCCAGTGGCGGCGGCCGCGATCACGCCGGCTATCGCCAGATTGTGCGTCGTGCCGGCGTAGACGGCCGCGCTGACCAGAATGGTCTCGCCGGGCATCGGAACGCCCGCGCTCTCCAGCGCGACCGCGACCAGAATCAGCCCGTAGCCGTAGCTCGCGAGCAAAGCGGAAATCTGGGCGTGGTCGAGAAGATGCAAGATACGCTCCGAGGGGCGTCGTCGACTTATAGGGACGCCGCCGCCTCAGGCAAGTTCACGCTGCGGTCAGGCCTCCGGGCGATCGCAAGCTTCGCCGAGCGCCGGCTCGACGATGAAGGCCAGGCCGCGCAGCAGCGGCAAGTCCTCGCCGGCGACGACCTGCTTCAAGGCCTCGAATTCCGGCGCCTGCGCGCTGCTGCGGAACCGCAGCACGGCCGAGGCCGCCAGAGCGCCGGGGCGAACCCCGCGCCGCTTGGCCGTTTCCCGCACGCGGCGCGCGAAGGCGCCGCCAATCGAGGCGACCGCGGCTTCCGCGACCTTCTCGTTTGCGCAAGAGTTCATGATGTCCTGAATCACCATCGGACTCTCTCCCTGGCGTGCGTTTCAATTCGGCTGCGACGAGCCGTCGAAATCGGAGTTTCGACGAGACGGCCCATCGCTGCGGTGACGAAACGCACCTTAGGCGGCAATCAAGACGACATCGTGACCGCAGCCGGTCGGTCGGCGGGCATGCCGCGCCGTTTCCGCCACAAGCGTTAAGCGGCCGCAATTTCAACGATCACCAGACGCCGGTATTGGGCATCGACGCCCAGGGCTCAGCCGGCGCCTTGGCGTCGCCGGCTTGCAGCAGTTCGATCGAAATATTGTCCGGCGTGCGGATGAAGGCCATGCGCCCGTCGCGCGGCGGCCGGTTGATGACCACGCCCGCCTTCATCAGACGGTCGCAGAGCGCGTAGATATCGTCGACGCGATACGCGAGGTGGCCGAAATTGCGACCGCCGGCATAGGCCTCGGGATCCCAGTTGTAAGTGAGCTCCACCAGCGGCGCGTTGCGCTCGCTGGCGAGTTCCACGTCCTGCGGCGCGGCGAGGAAGACGAGCGTGAAACGACCGGCCTCGTTGCTGATGCGGCGGACCTCCACCAGCCCGAGCTTGCCGCAGAAGAAGTCGAGCGAGCGGTCGAGATCGCTGACGCGGATCATCGTGTGCAGATATTGCAAGGTTTTTCCTCCCGTTGGGCAGGCGCGAAAGATCGGCCACGCGCCGCCGGAAGTGAAGCGGAAACTTGCCGCCCCGGTCCCGATAGCCTAGACCCCCGCCCGGTCGGACCCACGGAACCCCATGTCGGAATCGCACGCCAGGAAGGAGAGCGCCGCGCTCGCGTCGATCGGCGCAAGCGCCGCGATCACGATCGGCAAGCTCGTGGCGGGGCTGATGTCGGGCTCGCTGGCGCTGATGTCGGAGGCCGGCCACGCCGCGGTCGACACGGGCGCCACCATTCTCACCTGGCTCGCCGTGCGGGCCGCGCACAAGCCGGCCGACGAGGAGCATCATTACGGCCACGGCAAATACGAATCCCTCGCCGCGCTGGTCGAGACCGGCCTGCTCTTCGCGCTGACGGCTTTCGTGGCGATCGAGGCGACACACCGCCTGCTCTCCAACGACGCGTCCGTCGAGCCGAAGGCGATCGCCTTCGTCGTGCTCGTCGCCTCCATCGTCATCGACGCGGTCAGGTGGAGGTCGCTGTCGCGGATCGCGAAGGAGACGCGCAGCGACGCCCTGGCCGCCGACGCCCTGCATTTCTCCAGCGACCTCGTCGCCTCCGTCCTCGTCCTGATCGGCCTGACCCTGACCTATTTCGGCTATTCGCAGGCCGACGCCTGGGCGGCCTTCGGCGTCGCCGTCTTCGTGGCGATCGCCGGTTACCGGCTGGGACGGCGGACGGTCGACGCGCTGCTCGACACCGCGCCGGAAGGAGTCGCCGACCGTCTTCGCGCGGCCGTGGCCGCCGTTCCGGGCGTCGTTCACATCGATTTCCTGCGCGTTCGGCCGGCCGGCCCCGTCCTGCTCGGCGAGGTCGGGATCGGCGTCGCCCGCACCCTGCCCCAGGAACGCGTCGCGCGCATCAGCGAGGCCGTCGCCGACGCCATCAGGCGCGAGGCTCCGGAAGCCGAGTTGACGCTCACCACCTCGCCCCTCGCGCTGGACGACGAAACGGCGCTCGAGCGCGTGCTGCTCGTCGCCGCGCGCCAGAAGCGCGCGATCCATCACGTGACCGTGCAGGAAATCGACGGGCGTCGCTCGATCTCGCTCGATCTCGAGATCGACGGCCGGATGGCGCATGGCGCGGCGCATGACGCGGCGACACGCCTCGAGGCGGCCGTGCGCGACGAACTGGGCGAGGATGTCGAAGTCGAAACGCACATCGAGCCGCTGGAGACACGCGAGCTCGCGGGGCGCGACGTTTCTGCCGATCTCGCAACGGCGATCGCCGCCGAGCTCGCGAGTCACGCAGCCGCCGGCGGCGTGATAGCCGACATCCACAATGTGCGCGTGCGCCGCACCGACGCCGGTCTCGTGGTCAATTATCACTGCCGCGTCGATCCCGCCTTGAGCGTGACGCGCGTCCATGACGCCGTCGACGACATCGACCGTCTCCTGAAGGCCGGACGCAACGACATTTGCCGGGTCGTCGGTCACGCCGAACCGCCGCGAACCGCGTAGTTAACCAATCGTTCGCACTCCGTTCGCGCCGCCGACGTCGGCGCGAAAATTTATGATTCATCTTCCGTTAATCGCTCTGGACAAATCGCCGCCCTGGGATTCAGATGAATTCGATTCGGGGCGATGCGGCACATGGCTCCGATCAGCGAAAAATATGATCGAGGGGGCCACTCATGGCGCGTGTAGACGCAGCCAGCGTGCTTGCGCGTGGGCGGACGCGCAGCCGGGGCGCGGTTTCGGGGAGGTTCTTCCCGGAGCCTGAAGCCCTGTATCGCGTAGAACCATGGTTCCGCCGCGGGGTCGTCGTGATGGCGATCCTGTTTCTGTCGTCGCTGACGGTGGCGGCGGCGTTCATTGCGACGCGGATGCGCGAGGAGGCGCTCAGCGACGCCAATTCCGATCTCGAACTCGTCGCATCCGCGATCCAGCACAATCTGCGCGGCGCGGCGATCGCCATGCTTGGCAAGGACGGCGGGGTCGCATTGACCGACGTCGCGCCCGGCCGCGCGCTTGCTCACGGACGGCGCATTTTCATCACCGATCCCTCGGGCGCGATCCTCGACTATTTCCCGAAGCAGGAAAACGGGCCGAAGGCGCTGTCCGACATTCTCGGGCAAGGCGAGCCCGTCGTCGTTCTCGCCGACAAGGCCGGCGTGATGAAGGTCACGCTCGCCAACGGCGCGCCGGCGTTTGCGACCGTGCGCAATCTCCACGAGCCGCTCGGCCAGCTCGCGATCGTCCACACGTTCGACGACGCCGTGGCGGAGGCGCACGCCAACATGATCCGCGGCGACATCCTGCTCGGCTCGACCGGATTGCTGCTCGCTCTCGTCGTCGCGGCCTATTACTGGCAAGCCGGACGCACCCGTGACGCCGACGACGCCAGCGAGCGGCTGCGCCGGCGGATGGACGCCGCGCTGAGTCGCGGCCGCTGCGGTCTGTGGGATTGGGATATCGCGCGAGGGCGAATCTACTGGTCGCAGTCCATGTATGAGATCCTCGGCATGGAGCCGCAGGACCGCTTCATGTCCTTCGGCGAGCTGACCGCGCTGATGCACGCCGGCGACACCGATCTCTCCGCCATGGCGGAATCGCTTGCAGCGAAGAAAGCCCAGGCGCTCGAAAGCGAATTTCGCATCCGCAACGCGCGCAACGAATGGATCTGGTTGCGCGCGCGCGCCGAACTGGTCGACGCCCTGCCCGGCGAAGGCCCGCGCCTCATCGGCATCGTCGTCGACATCACCGAACAGAAGGCCCTGGCCGAGCACACGGAGCGGCACGACGCGCGGCTGCGCGACGCGATCGAGACCATCTCCGAAGCCTTCGTGCTGTGGGACGCCGACAACCGGCTGGTGATGAGCAATTCGAAATTCCGCACGCTGCACGGCCTCTGCGACGAGACCGCCGCGGTCGGCAAGCCTTACGCTCATGTCATGGCGGCGGGCTCGCCGCCGCTGATCCAGACGCAGATCGCGCTCGGCGAACGGCCCGGCGCCGCCGCGCGCACCTACGAGGCGCGGCTCGTCGACGGCCGCTGGCTGCAGGTGAACGAACGCCGCACCGGCGACGGCGGCTACGTCTCGATCGGCACCGACATCACGCAGCTCAAGAAGCACGAAGAGCAATTGCTCGATTCCGAGCGCCGCCTGACGGCGACCGTGATCGACCTGCGGAAATCGCGGCAGGCGCTGGAACGCCAGGCGCGCGAGCTTGCCGAGCTTGCCGAAAAGTATCTCGAGGAAAAGGCAAACGCCGAAGGCGCCAATCGCGCCAAGACCGAATTCCTCGCCAACATGAGCCACGAACTACGCACGCCGCTCAATGCGATCATCGGCTTTTCGGAGATGATGCAGGCGCAGGTGTTCGGCCCGCTCGGCTCGGACAAATACGCCGACTACAGCGCGCATATCAAGGAAAGCGGCGACTACCTGCTGAGCGTCATTTCCGACGTGCTCGACATGTCGCGGCTGGACGCCGGGCAAGTCGCCATCGAGCCGAAGCCCTTCGATCTCGCGCAAAGCATGCATGCGGCGACGCGGCGCGTCGAACTCGCGGCGGCGGAAAAATCCATCGTCGTCGAAGCGCGGGGACCGGAAAAACTCGACTATTTCGGCGATCGCGCGGCGATCGAGAAATCGATGGGCATCGTGCTGCGCAACGCCGTCAAGTTCACCGGCGCCGCGGGCGCCGTCTCGGTCCGCCTGCGCGCGTCAGAGACGGGCGTCAATATCTACATCGCCGACAACGGGCCGGGCATGACGCGCGAATGCGTGTCGCGGATCGGCAAGCCGTTCGAACAATTCCATTCGAACGTCGACAACGGCATGCGGGGCTCGGGCCTCGGCCTCGCGATCGCCCATTCGCTGATCTCGCTGCATCAGGGCAGGCTGAAGGTCCGTTCACAGCCCGGGCGCGGCACGATCGTGCAGTTCCACCTGCCGATCCGCGGCGAGCGTCGTCTCAGGCGGCAAGAAGCCGCCTGAAGATCGCCGCCACGGCTGTCGCCCGCTCGGCGATCTCCGCGTTCAATTGCTTCTCGTCGGGCAGTCCGGCGCTGGTCGCGATCCGGCGCCGCACGCCTGCCGGCGCTTCGTCCGGCTTCATGTCGAGCGGCAGGAGAATGCGCTGCATCTGCACGACGTCGGTATAGAGCCGATGCGCCGCCAGCAGCGCTTCGGCGTCGCCCACGGCAAGCAGGCCGGCAGAGGCCGCGCGGCGCAGAATGTCGGCAGTGCCGACGGCGAGGATTTCCCTGTGATCGGCGGCGTTCGCGAGCGCCAGGAATTGCGCGACGAATTCGACGTCGAGAAGGCCGCCGCGATAGAGCTTGAGATCGGCGCAATCCTTGTCGCCTTTCTCCTTCGCGATGAGGTCGCGCATCTCGCGGATGTCGCGCGCGACCGTCCTGACATCGCGGCGCTCGGACAGCGATCCGCCGATCGCTTTTCCGAGGTCGCCGAGAAGGCTCTCGTCGCCGCAGACCGGCCTTGCGCGCGAAAGCGCCATCTTCTCCCAGGTTTCCGCCTCTTCGCGCTGATATTGCACGAAGCTCGACAGCCGCACGGCGACCGGGCCCTGCTTGCCGGACGGGCGCAGGCGCATGTCGACGTCGTAGAGCGGGCCGCGCCGCGTCGCGACCGTCAGGGCGGAGATCAGGCGCTGCGTCAGGCGCGTATAATATTGAACCGCGTGCAGCGACCGCCGGCCGTCGGAGTCCGGCTTCGCCTCGTCGAAATCGTAGACGATGACGAGATCGAGATCGGAGGTCGCGGTCATCTCGCGCGAACCGAGCTTGCCCATCGCGACGACGGCGACGCGGCCGCCCGCGACACGGCCATGCTCGGCCTCGAACGCTTTCAAGACATGCGCGAGCGTCGCCTCCAGCAGGCAATCGGCGAGCGCTGAAAAGGCGGGACCGGCATCGACGGGGTCGATCGCGCCGGATAGGGCGCGCACGCCGATCGAGAAGAGATTTTCCTGCGCCACCAGCCGCGCCGCGTCGAGAAAATCCTCGTATTGCTCGATGCGATAGAGACGGCGGGCATGCTCGTCGAAATAGGCGCGGTCGAGCGCCGAGCCGAAGAATCGCGGATCGATGACGGCGTCGAGCACATGCGGCGACTTGGCCACGATGGCCGCAAGCCGCGGCGCCGCGCCGAGGACGTCGCCGAACAGGTCGCGCAGCTTGCCGTTGGAGCGCAGGATCGAAAAGAGCTCGACCGCGGCCGGCATATGCGCGAGCGCGCCGTCGAAAGCCGCCAGCGCGGCGTCGGGGTCGCCCGAGCCCGCCAGCGATTCCAGGAGATCCGGCACGAGTTCGGTCAACACTTCGCGGGCCCGCGCCGATTGCACGGCGGCCCGACGGCCGAAGTGCCAGCCGCGCACGGTCTCGGCGGCGAGCGGCGGGTCCTTGAATCCCATGCGCGCGAGCGTTTCGAGCGTTTCAGGATCGTCCTGCACGCCGGTGAAGACGAGGCTGCCCTTATCGGCGTCGAGCCCGGGCTCGCGCTCGAACAGGCGCGCGTAGTGCAACTCGACCTTGCGGAAATGCTTCGTCAGCCAGGTCGCGAATTTCCTGTAGGTCGAATGGCCGCAGAATTTCGCGAAGCGCGCGAGGTCGTCGTCGTCCGACGGCAGGCGCTGCGTCTGCTCGTCGGCGATCATCTGCAGGCGATGCTCGACCGTGCGCAGCACGGCGTAGGATTCGGTCAGTTCGTCGCGGGCCTGCGGCGATACCCAATTGTCGGCGGCGAGCGCGGCGAGCATGTCGACCGTGCGACGGCCGCGCAGTTCGGGCCTGCGGCCGCCGAAGATCAATTGCTGCGTCTGGACGAAAAACTCGATCTCGCGGATGCCGCCACGGCCGAGCTTGACGTCGTGGCCGCGCACGACGACTTCGGCGTGGCCGCGCACCGCGTGAATCTGGCGCTTCATCGCGTGAATGTCGGAGATTGCGGCGTAGTCGAAATAGCGGCGCCAGATGAAGGGGCGCAGCTCCTGAAGAAATTGCGCGCCGAGCTCGACCTGGCCGGCGATGGGCCGCGCCTTGATCATGGCGGCGCGCTCCCAGTTCTGGCCGAGCGTCTCGTAGTAGGAGAGCGCGGCCGGCAGGGAGACCGCGACCGATGTCGAACCGGGATCGGGCCGCAGGCGCAGATCGACGCGCAGCACATAGCCGTCGCCGGTGCGCTCGGAGAGAATGCGCGCGAGCGCCTTGGTCAGACGCACATAGAAGGGCGCGGGCTCGCCGCCCGCGAGCCGCAAGGCTGCGACGTCGGGATCGTAGAAGACGACGAGATCGACGTCGCTGGAATAATTGAGCTCGCCCGCGCCGTGTTTGCCGAGCGCGAGCACGACGAGGCCGCACGCCTCCGCCGGCCGTGCGCGATCCGCCGGCTCGAACCGACCGTCGGCGGCGGCGCGGCGCAACAGGAAATCGAGCGTCGCGGCGACATAGGAATCGGCCGCAGCGCTCAGCGCGGCCGTGACCTGCTCGAGCGACCACAAGCCGCCGAGGTCCGCCAGAGCGATGTAGAGCGCGCTGAACTGACGCGCGCGGCGCAGACGCTTCATCAAGGCGGCTTCGTCGTCGATCGCAGCGCAGTCGGCCGCCAGGCGCTCGAGCGCCGCCCCGAAGGCTGCGCCGGGATCGCTCGTCAGCATCGCGCCCAGGCGTGCGGGATCGGCCGCGGCGAGCCGCCAGAGGAACGGGGAATGATCGGCGACGCCCGTCAGGAGCGCGGCGACCGCCGGTTCAGAGAGAAGCGGCGCCAATTGCGGCTCGGCGCGCGCGGCTTCCGCGAGGTCCTTCATCTTGGCGGCGGCGGCCTTCTTGTCCGCGACCAGCAACGCCGGCCTCAGGCGTCGCCAGAACGCCGTTCCGTTCGCCTCATCTTGCGCCTGCACCCGTCACGCCTCCCTGCCGTCCGATCTGCGGCGGCGCCGCATTCGTCGTTGCAGGAATCTCTAGCACGGCGCGCAGGCCCGGCGCATTGTCCTCCAGCCGCAAAACGCCGCCGTGCAGGTGGGCGATCGCCGCGCCCAGCGAGAGGCCGAGGCCAGAGCCCGGCAGGGTGCGCGAAGCCTCGAGACGCACGAAACGGTCAAGCACGCGGTCGCGATCGCTTTCGGGAACGCCGGGGCCGCGGTCCTCGACCGAAAGCCGCACGATCTGGCCGGCCCGGCGCACCACGAGGCGCAGTTCCGGCGCGACGCCGGCGGCCGAAGGGGTTCCGTATTTCAGGCCGTTGTCGAGAAGATTGGCGAGCGTCTGCGCGATCAGTTCGCGATTGCCGCGCACCAGCAGGCCGGGCTCGATCGCGGATGCGAAAGCGACGCCGCGCTCTTCCGCGGCGGCCTCGTAGAGTTCCGCCACGTCCTCCGCCACCCGGCTGACGTCGAGCGTCTCCATCCTGGGGCCGCTGCCCGATTCCGCGCGCGCGATGGTGAGCAGCGCGTCGAAGATGCGCATGAGACTGTCGGCTTCGCCGATCACCTTCTCCAGCGTCTCGCGCAGCGCCTCCGGCTTGTCCGCTTGGCGTAGCGCCGTGTCGGCGTTATTGCGCAGCCGCGTCAGCGGCGTGCGCAGGTCGTGGGCGATATTGTCGGAGACTTCCTTCATGCCGCGCAGCAGCGCCTCGATTCGCGCGAGCATGGCGTTGAGATTTTCGGCGAGCCGGTCGATCTCGTCGCCCGTGCCTGCGACCGGAAGGCGTTTCGACAGATCGCCGCGCATGATGACGGCGGCCGATTCCGACATGGCGTCGACCCGGATCAGCACGCGGCGGGCGACGAACAGGCCGCCGAGAGCGCCGATGATAACCAGCCAGACGAGCGAAGTGCCGAGCGCGCCGCGCAGGATCTTGCGCAGCCGCTCGACCTCCTCGACGTCATGACCGACGAGAAGGCGGTAGTTGCCGGGCAGCACGAAGACGCGCGCCAGCGCGCGGCGTTTGGCCTCGCGCTCGCCGGGGCGCTGATAGGTCGTGCGCACGAGGCCGTCGCTGGCGAGAGTCGCGCTCGGCAGCGAGGCGACATTGCCGACGATCGGCTCGCCCGCGAATGTCGTCAGAAGGTAGATGTCGCCGCCCGGCTGGCGGATGCGGCGTTCGATCGATTGCACGACCTGCTGCACGCCGCCCTGCGCATATTGGTCGGACAGGCCGCGAATGTCGGCGTCGACCGTCTCGGAAATCTGGTCCTCGAGAACGCCGCGCACGTTGCGGCCGACATTGATGACGACGAGGCTCGCCGCCACGGCGAAAACGATCGAATAGACGACGGCGAGCTTGAAGGCGGTCGTGCGGAAAAGCTTGACGAGCGCGGTCACGCCGCGCCGTCGCGGATCATGTAGCCCGCGCCGCGGATCGTATGCAGCAGCGGCGTCTCGTGGCCCTTGTCGATCTTGGAGCGCAGCCGCGAGATATGCACATCGATCACGTTGGTCTGCGGATCGAAGTGATAATCCCAGACGTTCTCGAGCAGCATGGTGCGCGTCACCACCTGGCCGGCGTGTTTCATCAGATATTCGAGCAGGCGGAATTCGCGCGGCTGCAGCGGGATTTCCTTGGCCCCGCGCGTCAGCTTGTGGGAGAGGCGGTCGAGTTCGAGATCGGCGACGCGGTAGATCGTCTCCTGCGCGCCGGCGCCGCCCTTGCGGCGGCCGAGCGCTTCCACGCGGGCGAGCAGTTCGGAGAAGGCGTAGGGTTTCGGCAGATAATCGTCGCCGCCGGCGCGCAGGCCCTTCACGCGATCGTCGACCTGGCCGAGCGCGGACAGGATCAGCACCGGCGTTTCGATCTTCTGCGCGCGCAGGCTCGAGATCAGCGAGAGCCCGTCGAGCTTGGGCAACATGCGGTCGACCACCAGCACGTCGTAATCGCCTTCGGCGGCGCGCGCATAGCCGTCGAGCCCGTCGGGGGCGTGGTCCGCCAGATGGCCCTGCTCGCGAAAAGCCTTCACGAGATAGGCCGCCGCTTCGGAATCGTCTTCGATGACGAGGAGTCGCATGTCCGACATATAGCCTTTCCCATAAAAAAACGGCAGGCCGGAAGGGGAACTCGGCCTGCCGTCGCCAGGATCGCGGACAGGGCGGACCGCGATCTGGATCTCTTGATCCCGAGCTTGCGCTACGACGAAGAACTGGTCGCCAGCGCCACGAAATGCGTGGCGTCGCCGGTCTTCACGCGCAGCAGCACGGCCTTGTGGCCCTCGGCGCGCGCGTCCTTGATCGCCGAGACGACCTGCGCGGGCGTCGAGACGGGCTTGCCCGCCGCCTCGAGGATGACGTCGCCCGAGCGCAGGCCCTTCTGGGCGCCGACGCCTTCGGGATCGACGTCCGCCACCACGACGCCGGTCTTGCCGGCGCCGGGCACGGCCTCGGCCGGCGCGAGTTGCAGGCCGTAGCTCGTCAGCGAGGAGGGCTCGGCATTGTCGTTCGTGTCCGCCTTCGCCGTCCGCTCGCCCGGCAGCTTGCCGAGCGTGACCGAGACGTTCTTCTCGACGCCGCCGCGCATGTAGGCGATATCGACCTTCTTGTCGGGGCCGATGCCGGCGATCTTGCGGGCGAGTTCGCGCGGACCATCGATCTTCTCGCCGTTGACCGCGACGATGACGTCGCCCGACTTCATGCCGGCCTCGGCGGCCGGGCCGCTCTTGGCCTCCGCCACCAGCGCGCCCTTCGTGTCCTTCAGGCCGAGGCTGTCGGCGATGTCCTGGGTCACGGGCTGGATCTGCACGCCGATATAGCCGCGCGCGACGACGCCCTTGTCCTTCAGCTCGCCGACCACCTGCTTGGCGACATCGGCAGGGATGGCGAAGCCGATGCCGACGGAGCCGCCCGACGGCGAGAAGATCGCCGTGTTGACGCCGACGACCTGGCCGTTGGCGTCGAAGGTCGGACCGCCGGAATTGCCGCGGTTCACGGGCGCGTCGATCTGGAGGAAGTCGTCATAGGGACCCGAGCCGATGTCGCGGCCGCGGGCCGAGACGATGCCGGCCGTCACCGTGCCGCCGAGGCCGAAGGGATTGCCGACGGCCACGACCCAGTCGCCGACGCGCGGCGTCTTGGTTCCGAACTGCACGAAGGGATAGGTCCCGTTCTCCTTGATCTTCAGGAGCGCGAGGTCGGTCTTCTTGTCCGTGCCGACGATCTTGGCGGGCAGGGTCTTGCCGTTGTCGAGTACGAGCTCGACCTCGGTCGCGTTCTCGACGACGTTATTGTTGGTCACGGCATAGCCGTCGGCCGAGATGATGAAGCCCGAGCCGAGCGCCATGCCCTTGTGGGGCTTGTTGTCGCGGAACTGGAACTGGCCGCCGCGCCCGCCGAACTGCTTGAAGAAGCGCTCGAGCGGATCGCCGGGGCCGAATTGCGGCATGCCCGGGCCGTCCTCGTCGGACGAGGCGGTCTGCACGGTCTTCACGCGCACCGAGACGACGGCGCCCTTCACGCGATCGACGAGATCGGCGAAGGAGGCGGGGCCAGAGGGGGCGATGGACTGGTTGAGCGGCGCTTCGGCGCGGGCAGGCAGCACCAGCGAGGTATTCAGCGTCGCGCCGCCCAGCGCCAGCGCCGAGACCGCGCCCAGCATGAGGACGCGCGCACGCGTGCTCGGACGCGGCAAAGCGAAGCCTTTGGAACGATCGGGCTCGATGTTGCGGTCGGTCATGAAATCTTCTCCGTTCGGCAGGTTCGGCCCGCCGTCGAGGGAGAAGATGGGGCGGCACCCCTTACATGCGCGTGGCCGCGAGATTAAGCTTTGGTAATCGGGCTCGCGGCGCTGTCGTCAGCGGCGAGCCGCGCCAGTTCCGCCCGTTCGGCGTCAGAGAGCGCCGCGACGGGCGCCGTCTTGCGCCCGCGCAGTCTCGCGATCGTGAAGCCCGCGGCCGCCAGCAGCACGAGCGCCGGTGTGATCCACAGGATCAGCGTCGAGGCCTTCAGCGGCGGCTTCAGCAGCACGAAATCGCCGTAGCGCGCCACGAGATAGTCGCGCACCTGGTCGTCGCTGTCGCCCTTCTTCAGGCGCTCGCGCACCAGCAGGCGCAGATCGCGCGCCAACGGCGCGTTCGAATCGTCGATATTCTCGTTCTGGCAGACCATGCAGCGCACGCCGCCGGAGATTTCGCGGGCGCGATGCTCGAGCTTGGGATCGGCGAGCATTTCGTCGGGCTGCACGGCGTGCGCCGCGAGAGGCGCCGCCACGGCGAAGACGATGACGAGAAGCGCGATCCGAAGGCGCGTCATTTGCCCGCGCCCTTTTCGCCCGCCTTGGCCTCGCCCCCTTTGCCCGCGCCCTGTCCTTCGACCCAGACGCCCTGCTTTTTCAGCGCGTCGGCGACTTCGCGCGGCATGTAGCGCTCGTCGTGCTTGGCGAGCACGTTGTCGGCCTTGATCGCGCCATTACCGTCGAGCGCGCCTTCCGCGACCACGCCCTGCCCCTCGCGGAACAGATCGGGCAGAATGCCGTCGTAGGTGACCGCGACATCCTTCTCGCCGGTGTCGGTGATGGCGAAGGACACCTGCTTGCCGGCGCCGCGCACCAGCGAACCGTCCTTCACCAGGCCGCCGACGCGCACGCGCGTGCCGGGCGCCAGATGCTTGGTCGCGAGCTCGGTCGGCGAATAGAAGAAGACGATGTTGTCGCGCATGGCGAACAGCACGAGACCCAGCGCGCAACCGAGCGCCGCGAGGGCGGCGGCGATGAAAACGAGGCGGCGCTGCTTGCGGGTCATGATGTCTTCTGCTTGGGGCGGCGGCATGTGGCCGCGCGCTGCACCCGTTTATCCTGCGGCGGCGCGCAGGGAAATGCGCGAATTGTCTCAGCAGGCCACATGAAAAAGGCCGCTGCGCGGCAGCGGCCTTCCGAAAATCCGTCGAGCAGGGCTCAGCTCACGATCCGCCAGCTTCCGTCCGGACCGCGGCAAGCGACGCCCTGCGCGGCGCGCGGGCGGCCGTCGATGTAGACGCGATGCGTGTAATTGCGGCAATGGCCGCGCGTGTCGTCGAATTCCACGCCCGGCTCGATGTAGCCGTAGGCGCGCTGGCCGCGCCAGGGGCGGCGCTGGCCGGATTCGAACGCCGCTTCCTGCGCTTCCATCGCCGCCATGCGGTCCTGCTCGTCGAGATCGCGGCCGATCGCATTGCCCGTCAGGCCGCCGAGCGCAGCGCCCGTGACCGCCCCGACCACGGTGCCGCTGGAGCCGCCGACCGCGCCGCCGATCAGGCCGCCCGCGATCGCGCCGGCGCCCGCGCCGAGCACGGTTCCGCCGGCTTCATGCGGGCCGGAATTGGAGGCGCAGCCGGAAAGGGCGAGGCCGACGAGGCCGATGCAAGCCAAATTTAAAATCTTCACGAGCGAATCTCCTTCGGCCGGAGCTCGGCCCCGGCTCGGCAGGTCGCATACACGTGAAAAATCGGGCGAAAGTCTGGCGTCACGCCGCCGGCAGCCGCAAAACCGCGCGCAAGCCGCCGAGCGGGCTCTCTTCCAGCGCCAGCGCGCCGCCATAGGCGGCCGAAAGGTCGGCGACGATCGACAGGCCGAGCCCCGAGCCGGGCTTGGTTTCGTCGAGCCTGCGGCCGCGCCGCATGGCCTCCTCCCGCATGCCGGGCGCGAGGCCCGGCCCGTCGTCGTCGATGGCGATCACGAGGCGCGAGCGGCCCGCCGCCGCAGGCTCCAGCCCGAGCGAAAGCTCGACTTGCGATTCCGCCCATTTGCAGGCGTTGTCGAGAAGATTGCCGACGAGATCGTCGAAATCCTGCCGCTCGCCGAGGAAACGAACGTCGGGAAAGGCGTCTGGAAAGACGAGCTCGCGCTCGCGATGAATCTTGCGGAAGGCGCGGGCGAGCGCCTCCAGCGCCGGGCCGACCTCGGTCGTCGCGCCGATCGCGCCGGCCCGCGCCGCCGCGCGGGCGCGGTCGAGATAGAAGGAGACCTGGTCGCGCATGAGCGCCGTCTGCTCGCGCACCTTGCCCGCCAGCGGCTCGGTCGAATCGCCGGCCTCGTTGATGAGGACGCTGAGCGGCGTCTTCAGCGCATGGGCGAGATTGCCGACCTGGGTGCGGGCGCGCTCGACGACCTCGCGATTGGCCGCGACCAGCAGATTGAGCTCGTCGGCGAGCGGCGCGATCTCGGTCGGATAATCGCCATCGATCCGGTCGGCGGCGCCCCGCCTGACGTCGGCGACCGCCGCTTCGAGCTGGCGCAGCGGGCGCAGGCCGAACGCGACCTGGAAGGCGGTCGTGGCCAGAAGCCCGGCGGCCAGCAGCGCGAAGCTGACGATCAGCGCCACCTCGAACCGGCCGATCTGCGCTTCCAGGTCCTCCGTCGTCGCGGCGACCTGCACCAGATAGAGGCCGGCGTCGCCGACCGAAATCTGGCGCTCGACGATGCGCAGCGCGCGCCCGTCCGGCCCCGTCGCATAGCCCGCGCGCGCGCCGCCGAGGTCGGCGGGCACGCCGCTGTCGGCCAGTTTCGGCAGGCGCGCGGCGAAGAGCGACCGCGACGCTCGGATCTGCGGCTTCTCGGTGTCGAGGCGGGTGATCTGCCAATACCAGCCGGATTGAACGAGATCGAACTGGGGATCGCCGAGTTCGCCGGGATCGGTGCGCTGGTCTTCGCCGGAATTGGCGACATCGGCCACCAGCGCGCGCAAATAGACGTTGAGGCGCAGGTCGAAGCTCGCCTCCGACGTGCGGCGGTAATAGGCGGTCAGCAGGACGCCCGCGACGCCGAGAATGACGACAATCCAGGCTGCGGCCGTCAGGAACAGGCGTCGGGCGATCGATCTCTGCGCGACGAGCGACGTCGGCATTATCTCGGACTGGCGCCGGGGGCGCCGGCCTGCTCGTCGGGCGACGCCACGAGATAGCCGAGGCCCCGCACCGTCTGGATGATCTCGGCGCCGAGCTTCTTGCGCAGCCGGCCGACGAAAACCTCGACCGTGTTCGAATCGCGGTCGAAGTCCTGATCGTAGAGATGCTCGACGATTTCGGTCCGCGAGACGATGCGACCCGTGTGATGCATGAGGTAGGCGAGCAGCCGGTATTCGTGCGAGGTGAGCTTGACGGCGGCCCCGTTGACGTGCACGCGGCCCGCCTTGGTGTCGAGGCGAACCGGTCCGCAGACGAGTTCGGCGCTGGCGTGGCCGGTGGCGCGGCGGGTGAGCGCGCGCAGCCGCGCCAGCACTTCCTCGAGATGGAAGGGCTTGGTGACGTAATCGTCGGCGCCGGCGTCGAAGCCGCGCACCTTCTCGCTCCAGCCGTCGCGGGCGGTCAGAATCAGCACCGGCATGGTGCGCCCCGCCTTGCGCCAGGCCTCGAGCACGGCGACGCCGTCGACCTTCGGCAGGCCGATATCCAGCACGACGGCGTCATAGGGCTCGGTCTCGCCGAGAAACTGGCCTTCCTCGCCGTCGTAGGCGCGGTCGACCGCATAGCCCGCCTGACCCAGCGCCTGCGCGAGCTGGCGATTCAGATCCTTGTCGTCCTCGACGACCAGCAGCCGCACGCGCGCCTCCCGTTACCGACGCTTCTGCTCGGCCGTGAGTCGGCCGGAGCGGGCGTCGACACGGCTATGTATCAGCCGGCCGTCGCGACGCAAAAGGTCGATTTCGTAGACGAAGACATCGCCATGGCGGCAGAGCTTGACCGCGATCGGGTCGGCATGCTGCTCGGCGGCCTGCGCGCGCAGGAGCGCGAAGGGGTCGGCGAGGCCGTGCGCCAGTATCTTTTCCCGCGTCTCGGGCGCATTGAAACAGGCGCGTTCGGGAACGGGCCGATTGACGTCCTCGGCGGCGGCGGCGCCCGCGGCGGCCATGGCCAGTGCGATGAGCTGGATGCCGAGGAAGCGCATCGGGACAGTCTTTCCCGCCGGGGATGAATGGCGGGTGAATGGGCGGCCTCAAGACGCGGAGATTGCGATCAATTCGCGTCCCCCGGCGCGCCGCCGAGCGCCGCGCAGACGGCGGCGGAGACCGCGCGGACCTTGCCGGCCCGGTCGACCGTCGCCCGGCCGGCGTCGATCAATTGCGCAATCTCCCGCGACAGCGTGGCGCCGGAAACGACCAGGCCGCAGTCGATCGCCGCCGCCGCCGTCCTGAGATTGGCGAAAGCCTTCTGCGCCTTGTCGGAAGCCAGCCAGTCGGCCGCCTGCTGCGTCCGGGCGCAGCCGGCAAGCGCCAGCGCGAGCGCAATGGCGAATAACGTTTTCATGTCATGCTCCCGTGGAAATGTTGCGCCCGCCGTCGCCGCCCGTCGCGCCGGACATGCCGGGCGACGCCGGATCGGCGGGGTGGATGGAGAGCGCCTGGGCGAGCGGCGCGAGGCGCAGCGCGATCGCCGCGCCCGGCAGGTTCGCGGCGGCGGCAAGGCGCAGTTCGGCGAGAACGGCCTCGAGCGCGGCCTGCCTCCAGTCATGCGCCTTGAGCGCCGCGACGAAGCGGGGCCCGTCCTCGCGCACGAGCGCGCCCGCCGCATCGACAAGCGCGCGGGCGGCCGGCGAAAGCCTCACTTCGGCGCCTCCGCCTGATCCGGCTTTCCCACCGGCGTCGTGGTCACGCAGCGCATGAGGATCGCCAGCGCGCCCGAGACGAAGAAAGCGGCGCTCGGCCCGAGCAGCGCGCTCCAGTCGACCGCGCCGAGATATTGCAGCGCGCCCGGCCCGATCGCGAGCGCGAGACCGACGAGAATTGTGCGATAGCCTTTCATGATGTCCGCTCCTTGCAGTTGCACGAGATTGACGGCGCGGGCGCGCATCGCGTCCGGCGGGTCGAGGAAACGCGCGGGCGCGTCGGCCGCCGCGCTTTCGGCGAGGCGTTCGCCCGGCAGGCGCCCGGTGAGGAACCAGGCGCGGTCGCGCTTGCGGCGCGCGACGAGCCCGGGAACGACGCGCCCGCCCGCTTTCGTCCAGTCGAGAAATTTTTCCGCGGCTAAAGCCTTGTCGCCGGCGAGATAGGCGCGCAGTAGCGACGACGACCGGAAGGCGCCGAGCCCGATATTGAAGGCGAGATCGACCAGCGCATCGAATTCGCGCTGCAGCACCTCGCCCTTCGCCTTGCGCAGGGCCTCCGCGACGCCGCGCTCGAACAGGCCGAGATCGCGCGACAGAATTTCGTCGGCCTCGGCCTCCGCGATCTTCATGCCGGGCGTCACGCGCGGCGCGCCGGCGCGCGAGGTGTGGCCGTAGCCGATCGTCCAGACGCCGACGCAATCGCGATAGGCGACAAGCCGCCTGCCCTCGGACGGTTCAGTGATCTTGCGGCGACAGGCCGCGGACATGCTTCTCGGAAGAATCATCGGGTCGTCTCCATGCGCGCGTGCGCGCCGCGAGGGCGCGACGAAGCGCTCGTGTCGAATGAAAGGGAGTTAGGAGCTTGCGGCGCGGCGTCAGCCGTCAGTTCAGCCGTCCGCGCGTATCGATCCAGCCGCGCGTGTAGATGTAGAGGCCGCGCGAGATCGCATCCGAGCGCACGCGGATCTGGGCCGAAACGTTCGTGTAGATGTCGAGCAAATGCATCGACATGTTGCCCGCGCCGTAGACCGTCCAGCCTGGCGCCGTCGCGATGTTGGCGTTGACGGGCGCGTATCCCGCCTCGTCGCCGTTGAAGACGAGAAGTGCGCCGGCGGTGAGGCCGATGTCCGCGATCGGACGGACGCGCAGGCCCGAGGGCACGGTCAGCGTGTAGAGCGCATTGGTCGTTCCCATCGACGTGACGGCGACGTCGGCGATCGACGCCGCGAAGCGGAACGTGTCCTCGATTTGCAGAAAGGCGAGAATGTTCGCCGCCGCGTCGGTCCGGAACGAGCCGATACGGCGGAAAGCCGAATAGCCGGACGGCAGAGCCGGGGCGCCGACGTTCAGCGACGCGAGAAAGGCCGATGTTCCGTCCGGTTTGGCGATGGCGAAGACGTGATACCAGCTATTTGCGGCCAGCGCGCCGCTGTCCAGTCCATTGGCGCCGGTCGCCGCGCAATTGATCGTGGCCGCCGCGCCGGAAATGAGCACGGCGTTGGCGCTGTCGGCCGCGACGCCATCGGCGACGTCGATCTTCGTGGCCGGCGCCGAGGCGTTGTTCGCCAGGCCGAAGCCCGCGAGATAGCTGCGCAGCGCCGATGCGGGAATCTGGGGGGGCGGAATCTTTCCGGCGGCGTCGAGCGTCGCCAGCCCGTTGGCGAGGCCCGCCGTCTGCGGCAGCGAAACGAGGCCGGTCGCGGGATCCACGCTCAGCGCCTCGCGCCATGTCGCGCCATTGGCCGACACTTTTATGCGGAAGCGATCGTCGCCGGTCAGGCCTGTTTCGGCGCGCCCGGAATAATTTGTCTGGTAGAGCTGCGAGACCGTGGCGCCGACAACGCTCTTGTTGAGCGTGACGCGCAGGTCGCCCGTGCCGCCCTCCCCGCTCGCGCGCGCGGTCAGAAGCGCGCTGTTGAGCTTGGCGAGCACCGGATTGGACGCGTCGGCCGTCGCGCCGATCCCGAGGCGCGAGAGGTTCTGCAGATTCTGCAGCGAAAGGCCGACGTCCTTCCACGCGGCGCCGTCGAAGACGAGAAAGAGGCTTTCGCTTTCGATATAGATACGCCAGCCCGCGCGCGGCGAAAGAAACGCCCAGCCGCCATTGTCGAAGGCCGCAACCGCGTTGACGTGATTGACGAAGACGCCGGTCGCTCCTGTCGGGACGAGATAGCGATCGCCCTCCGCGGGCGAGGCCGGCGGCGCGGCGAGGTTGCGCGCCTTGACCGAGAGATGCGTCAACGCATCGAGCGCCACCAGCGCTTCGTTATGCGTGACGTGCTTTTGCGATTGCGCCGCGTCGATGAACGGCAGCGCCAGTCTTGTGCTGTTGGACATGTCGCCTCACTGAACCAGAACATGAGCCGCAAGCGCGAAGCCCGGCCCGACCGACGCGCTGATCTGGCGGATCGTCAGGTCGAGCGCGGCGGGCGTCGCGCCGAAATCGGCGGAGACATCGGCCGCCGCGTAGAGAACGGACGGCGTCGTCGACGTCAGGACACGCGCGCCGCCGGAGGGCCGCGCGATCTCGATGCGATAATTCTCGCTGTCTTCGCCGAGCGGGATTTCCATCGGCTCCCACGCATCGGCGTCGATCCGGCCGCGCCGCAGGAATGAGAGCTGGATTCCCGCCGGCGTCGCGCGCGCGCGTGGACGCACGGGCGCGCAGGGCATGAACGCCTTGGCCGTCGCGCTGGTCGTCACGGTCACATAGGTCTCGCCGCCGACGTCGCGATCGGCGGGGCCGATGCTGAGCTTCTGCTCGACGCCGATGGACGACAGGCCCGAGGCGAGCGGCGCGACGGCGCGGTCGAGCAAAACGACGGTCGCTCCCGCCGCGACCGTGCGCGCCGCCAGCGCCTCCTCGCCGCCGAGGCCGCGCAGCAGGCGCGAGAGCCTGTATGTGTCGCGCGCGATCAGGTCCGCCTGCGCAAAGGCGAAGATTTCCCAGGCGCCGTCCGCGCCCTGGATCGCCATGCTCGCGCGGCCTTCCAACGCCAGCGCCTCGCCCATGCCCGCGAGCGCGCCGCTGTAGAGCTTCACCCGCAACGCCGCGCCGCGGTCGAAACGGCCGACCGGGCCGGGACCGAGATCGTCGAGCGTCTCGCCGATCGTCGCCGGCGCCGACAGCGTCAGCAGCGGATCGAAGCTGACGCCGTAGTTGCGATAGACGTTCAGCGCGCCGGGCCAGGGATCGGCGCAGGCCGCGATATATTGCGTCGTTGTCGGCTGATTGCGCGCGATCGCGAGATCGAGCACGACGACATGCGGCGGCCCGGGCGTGCGCGGTTTGGCGCGCGCGCGGCGAGAATAGGCCGGCGGCGCGCGATCGTAGATCGAGGCGTCGATGGAGCGCGCCGTGCAATCGCGCGACGGCCCTTCCATGATCCGCGTGATCTGCCAGGCGCGCGCGGCGTCACCCGGCAGGGTCACGATGTCGCCGGGCTCGATCGCCGCCATCTGCGGCGCGAGGCGAAACTCCGCCGTCTCGCGCGCGCGCCACGCGTCTTCCAGCCAGACGTCGGCGATCCGTTGCGCGCTCGCGCGCGGAATCATCACGGCGGTCTCGCTTTCGCCGCGGCGCTGCGACCAGCCTTCGAGCCGCCGCGACAGAACGGTCGCGACGTCGTAATCATTGTCGGCGTCGCTGAAGGTCAGCGCCAATTCGTGCGGCAGCTCGCTCTCCTGCGCGCGCGTGACGCGCACGAGCGCGCCGTCGCGATCGGGAACGAGGTCGTCTTCCTCAAGCGCGAGATCGGGCTTGCGCGCGCGTTTGGAGAAGCGCGCCGCGCCGCCCGACACGACGGGGTCGAAAGCGAAGGCGCCGGCGAGCGGCTCGATCGCCGCGCGCGCCGCCATGGCGCGGTCGAGCACATAGCCGTCGACAAAGCCGCGCAGGTCCGGCCGCGGCGCCGCTATGCCAGGCTCGATCGCGGGCGCCGCGAGTTCGGCGACGAGCCGGTCGAGCGGCGCGCCCTCGAGGCGTCCGTTGAGCCAGTGACCGGTCTCCCAGTTCGGCGCGTCCGCCCAAAGCAGACCGAGATCGGGGAAGGCCGGAAAGGGCCGCGCGTCCCAGGCCCAGAAGTGAATGCGCGCGGCGTCCACCATGCGCCCGCCGTAGACAGGCGATTGCGGATTCCATGCGGGATCGAAGCCCGGCATCGCGGGATCGAAACGCGCGAGCGTCGCCTCGATGAATCGCGCCTGCATCAGGTCGTCGCGGAAGCCGCGTGAGAAATGCGGCAGGCCGCCTTCGCTCGATTTCGAATCGGGAAAGACGTTCGGCGCATTGGCGCCGCGATCGACGGCGGGGCAGCCAGTCTCGACGAGCCAGATCGGTTTCGCGCGGGCTGCCCACGTGGTCGGGCCCGGCAGTTCGACGCCGCCGACGCGCTCGACATGCGCGTTCGACCACCAGCCGACGAGATCCTTTTGTCGAAACGCCCAGGGCTTGCCATAGGCGCCGTCGGCGATCGGCGTGCGCGCCTGTGCGCGCCGCGCCGCATCGTCGGCGTAATACCAGTCGAAGGCTTCGCCCGCGCCGATGCGGCGCATGAGATAGGCGAGGTCGTAGACGTCGTCCGCCTCGGCCTCGTCGAGATGCGGGCCGTCGCGCCAGTCGGACAGCGGCCAATAGGCGTCGAGGCCGACGAAATCGACCGCAGGCGAGGACCAGACGATGTCGAGCGGAAAACGGACTTCCGCGCCGCCGTTGAGGACATGCGCGCCATATTCGGTCCAGTCGGCGGCGTAGGACACTTTGGTCGCCGCGCCGAGCTTCGCCTTGATGTCGACCGCGAGCACGGCGAGCTTCTGCGCGGCGGGATAGACACCGGAGGCCGAACGCACGCGCGTGAGCGCGACCAGTTCGGAGCCGATCAGAAAGGCCTCGACGCCGCCGGCCTGAAGGCAGAGATCCGCGCAATGCAGAATGAAGCGGCGATAGGACCATTCGTCCGAACCCGGCGCCGCCGAGCCGAAGAAGGACGCGACCTGCGATGCGGCGGCCGATGTTCCATCCGCCGTTCCGGGCCGGCAGGGCGCGGGGTCGCAGACGATGCGTCCGCGCCACGGATAGGCGGGCTGGGGCGAGGCGCCGGTCCAGGGATCGGACAGCGCATTGCCGGCGGGAATGTCCATCATCACGAAAGGGTAAAAGACGACGGAAAGGCCGCGCGCCTTCAGATCCGCGATCGCCGCGACGACGCCGTCGTCGGACGGCGTGCCGCCATAGGCCGAGGCGCCGTCGGCCACGCTGACGAGACGCGCCGTCGCCCGCGAAAGCCCTGCGACGGACCAATCCGCGCTGAAAAGTCCCGGCATGGTCTTGAAGGCGTTGTCGACGCGCGGCGCGATCGTGCAGCGGCCGGCGCGCAGATCGTCGCCGAACCAGGCGACGACGAGCGCGACGCTCCGCAGGTTCGGGCACAGGGCCTGCAGCGCATCCAGCGAGCCCTGCCAATCGGTCGCGGCCCAGGACTGGCTGCGATTTTCCTGCACCGTCGTTCCGGGGCCGGGATAGCTCGCATGCAGCGTCGGCTGATAGCCGAACTCGGTCGCGCCGGGAATGAGATCGACGGCGCGGATGCGCTGCGCGATTCCATCCACCGGCCGCACGACCTCAAAGGACAATTGCGGTACGCGATTGCCGAAAGCGGCGAGCGGCATGCGCTCGAACACGACATAGGCGAGGCCGCGATAGGCGGGAACGACGTCCGCGCCCTCCTTGGCGACGATGAGCGGATCGGGCTCCTGCTCCGCATCGCCCTTGTAGACGCGCATCGTCACCGTTGTGAGATCGAGCTCCTGCCCGTCGGCCCACACGCGACGCACGAAGGCGATCGGGCCTTCGCAGAGACCGACGGCGAAATTGGCGAAATAGGAATAGCTGACGTTGACCTGCGCGGGCCG
>DAIRCS010000034.1:0-28015 GCA_036796555.1 Rhodoblastus sp. | reverse complement strand
GTCATGACGTTTCCTGTTGGGCCGGTCAGCGGCCGAGGCTGAGCAGGAAGCCGACGATCAGGCGCAGCGTCTGGTCGACGGTGACGAAGAACAGCGAGGCGACGAAGACCATCGCCAGCACGAGGCCCGTCGTGATCAGGGTCTCGCGGCGCGACGGCCAGGTGATCTTCGCGCCTTCCGCGCGCACGTCCTGCAGGAACTGAAACGGATTGGCCATAAGCGTCTCGAACGGTTCCGGCGTCTTCCCCCGGTCGCTGGCCCCGCCAGACGGCCCGATGACGACGCCGCAAAACAATCGCGGCGCGGGACCGGAGGTCGCGCGCCACGGGGCTCTCATAGCCGATCGCGCTCCGTCCGCCAAGGAAAATTCGCGGCGTCGCGACGAATCGCGGCGGCCGCGCTAGACAGGGCCTGCCAATCGGACGCCCGCCATGAACGACGCAAGCGACAGACCGACCGCCGGGCGCATCGTCGCGCTTCTCGTCTATTACGGCCTCGCCACCCTCGTCGGCGGCGTGATCTTCGCCCTGCTCATGCGCCTCGCCACGCTGCTCGGCCCCGGCGTATTGTTCTATCGCGGCCTCGTCGCGCTCGCCGTGACGGCGCTCGCCCTGCTGGTCGTCTCGGCGCTCTTGCTGCCGAAGCTCGCCCGCGCCCTGCTCCTGCGCGCCGACGATTCCATCGGCGGGGCGATCGTCGCCGCCTGCCTGCTCAGCTCGGTCTTCGTGCTCGGCCCCGTCACGGTCGACCGCTCGATCTCGGTCTTCATGCTCTCGCAGTTCGAAAGCGCCGGAAAACCGCTGACGGTCGAGGAGATCCGCGACCGCTTCGTCAGGACCTACGTCGTCGACTGGGCCCAGATGGATCGCCGCGTGAAGGAGCAGCAGCTCTCCGGCAATCTCGAGCCCGCGGACGGCGGCGGCTGGAAGCTGACGCCGCAGGGCCGCCGCTTCATGGAGGTCGCGCGCTGGATGTCCTGGCTGGTCGACGCCGACCCGCGCTTCGTCGGGCGCGCGAAGTAATCCCCGGGAGCCGCGCCTGTGTGAGGCGGCTCCTTGCGTTCGCCGCGCAGGCTGCGCCACAGATCCGCATCGAGGTTGCCGCGCGCATATATCAGATGTGACGGTAGCCCTCCCTCCCCGCTGGCGGAGAGGGAGTCGCGCGCAGCGCGACGGGTGGGGACCGTCTCCGAGCGAACACGGTTGTTGGCGCCTGACGAATCTCGCCGGCATCGCTGCCCGATGCGCCCTTCCCGCTCGCAAGGGGGGTAGCCCCTCCCTCGCATTCGCGCCATGCGCGCCCGCGCATCGACAATGCGCCCTCCCCTTCCTAGGCTTCGCCGGGCGCTGAGGGAGGCGCCGCGCCTGACCACGAACACGCGAGAAGATTCCGCCCTCTGGCCGCTGCTGGCGACGCTCGCAATGCAGACGCTCGCGACCACGGCCGCTTTCTCCGTGCCCGCCGTCGCGCCGGCCATCGCGCACGATCTCGGGCTGCCCGGCGCGCTCGTCGGCTTCTTCCCGGCGCTCGTCTACGGCGTCGGCATTTTGTCGTCCCTCTATTCACCCTCCTTCATCCTGCGCTTCGGCGCCGTGCGCGTCATCCAGGCCGTCATGGCGGCCGTCTGCGTCATGCTCGGCGTCTGCGCCCTCGGCACGGCCGGCGCGATCGCCGCCGGCGCGGCGCTGCTCGGTCTCGCCTATGGGTCGACGGCGCCGGCGAGCGCGCACCTGCTCGTGCCGCGCACGCCGCAGCGCGTCTACAATCTCGTCATGTCGATCCGGCAGGCCGGCCTGCCGCTCGCCGGCATTCTCGCGGGCATCCTCATGCCGCCGATGACGCTGGCCTTCGGTTGGCGCGTCGCCCTCGCCGCGCAGATCCCGACCTCGCTGGCGCTGCTCGTCGCGCTCGAATTCGTGCGCCGCGCATGGGATGTCGGCGTGCGGCCGGGCTATCCGCTGTTTGCGGGCGCGCTCGCCCAGCCGCTGCGGCTCCTGCGCCAGAACGCCGACATCAGGCGCCTCACCATCATGAGCTTCGTTTTCACCGGCGCGCAACTCTGCTTCATCAGCTTCATGACCGTGCACCTCACGCAGAGCGCGGGCTTCGATCTGGTGACGGCGGGCTGGACGCTCGCCGCCTATCAGGGCGCGGCGCTCGTCAGCCGGCCGCTGCTCGGCTGGATCGCCGACCGTTTCGTATCTCCCACCCATCTGCTGGCGGCGCTCGGCTTTCTCATGTGCCTGTCGGCTGCGCTCTGCGCCCTGTTCGCGCCGTCGTGGCCGGGCGCGGGCATTCTCGTCGTCTGCCTCGCCGGGGGCTTCAGCGCATCCGGCTTCCCCGGCCTCGCCTATGCCGAATTCGCCCGCCTCGGCGGCGCGGCGCGCACCGAGGCGACGGGGCTCGGCTCGGCCGCCATGTTCGCGGGCGTGCTCGTGCTGCCGCCGCTGTTCGGGCTGACAGCGACCGCCACGCACGCCTTCGTCCTGCCCTATGCGGCGCTCGCGGCTGCGACTTGCGCGGCGAGCGTCATGGTGTGGCGCGGCGCGCGACGCTGACGCGCTTGCAGGCCGCGCGCAATCCCGCGAAGATCGTGCGCGATCGAACGGGGCGCATCGTGAACGCCATTCTCGGATTGCTGTTCGTCCTCTGGTGCGCCGCCGGCCTCGTCGTCGCCGGCGCCTTTGTCGCGCGCGGCGCGGATGTCGCGCTCGGCGAGCCCGCCTCGCTGACCCCGGGCGCGCGCCTTCTGCTATTGCCCGGCGCCTTCCTGCTCTGGCCGCTCGCGCTCTGGCGCTGGCTGCGTGCGGAGCGCAGGCCGTGACCCGCAATCATCGTCTCGTCCATCGCTTTCTGTGGCCTGCGCTCGCGCTCGTCGTCGCGACGTTTTTCGTCGTCGCGCTCGTCACCCGCCCGCCGCCCGAACCCGCGCCGCAGGAGCAGGCGAAATGAGCGCGGGTTTTGCGGCGATCGGCTGGAATCGAAAGAAGGTCGTCTACGATCTCATTCTGCTGGCGGCTGTCGTCCTCTTCATTGGCGTGGCGATCGCGCTGGACTGGCGCAGGCAGCCGCCCGCCAATGCGGCCGACATCTGCGGCCTCTGGATCCGCGCCTCCGGCGCCTGCGCCTTCCTGATGCTGACGCTCGTGCTCTGCATCGGCCCGCTCGCACGTCTCTCGCCCGCCTTCCTGCCCCTGCTCTACAACCGCCGCCATTTCGGCGTCCTGACCTGCATCGTCGCGCTCACGCATTTCGCCGCCGTCATCGGCTGGTACATAGCCGACGGCCATCCCTTCAATCTCCTCTTCGAACTGACGAAATGGAGCGACTACGCCTCCTTCTCGACGATCTCGTTCAAGGCCTATGGCTTCGTCGCCTTTCTCATCCTGCTGCTGCTCGCCGCCACCAGCCACGATTACTGGCTCGCCTTCCTCACGCCGCCCGTGTGGAAGGCGATGCATATGCTGGTCTACCTCGCCTTCGGCCTCATGCTCGTCCACGTCGCCAAGGGCCTGCTGCAGGACGAGCGCGATCCGTGGATCGCGGGATGGTTCGCCGATTGTTTCGCCCTTGTCGCGATCCTGCACATCGTCGCCGGCTGGCGCGAGGCGCCGGTCGATCGCGGCGAAGCGCCACGCGAAAACTGGATACGCATCGGCCCGCCCTCCTCCATCCCCGACAAGCGCGCGCGCATCGTCGCCGCGCCCAATGGCGAGCGCATCGCCGTCTTCCGCGACGGCGACGAGATCGGCGCCGTGACCAATCTCTGCGCGCATCAGAACGGCCCGCTGGGCGAGGGCCGCATCGTCGACGGCTGCATCGTCTGCCCGTGGCACGGCTACGAATATCGTCTGACGGACGGCTGCGCGCCGGCACCTTTCAAGGAGAAGCTCGCGACCTTTTCCCTGCGGCTGAACGACGGCCTGGTGGAAGTCGATCCCCGCGCGCTGCCGCCGGGCACGCCGGCCTCCATCCGCATCGAACGCGCCTGACCCATGACGATAAACTACCGACAGGCGCGCCAGGCCGATCTGTCGCCCGCGCAGGATCTCATCACGGCGAGCATCAACGAGCTGACCGTGCGCCACGGCTTCGGCGCCATCGCATCGGCGCGACCGCCGGTCTTTCAAGCGCAATCGCTCGCCGACGATCCCGCCGGCTTCTGGATCGCCGAGCAGGACGGCCGCCTCGTCGGCTCGACCTTCAGTTGGGTCTGCGGCGACCTCTGGTTTCTCGCCGAGCTCTTCGTCGACCCCGCCCTGCAGGGCAAGGGCGTCGGCGGCGAGTTGCTGCGCAGGGTTTTCGCGCAGGCCGACGCCGCGGGCGCGAAGACGCGCGCGCTGATCACCTTCGCCTTCAACACCGTGTCGCAAAGCCTCTACATGCGCGAGGGCATGTTCCCGCGTCTGCCGCTGCATATGATGACGGGCGAGCGCGCGACGCTTGCCGCCGCCCTGACGCCAACGGCGTTGCGGAGCGAACGTATTGAAAGCGTTGACGCCGACCGCGACGGCCTCACGCGGCTGGACCTCGGCGCGCTCGGCGTCTCGCGCGAAAAACATCGCCGCATGCTGGCCCGGGACCCGTCCCTATCCGGCTATCTGTTCTTCCGTGACAGCGACTGCGTCGGCTACGCCTGGATCGCCGACTCCGGCCACGTCGGGCCGCTCGCCGCCGCCGCGCGCGAAGACATGCGCGACGTCTTCGCCGCTGCGCTCGCCCTTGCCGCGCAAGGCGCATCAAAGCGCGTCTCCGCGCTCGTGCCCGGCGCCTGCGAAACCGCGCTGGCGCTGGCGACGCGCTGCGGCATGCGCATCGCATTGCCGATGGCGCTCGCGTCCAATCGCGACTTCGGCGACTGGCGCCGCTACCTGCCGCGCAATCCGCTGTTCATGTGAGCTTGCGGCCCCTGCACTGACCGGCCGTGCGCGGCTCCACCTCGGGCTTCAGCCGCCAGTTCGCGCCGAAATCCGCGAGCTTATGAAAGAACAGCGGCGCCTCGCTTTCGATGCCGCGCAGCCGCGCCGCGTAATCCCTCAGATATTTCGCCCGCGTCTCCGCATCGACATAATTCACGGAATGCGCGACGAAAGGCGCCAGCACGTCGAAGCCCGTATAGGCGAGCGTGCCGTTCTGCAATGGCCAGAGCACGACGTCGAGGTCGCCGACGAGTCCGTCCGGCGCGCACATGTCGGGATAGGCGGCTGTCGACGTCGCGATCATCGCGCGCCGGCCGCGCAGGCCGCCGGTGTCGTAGCGCTTGCCGGCGCCGTAGGCGACGCCGTTGACCAGAACACGGTCGAACCAGCCCTTCATGATCGCCGGCACGGAGAACCACCAGAGCGGAAATTGCAGGATCAGGACGTCGCACCACAGCAGCTTGTCGATTTCCTGCGCAATGTCGGCCGAGAGGAGATCATGCGCATGCGCGTGCTTCTGCTCCCGATCGTATTGCAGATGGTCCGGAAAACGGCGGCCCGAAAAATCCGCCGCGCTGGCGACGGGATTGAAGCCCATGGCGTAGAGGTCCGACACGCGCACCTCTCTCCCCTGCCCTTCCAATGTCTCGCGCGCCACGGCGAGCATGGCCGCGTTGAAGGATTTCGGCTCGGGCTGCGCATAGACGATCAGAACCTTCATGCGCGCCGCCTGTCGTCCGATGAATTTCGGCGCGAGCTTCTCGACGACGACGGCCGCGCCCGCGCACAGGTCCCGCGCGCGGCCGGGGCCGTCGGGCCGACCGCCTCGCGCACGGCCGCGGCGCCCCGCCTTTCCGAAATCATCATCGTCATGCGGCCGCCCTTCCCTCGTCGTTTCCTGTCTCGCCCGGCATTGCATAAACCGGACGACCAGTTTAATTATTGGCCACAACGGGCGACACGTCCAGAGCGCCCGCCGGAGGAGACATGAACGTTCAGGCGCGCGGCTCCTCGGCCGCAGAATTCCGCCTTACCGATCCCCCATCCCTGCCGGAGCATCTCGTGCAGATGCGCGACCAGGTGCGACGCTTCGTCGAAGAGAACGTGGCGCCGAACGGCGAGGACTGGGAGCGCGCCGGCAAGATTCCGCGCGAAATCTACCGTCATATGGGCGAACTCGGCCTGCTCGGCATGCGCTATCCCGTCGACTACGGCGGAACCGATCTCGGCCCGCTCGCCTCCATGGTCTTCGCGGAAGAACTCGGGCGCGGCACCTTCGGCGGCTTCACCTCCTCCATCCTCGTGCATACTGATATGTCGGCCAGCCATATCGCGCTCCGCGGCACGCCGGAGCAGAAGGCCAAATATCTGCCGCGCATCGTCGCCGGCGAAATCGTCTGCTCCATCGCCGTCACCGAGGCGCATGCGGGCTCGGACGTCGCGGGCCTGAAGACCCGCGCCAGGCGGGACGGCGACGACTGGGTGATCGACGGATCCAAGATGTTCATCACCAACGCGGTCTATGGCGACCTGCTGATCGTGGCGGCGCGCACCGACCCGCAGGCCAAGGGCAGCCGGGGCATTTCGCTATTCATCGTCGAGCGCGACACGCCGGGCGTCTCCGCCGTGAAGCTCGAAAAGCACGGCTGGCTCTGCTCCGACACGGCCGCGCTCACCTTCGACAATGTGCGCGTAAGCAAGGACGCGCTGCTCGGCGAGGTCAACAAGGGCTTCTACTCGATCATGGAGACCTTCCAGAACGAGCGCATCTGCATCGGCGGCATCTGCGCCGGCGAAAGCGCGAAGGCGATCGAGCTGACGGTCGATTATGTGAAGACGCGCCGCGCCTTCGGCGGGACGCTGTGGGACCAGCAGGCGGTGCGCCAGAAGCTTGCAAGCCTCGCGAGCAAGACCGCGGCCGCCCGCCAGCTTGCCTATCACGCGGCGGAACTGGCGGCCGCGGGTCGCGACTGCGTGCGCGAAGTCTCGATGGTGAAGGCGCTGTCGCCCGAGGTCCTGCACGAGGTCGTGCACGGCTGCCTGCAATTGCACGGCGGCGCGGGTTTCATGCGCGGAACGCCGATCGAGCGCATGGCGCGCGACGCGCGCGTGCTCACCATCGGCGGCGGCGCGACCGAGGTCATGCTCGAGGAAGTCGCGAAACGGATGTGAGCGTCAGGCCGGTTCGAAGCGCAGAGCCGGGATCCAGAGCGGTTCGTCGATAGATGGAAACGGCGTCGTCATTGCGAGCGAAGCGAAGCAATCCATCCACCGGGATTTGATCCAGTTCCGGAGATGGATTGCTTCGCTCGCAATGACGGCCGGATGTTTCTACTTCACCGTGAAACGCTCTGGAGGCCGTAGTCACGGAGACTGGTCCCGGATCGGCCTTCGGGCATTTTAGCGCTTCGCCAGGCGCAACGCGGGTCCTGCGCCGCGCTTCTCCTGCAAGAACCCGTTGAAGAACAGGTCCGTCGCCATATCCGCAAGTTCGCGCGGCTTGACCGGCCCTTTCGCGTCGTACCACGTGTAGGTGTAGTTGATCATGCCGAACAGCATCATCGTATAGACCTTGCGCGTGCGCGGCGTGACCAGGCCGCGCGTGTCCGCGGCGGCGATGGCGTCGGCGACGAGATCAACGACCTGCTTTTCGATCGCGTGAATCTGCTTCTGCTCGGCGCGGCTCAACGCGCCGAGATCGTTGAGCAGGATCGTCTGCTCGTCAGGCGAGCGCGCGTTGGATTCCACGAAGGCTACGATGATCCGTTGCAGCCGCTCGAGCGGTTCGCCCTCTTGCGCCGCAGCTTCGGTCAGCGACTCCAGCAGCCCGCGCACCAGCGAATCCATCATGGCGAACAGGATCGCCTCCTTGGATTCGAAATAGTGATAGATCGCGCCGCGCGAGAGATCGCAGGCGCGCACGAGGTCGCCGATCGACGTGCGCTCGTAGCCGTGGGTTGCAAAAAGCCGCGCGGCCTTCTTCAATATGCCGAGCTGTATGCCTTCGTATTTGGGCGATCTCGTGCGCGCCATGGTCCGTCCGCCTGTCCGCCCGCGAAAGGCGCGGGGCAAGACGCCTTATAAATCGACCGTGGACAACAATCAAAATAGTTGAACGGTCGTCCGGTTTATAATAAGAATAGATCGCTGGCCACAAGAGCGACAAAGCCGAGACCGGTCAGGAGGGAACGCATGAAAGAGGTCCAGGCCGACGCCGTCGTCATCGGCGCTGGCGCAGGCGGGCTGTGCGCAGCCGCGCGCCTTGTTCACCAGGGCTTCCGGCCGATTCTCGTCGAGGCGCGCGACAAGGTCGGCGGCCGCGCCACCACCAATGTCATCGACGGCTTCGTCGTCAACGAAGGCGCCATCGCGCTGGAGGTCGGCGGCGTCTTCGAGGAGACGTTCAATCTCGTCGGCGCGCCGCTCGACCTGCGCTTTCCCGAACCGGCCTCCGCCTTCTACCTCGATCGCAAGGTCGTCGACGTCGGCAAGGGCGGCTGGGGCTTTCTGCTCGGCCAGATGACGAAACAGGCCGCGCGCATTCTTGAGAAATTCGCCGAAGCCCGCACCGGCGCCCTGCCCGACGGCCGCCAGTCCACCGCCGAATGGCTCTCGACCTTCACCGGCAACGAGAGCGTTCACTCCATCTTCCGCAATCTCTGCGCGGCGATCTTCGCCTGCAACGCCGACGAACTGCCGGCGCGCGCCTTCCTCACCTATTTCGTCGGCAAGGGCGCGTTCAAGCGCTTCGGCTTCTGCCCGCAAGGCACGATCGGCGTCTGGCAGGCGCTTGCGGACGCAGTGGCGAAGAAGGGCGAGATCTGGCTGTCTTCGCCCGCGCAGAAAATCGAGATCGAAAATGGAGTGGTCCGCAGCGTGATCGTGCAGCGCGGCGGCGAAACGATCCGCGTCGTGACAGACTGCATCGTCTCCAATGCAGGGCCGAAGGGCACGCTCTCGCTTGCCGACGCAGACGCCTTCCCCGCCGATTATGCGAAGCGTGTGGCGGACCTGCGTTCGGCGGCCAACATCGTCTACAATTTCGCGAGCCGCGAGCCTCTGTTCAATGCGCCGGGCATCGTCACCTTCGGCAAGACGCGCCGCCTCTGCAACATGGCCAACATGACCGCCGCCTGTCCCGAGCTCGCGCCGCCCGGCTGGCATCTCTACGTCGCCTACGCCGTCCCGAAACCGGCGCTCGGCGATTTCGACAGCGAGGCGGAAAAAGCGCTCGGGCTCGAGGATCTGCACGAGCAGTTCCCGGGCTTCGATGAGAAAACAAAAATGCTGTCGATCCGCGTGATGCGCGACGAATGGCCGGCGCAACGCGCCTGCGCCGGATACGACCTGCCACGCGAAACGAATGTGCGGGGTCTGTGGCAGGTCGGCGACGCCGTGAAGGATTACGGCAATGGCGGCACGCAGGCCTGCGCGGAGACGGCCAAGCTCGTCGTCGACGCCATCGTCGCCGAACGCGCCGCCGCGCGGCAGCCGGCGCACTGAGCGCATGACGGCGCCTGCCACATCGCCGGCCGAAACGCGCAATGCGACCGACGCCGCGCCGATGATCGAATTCCGCAATCTTCAGGTCGTCTACGACGACGCGATCGAGGCCGTGCGCGACGTCAGTTTGCAGGCCGAGAAAGGCGCGCTTGTCGCCCTGCTCGGCTCCAACGGCGCGGGCAAGAGCACGTTGCTGAAGGCCATGTCAGGCATTCTCTACGCCGAGGACGGCAAGATCGACAACGGTTCGATCCATCTCGAAGGCGCCGACATCAGCGCGCTCGCGCCCGACGAAATCGTGCGGCGCGGCGTCGTGCACGTGCCCGAGGGACGGCGCATCTTTCCCGCCCTGACGGTCGAGGAAAATCTGCAGGTGGGCGGGTTCACGACGGCCGCCGCGGTCTGCCGCGAGCGCCGCGACCAGGCCTTCGATCTCTTTCCGCGCCTGTTCGAGCGGCGCGACCAGATCGCGGGCTACATGTCCGGCGGCGAACAGCAAATGCTGGCGATCGCCCGCGGCCTGATGAGCGGACCACGTCTGCTGGCGCTCGACGAGCCCTCGCTCGGCCTCGCGCCGCTCATCATCGACCGCATCTACGAAGTCATCGTCGATCTCAGGAAGAAGCTCGACCTGACCGTGCTGCTGGTCGAACAGAACGCCGCGCGCGCGCTCGAAATCGCCGACTACGGCTACATTCTGGAGAACGGCCGCATCGTGCTCGACGGTCCCGCCGACAGGCTGGCGCGCAACGAGGACGTGCAGGAATTCTATCTCGGCGCGGGCCGGTCCGGCGCGCACAGATCGATGCGCGATGTCAAGCATTACAAACGACGCAAGAGGTGGTTGTCGTGACGGCGCCGCTCCTGCAACTAGACATGCTGACGCGCACCTTCGGCGGCCTCAAGGCGGTTTCCGACGTCAGCTTCGATGTCGCGCGCGGTGAGATATGCAGCGTCATCGGCCCCAACGGCGCCGGCAAGACGTCGCTGTTCAATCTCGTCAGCGGCGTATTGCGCCCCACCAGCGGGCGCATCATCTTCGACGGCGCCGACATCACGCGCGAGCGTCCCTCGCGCTTCGCCGCGCGCGGCATCGGCCGCACCTTCCAGAACCTGGCGCTGTTCAAGCACGGCACGGTGGTCGAGAACATTCTCGTCGGCCGCCACATCCACACGAAGTCGAGCGTGCTGGAAGCCGCCTTCTTCTTCGGCCGCACGCGCCGCGAGGAAATCGCGGCGCGCGAAAAGGTCGAGGAGATCGTCGAGTTCCTCGAGATCGAGAACATCCGCAACGCCGTCGTCGGCCAATTGTCCTACGGCCAGCAGAAGCGCGTGGAGCTCGCCCGCGCGCTCGCCTGCGAACCGAAACTGCTGCTGCTCGACGAAATGGTGTCCGGCATGAACCAGGAGGAGACCGAGGATATCGCGCGTTTCGTGCTCGACATTCGCGACGAGCTCGGGATCACCGTCTTGATGATCGAGCACGACATGCGCGTGGTGATGGACATATCCGATCACGTGCAGGTGTTGAATTTCGGCCAGCGTATCGCCGGCGGAACGCCGGACGAGGTGCGCAACGATCCCGCCGTGCTCGACGCCTATCTCGGCCGCCGCGGACGGCCGGCGGAACCCGCCGGAGGCGATGTCCATGCGCTCTGACGGTTTCGAAACCCTCGCCGCGCGCCGGCAGGCCTGCGACATCACGCTGCCGCAGCTTCTTCGCCTGCGCGCGCAGGCGCATCCGGATGCGCTCGCCATCCGTGAAAAAGAGCATGGAATCTGGAAGCGCTTCACCTGGGCGCATTATTACGAGACCGCGCGCCTCGTGGCCTTCGGATTGCAATCGCTGGGTCTCGCGCGCGGCGACCGCGTGGCTGTCGCCAGCGAGAACACGCCGGAATGGTATTACGCCGATCTCGGCGCGGAAATGCTCGGCGCGCCGGTCGTCGGCATCTATCCGACCAATCCCTGGCCGGAGCTGCAATATATCGTGCGCCATTGCGGCGCGCGCGTCGTCTTCACCGGCGACCAGGAGCAGACCGACAAGGTGCTCGACGCCATGGCCAACGGCGACGGCCTTCCGGGCGTCGAGGCGATCGTCTGCGTCGACATGAAGGGCATGCGCAACTATCGCGACGGTCGCCTCATGTCGTTCGACGCGCTGCTCGAGCGCGGCCGCGCCTGGCGCGAGCGACATGCGGGCGCGAATGAAGCGCTCGACCGCGAGATCGACGCGGCGAAGCCGGACGATGTCGCGATCATGGTCTACACGTCGGGCACGACGGGGCCGCCGAAGGGCGCGATGCTGTCGCATCGCAATCTGGTCTACGCCGCCGACAGATATGCGAAGGCGACCGATCTCGAAAAGCCGCGCTTCGAAACGATCTGCTACCTGCCGCTCTGCCACGTCGCCGAGCGCTGCTATTCCATGGTCACGCAGCTTGTCATCGGCGGGGTGGTGAATTTCGCCGAATCCATCGACACAGTGGCGGCGAATGTGCGCGAGATCGCGCCGCTCTCCTTCGTCGGCGTGCCGCGCATCTACGAGAAGATGCAGCAGAACTTCATGTTCCGGCTGGGCGACAGCAACTGGCTGCAGCGCAAGGCCGCGGACTGGTCGCTGAAGCGCGGCCGCATTCTGTCCGACAGGCGGCAGAAGGGCGAAGCCGGACTGAAGGACCGGCTCGAATACGGCCTGCACTGGCTCTTGCTCTATCGCAACCTGCAAAGGCATCTCGGCCTCGACCGCAGCCGCGTGCGGCTCTGCGCCGGCGCCGCCGTCTCGCCCGAAACGATCCGGTTCTTCGACGTCATCGGCATTCCCGTGGGGCAAGGCTACGGGCTGACCGAATGCAGCGGCGTCGGCTTCATGCAGACGCATGAAGCCATGCGCATCGGCGCGGCGGGCGTGGCGCTCGAAGGCACGGAATGGAAACTGCTCGAGGACGGCGAGGTCGTCCTGCGCAGTCCTGGCGTATTCAAGGGGTATTTCCTCGACGATTCCGCGTCGAGGACGACGGTCGACGACGAGGGCTGGCTGCATTCCGGCGATATCGTCGAAGTGCTCGACAACGGCGAGATCGCCGTCGTCGACCGCAAGAAGGCGATCATCATCACGTCCGGCGGCAAGAATATCGCGCCGTCGGAAATCGAGAATTCGCTCAAGGATACGGGCCTCATCAAGGAGGCGATCGTCGTCGGCGAAGGCCGCAAATATCTCGGCGCCCTCATCCAGATCGACTACGATTCCGTCGGCCGCTGGGCGCGCGAAAAGGGCCTCGCCTACACCAACTACAAATCTCTCTCGCAATTGCCCGAGACGGTCGAGCTCGTCGACGGCATCGTGCGCGAGACCAACGGCAAGTTCGCGCGCGTCGAGAACATCCGCAAGTTCGTGATCCTCGACAAGGAGCTCGATCACGACGACGGCGAACTGACCGCGACGCAAAAAGTCCGGCGCAGCATCATCAACAGGAAGTTCCAGCGCGAGTTGCAGATGATCTACGGGGCCGAGGCATGAAGCTGTTCGCGGAACTTCTGGCGTCGGGCGTGGCCATCGGCGCCATCTACGGGCTGATCGCCATGGGCTTCGCGGTCATCTACAAATCGACCGGCCTGGTGAATTTCGCGCAGGGCGAAATGTCGATGATAACAGCCTATGTCGCCTGGACGATCTCGACGACGCTGACCGGCAATCCCTTCGTCGTCATCGCCGGTGCGATCGTCTTCGCCATGCTGTTCGGCCTCCTCATCGAGCGCTTCGTCACGCGCCCGATGCTCGGCGAGCCGATTTTCTCCACCGTGCTCGTCACCGTCGCTCTCGCCGTCATCCTACGCTCGCTGATCACGCTGGTCTGGGACGCCTATCCGCACGCGCTCAATCTCGGCGTCGGGCGCGACGTCATCCAACTTGCCGGCGTCAGCCTGCGCGGCGCGCAGGTCGCGGCCGTCGTCACGCTTGTCGCCGCCATGGCCGCGTTCTACCTCTTCTTCCGCTTCAGCAAGTTCGGGGTCGCCATGCGCGCGGTCGCCGCCGACGACCGCACGGCGCTGCTGATGGGCGTGTCGGCCGCGCGCATTCACGCCATCGCCTGGGCCTGCTCCTCGGCCATCGCCGGCGTCGCCGGCGTGCTGTTCGCGCTCGTCTACGATCTGTCGCCCGCCATGTTCCAGATCGGCCTCAAGGCCTTTCCGGCGACCATTCTCGGCGGCCTCGATTCCGTCATCGGCTCCGGCTTCGGCGGCGTCATCATCGGCGTCGTCGAGAACATGGCCGGCGGCTACGTCGGCTCCGGCCTCAAGGATGTCGCGGGCTTCCTCGTCATCATCGTCATTCTCATGGTGCAGCCGTTCGGCCTGTTCGGCGAACGCGAGATCGTGAGGGTCTGATGCGCAGCGGCGACTTCAAGGAAACCTACGCCGATCTCGTCGTCCTCTCGGACTCGCGCCTCGTGTGGGGCTGGGCGGCCGCGCTCGTCGTCGCGCTGATAGCCGCCCCCTTCGTGGTCAACGCCTATGTGCTGTCGCTGCTGACGCTGGTGCTCATCACCGTCACGGGCGCGCTCGGGCTCAACCTGCTCACCGGCCTCACCGGCCTGATCTCGCTCGGCCACGCCGGCTTCTTGCTGCTCGGCGCCTACGGCTACGCCATCGTCGTCGCCAAGCACAATCTGCACCCCGCGCTCGGCTTCGCGGCGGCGGGGATTGCGCCCGCGCTGTTCGCCATCATCGTCGGCCTGCCCTCGCTGCGCCTGCGCGGCCTCTATCTCGCCATCACGACGCTCGCCTTCTCCTACATCATCTCGGATCTCATCCTGGAGGCGAAGTCGATCACCGACGGCGCCCGCGGCATCACGGTGCAGAGGCCGGAAATGTTCGGGCTCGATTTCTCCAGCGACCAGTCCTTCGCCCTGCTCTGCCTTGCCGTGGCCGCGATCGCCCTCTTCGCCTGTCTCAACATCGCGCGCAGCCGCATCGGCCGCGCCTTCATGGCGATCCGCGACAACGACATCGCCGCGCGCACGATGGGCGTCAACCTGCAGGCGTTCAAGCTCTACGCCTTCATGGCCAGCGCCTTCCTCACCGGCGTCGCCGGCGCGTTGCTGGGCATCTATCTCAGCTTCGTGAGCGTGGAAGGCTTCCCCTTCCTGTTCAGCATCGAGGCGCTCGCCATCCTCATCGTCGGCGGCCTCGGCTCGGCGCTGGGCGCGGTCCTCGGCACGGTCTTCATCGTCCTTCTGCCGGAAGTCATCCGCATTCTGTTCGGCTGGTTCGGCGGCGCGCTCGAAAGCCTGCTGTCGACCGGGGTGCACGAGGTCAAGAGCATCGCCTATGGCGTGGCGATCATCCTGTTCCTGCGGTTCGAGCCGCGCGGCCTCGTCGGCGTGTGGCGCGACGCCAAGCGGCTGTGGACGCACTGGCCGCTCAAATATTGAGGTCTAACCAAGAAGTGGGGAGGAAAGCATGCGATACCTGATAGCGACTGCGCTTGCCGCTTTCGCGCTGCACGGCGCGCCGGCCCTGGCCGCCGAACAGGGCGTGACCGACACCGAAATCCTGATCGGCGAGGTCGATCCGTTCACCGGCCCGCCGGCCCTGCTCGGCAAGGCGCATTCGAGCGGCCTGAAGATGGCCTTCGACGAGGCCAACGAGGCGGGGATCAATGGTCGCAAGATCAAGGTCGTCTCGGAAGACGACGGCTATGTCACCGCGCGCACGCTGCAAGGGCTGCGCAAGGTGATCGACGTCGACAAGGTCTTCGCCATCACCGGCATTTCCGGCTCCGGCCAGACGATCGCCGCCATGCCCGTGCTCGAAAAGTCGGGCGTGCCGACCCTCATCTCGACGGCGCCCGTGTCGCAGGTTTTCGAGCCCGCGCGCAAGAACGTCTTCGCGCTCGGCCAGGTCTATCCGGAGGGGATCCGGAAACTGACGGCCTTTCTGGCGGACAAGTTCCCCGGCAAGAAATGGGGCATCGTCACGCAGGACGACGACTACGGTCTGCTGGTGCGCGAGGGCTTCGACGCGATCGTCAAGGAGAAGAAGCTCAACGTCGTCTACTCCGGCAGCTACAAGAAGGGCCAGACCGACTTCGCCTCCGACATGCTGCGCCTGAAGGATTCCGGCGCGGAGGTCTTCCTTGCCGGCGGCATCATCTCCGAGAACGTGGCGATGATCAAAGAGCTCGAGAAGCTCGCCTACAAGCCGGCGATCGGCATCTTCTGGCCCGGCCGCATCGAGGTCGTGCTGAAGCTCGCCGGTCCCGCCAGCGACGGCCTCTACGCGGTCGACTATGTCGAGCCGCTCGCCGGCGCCGCGGGCAAGGCGTTCCTCGACAAGGCGAAGAAATATCTGTCCGAGGCCGAGATCAAGGGCGTCAACCGCTACACGGAGGCGGGCTACGCCGCGGGCCGCGTGCTGGTCGAAGCCTTCCGCCGCTGCGGCAAGGCGCTGACGCGCGATTGCGCCCTCGCGGAAATCGAAAAGACCAAGGATCTGCAGACCGGCGTCATGGCGCCGATCAGCTTCGGCCCCGGCAAGCGTTTCTCGGACCAGAAAGTCCAGATCATGCAGGCCGATTTCGCCACGCTCAGCTACAAGCCGGTTCAGTAGGCGGCACAGCCGGGGCGCGCGGGCTCACGCTTCGCGCGCCCCTCCCTTGACGAAGCCCGTCCCGACCCTAATAATAGAACGACTGGTCGGATTATTCTATTTCGGAGAGAGCCGATGAACGCGATGGCCCCGACGCCCGCATGGAGCGACATGATCCTGCCCGATCGCGTGCGCGGCGCGCTCTACCGCGACCCCGCGATCTTCGAACTCGAGCTCGAGAAGATCTGGTATCGCACCTGGGTCTATGTCGGCCACGAAAGCGAAATCCCCAACGCCCACGATTTCGTGCTGAAATCGATCGGCCTGCAGCCGATCATCATGAGCCGCGGCGGCGACGGGCAGGTGCATCTGCTGCTCAACCGCTGCACGCATCGCGGCAATCAGGTCTGCCCGAAAGAGCGCGGCAATTCGCCGATGCACACCTGCCCCTTCCACGCCTGGAACTTCGGCTCGGACGGCAGGCTGCTCGGCTACGCCTTTCCGGAAGGCTACGAGGGTCTCGACAAGTCGAAGCACGGCCTCGGCCGCGTGCCGCGCGTCGCCTCCTATCGCGGCTTCGTCTTCGGCTCCTTCGCCAGCGACGGCCCGAGCCTCGCGGAGCATCTCGGCGGCGCGGCCGAGACGATCGACCGCCTCTGCATGACCTCGCCCGAAGGCGAGATCGAGATCACCGCCGGTTTCCTCAAGCATCGCGTCAAGGCCAACTGGAAATTCATTCTGGAGAACGAGACCGACGGCTATCATCCGGCCTTCGTCCACTCGTCGATCTTCAGCGTCGCCGACAGCGCCATCGGCGGCCTCTACGGCGCGAAATCGACGGCGCTCACCCGCGACTACGGCAACGGCCACACCGAACTCGACCTGCGCCCGGAATTCCGCAAGCGCGACGCGTTGCTGAGCTGGTTCGGCACGACGCCCGAAAAGCTGCCCGACTATGTCGCGCGCATGAACGCCGCCTATGGCGAAAAGCGCGCGCGCGAAATCATGATCGACGGCACGCCGCATGTCATGATCTTCCCCAATCTCTTCATCGCCGAAATCCAGATGTTCGTCATTCAGCCGCTCGGCGTGAACGACAGCGTCCAGCATGTCACGGCGCTGCAGTTCAAGGGCGCGCCGGACCTCAACCGCCGCATGCGCCAGCAGACCATGGGCTCGGTCGGCCCCGCCGGCTTCCTGCTGGCCGACGATTCCGAAATGTACGAGCGCACGCAGCGCGGCATGGCGGCGCATGACACCGACTGGGTCTTCCTCGGCCGCGGCGAGCATCGCGAGCGCCGCGACGAGGACGGTTTCCTCGTCGCGCACGCGACCGACGAGGTGCCCTCGCGCGGCATCTGGAGACATTATCGCTCTCTGATGGAGCAGGCCCGATGATCGCCGCCCGCACCGACGCCGATCTCATGCGCGACGTGGAGCAGTTCCTGTTCCACGAAGCGCGCCTCGCCGACGAGCACCGATACGAGGAATGGGAAGACCTCTGGACGGACGACGCCGTCTACTGGGCGCCGGCCAACGGCGACGACATAGACCCGGAACAGCAGATGTCGATCATCTACGACAATCGCTCACGCATCGGCGTGCGCGTGCGCCAGCTTCTGTCGGGCAAGCGCTACACGCAGGACCCGCGCTCGGGCCTGCGCCGCATCATCGGCAATATCGAGTTTCTCGGCCGCGAGGGCGACGACATTCGCGTCGGCGCCAATTCCATCGTCTTCGAATCGAGCCAGCGCGGCGAGACGATCTGGGGTTCGCGCAACGAATATACGTTGCGCCGCGCCGGCGACGGCTTCAAGCTCGTCCGCAAGAAGGTCTCGCTCGTCAACAACGACCGCGCGATCTACACCATGTCCTTCATCATCTGAGGCCACCGCGCGCATGTCATCGGATCAACTCGTCCTGACCGCCGTCGCCGACGGCGTCGCGACCATCACGCTCAACCGTCCCGATGCCTCCAACGGCATGAACGTCGATTTCCTCAAGAGCCTCTGCGAGGCGGTGATGGGCCTGCACGGCCGGCCGGACGTGCGCGTGGCGCTCATCCGCGGCGCCGGCAAGAATTTCTGCGCCGGCGGCGACGTGCACACCTTCGCCTCCAAGGGCGAGCACATGCCCGATTATCTGCGCGTCGCCACCGCATGGTTGCAAAATGCGGTGACCGGCCTGATGCGGCTCGAGGCGCCGGTCATCTCCGCCGTCCACGGCTTCGCAGCCGGCGGCGGCGGCTTCGGCCTCGTCTGCGCATCCGATCTGGTGATCGCAGCCGACACGGCGAAATTCCTCGCCGGCGCGACGCGCGTCGGCATGGCGCCGGACGCCGGCGTTTCCGTCACCCTGCCGCGTATCGTCGGGCTGCGTCGCGCGGCGGAGATCGTGCTGACCAATCCGATCCTCACCGCCGCGCAGGCCAAGGAACTCGGCATCATCAACCGCATCGTGCCTGAGGCGGACCTCGAAACGGCCGCGGTCGCCTGGGCGCAGGAACTCGCCGCCGGCGCGCCGAAGGCGATGGCCGCCGCCAAGCGGCTCCTGTGGTCGGGCGTCGGCACGGGCGTCGACGCCTGCCTGTCGGAGGAAGCGCGCACCGTCTCGGAACTCTCCGGCACGGCGGATGCGCGCGAGGGGCTCGCAGCCGTCATCGAACGGCGCAAGCCCGTCTTCACCGGCAAATGAGCGGCGCTTTCGCCGGCCGCGCGGCGCTCGTCACCGGCGGCGCCAAGGGCATCGGCGCGGCCATCGTGCGCGCGCTCGCCAATGAGGGCGCGCGCGTCGTCGTCATCGACCGCGATGCAGCCGGCGCGGACATTGCGCGCGAAACGGGCGCGACATTCGCGCAGGCGGATGTGACGGATTACGCCGCGCTGCAAGACATCGTCGGCGCGCACGGACCGTTCGACACGCTCGTCAACAACGCGGGCGTCGACCAGCACGCCTTTTTCACCGAGACGAAACCCGAGGATTGGGGCCGCCTCGTCGGAATCAATCTCGGCTCCGTCTTCGGCACGACCCATCTCGTGCTGCCCGGCATGCAGCAGAAGAAATTCGGCCGCATCGTCAACATCGCCTCGGAAGCGGCGCGGCTCGGCTCGCGCGGCGGCGCGGTCTACGCGGCCGCCAAGGCCGGCGTCATCGGCTTCACCAAATCCATCGCGCGCGAGAACGCGCGCTACGCCATCACCGCCAATGTGATCGCGCCCGGCCCGATCGACACGCCGATGCTGCAGAGCGCCGTGCGGGACGGCGGCGAAAAGCTGCTCGACGCCATGCGCGGCATGACGCTGCTGCGCCGCCTCGGGACGCCGGAGGAAGTCGCCGCCGCCGTTCTCTTCCTCGCCTCACGCGAAGCCGCCTTCATCACCGGCGAGACGCTCGGCGTTTCCGGCGGCATGGGGATCGGCGGCGCATGAGCGCGCTGGAAGACGTCGCCTGCGTGGTCGCCGGCCTTCGGAAAATCTACGCGGGCTGGACGCGCGAAACGGCCGTCCGGCAGATGCGCAGCGACTGGGACGCGGCCTTCGCCAGGCGCGCGCAGGACTGGCCGATCCGGCGTTTCGAGATTGGCGGCATGAACGCCGAATGGATCGCGGCGCCGGATGCTGCGCCCGACCGCATTATTCTCTTCCTGCACGGCGGCGGCTTCCGCATCGGCTCGATCTGCTCGCATCGCGACCTCATCCAGCGGCTCTCGCAGGCGGCCGGCGCGAGTGTCCTGGCGGTCGACTACCGGCTTTCGCCCGAGCACGATTTTCCCGCGCCGGTCGAGGATGCGCTCGCCGCCTATCGCTGGCTGCTCGACCAGGGCTTTTCCGCGCGACGCATCGCGCTTGCCGGCGACAGCGCCGGCGGCGGGCTCGCGCTCTCGCTGATGCTCGCGACGCGCGCGAAAAACCTGCCCCTGCCCTGCGCCGCCTTTCTCATGTCGCCATGGACCGACATGACGGCGAGCGGCGCGTCCTACGCGCGCAACGCCGCATCCGATCCGCTGCATCAGCGGGCGATGATTCTCGGCATGGCCAAGGGCTATCTCGGCGCGGCGGGCGATCCGCGCGATCCGCTCGCCTCGCCGCTTTTCGCCGACCTGCGCGGCCTGCCGCCGCTGCTGCTGCAATGCGGCGCGCCGGAAGTTCTCGTCGACGATTGTAGGGCGCTGGCCGACCGGGCGCGCGCCTGCGGCGTCGAAGTCGAAACCGACATTTACGAAGACATGATCCACGTCTTCCAGAGCTATGCCGAACTCGCGCCGGCGCAAACCACGCTCGCGCGCGCCGGCGCCTTTCTCGACGCGCGCTGGAAAGACTGATCAGTTCGCTTGTCAGTTCGCTTGCGGGCGCAAGTGCCGCAGAATCTCGCTGTTGACGCAATAATCCTCGATATCCTTCGAGAACCGGCCGGCGTCGAGATCGTGCCTGCATTCTTTCCAGTCGCGGCACAGCGTGCAACTGCGGCGCAAATCCGCCATCAGCGCCGGATCGTCCTTTTCGAGCTGCGCGCGATCGACGCCGATGAGATCGAGCACGCGCTCCAGTCCTTCGGCGTTCATCGACAGGTGCGCGATCGTCTCCAGCTCGGCCTCGCTGACGCAGAGTTCGTGCGCGATCTGGGCGCGCGTAGTGGCGTCCAGCGAATTGAGCTCACCCATCAGGCGAAGTTTCTCGATCCAGCGCGCGATCTTCGCGCGCGCTGCCGAAATCGGGGCGTCAAGCGTCATGGTCCGAACCTCCCGGACGCATGAAGCCGGCAAAAGCCCGATCGGTCCTTGATCGGCCTCAAGCGGCGAGCGTCCCGGAATGCGGCCGCGCCCCGGGAAAGAAGGCCCTATCCTCGGATAGGCGCCTTTCAGCTCCGGTTTTTGATCAGGCCGATGATGGCGGTCAGAACTGCGCCGCCGGCGCCGCCCGCGACCAATTGGGACACGATACCGCCGATCGACAGATTGCCGCTCTGGGCGGCCGCCGTCACGGCGGGAATGAGCAGCGTGACGATCTGGCCGAGCGCGCCGCCGCCGACGAGCCCGGCGATCGTGTTGCCGATGGTTCCCAGGTCAAAATTGGGCGAGGCCTTGCCCGCCGCATTGCCGCCGACCGCGCCCGCGATCAGGTTGATGAGAATCTGCTCCATTCTGTTTCCCCGCCGAATTGTGCCGCCTGGCCACTATGTCCGCAACCGGCCAGCCCGGCAAATCCGGCGTTTCACTGGCGACAACCATCACTCTGGCGCATCAGACGCCGTCCGCCCCGTCGGCGAAGATCGGCCTACTTCTTCATGAGGATCGCGCCCGCCACCGACTGCTCGCGTTCCTCTACCGAACCGATGGCGGGAACCGCGGCGGCCGGCACGAGATAGCCTTGCATTAAGATAAGGCCGACCAGATTTGCGTTAGTGAAATTACTCCCTTTACATTGTATCTTATCACCGGGATGCAAGTAGATGCCAGATCCAAGATTGTATGATTGGGTGGCAACGGAATTCGGCGAATCTAGAAGCGTGATGTACATAGAACCAACAGAGCAATACATATAGTTATCAGCTCCATTTGTACCGTTATATATGGTAACGGTAGCACCATCAATTATCAATGCTTTTCCTGACGGAATTGTATATATTACACGATATGTACCATCTCCAATAGTACTATTAGATATTCTAACACGATTGATTGGATTGTTCTTGAAATCAGCAAAATAATCCTGTGTCCATAGCCGCCCGCCCGCAAGGACGCGGCCCTTCACACCGGTGATCGGATCGATGAGACCGACCGCCTGATACGTCACCGCCGCGCCCACCGCACCCGGGATGAAGAGCGCGGCAAGTATGATCGCAGTCAGCTGGAAACCGGAAAGTTTGTCGACAAGAGCGCGCAGCATGACAGCCCCCCTCTGCGGTCTGTTCGTCGGAATTGACGCGCAAACCAAGCTTTCCCCTCCCGGCGGAAAACGCAAGGACCGTCGTTGACGCCGCCGCGCTGCAGCAACCCTTGCCGAAGCGCTCCGACCGCATGACTGTCAGGACTTTCATCCGCTGGCAGGAGTGGCCGGGCTCGAACCGACGACACCCGGTTTTGGAGACCGGTGCTCTACCAACTGAGCTACACTCCTGCGGGCGACCGGCAAAAGCCGATCCGCAGCGGACGCGCTGTCATAGCTGCGCTGCGCGCGCCCTGCAAGCCTTGTCGCGCGCGCCCGCCGCGGCCACCATGGCGGCCGGAGGGTCGTCATGCACAAGGATTTTCACGGGGTATTCCCCTATCTCGTTTCGCCCGTCGACGCCGACGGACGCGTCATGGACGACGTGCTCGCGCGCCTGTGCGACGACCTCATCGCGAAGGGCGTGCACGGGCTCACCCCGCTCGGCTCCACCGGCGAATTCGCCTATCTGACGCATGAGCAGAAGCGCCGCGTCGTGCAGGTGGTGGTGGAGGCGGCGAAGGGACGGGTTCCGGTCGTCGCCGGCGTCGCGGCCGCCACGACGGCGGAGGCGCTGCGCCAGACCCGCGAATGGGAAAGCCTCGGCGCCGACGGGATTCTCGCCGTGCTCGAAGCCTATTTTCCGCTCGACGACGATTCGATTCACGACTATTTCGCCGCCATAGCCGGCGCAACCCGCCTGCCCGTCACGCTCTACACCAACCCCAACTTCCAGCGCGCCGACCTGTCGCTGCCGGTCATCGAGCGTCTCTCGCACATCCCCAACATCCGCTATCTCAAGGACGCCTCGGTCAATACCGGCCGGCTGCTGTCGATCATGGACAAGGTGCAGGACCGCATGGAGATTTTCGCGGCTTCGGCGCACATTCCCGCCGCCGTCATGCTGATCGGCGGCAAGGGCTGGATGGCGGGGCCGGCCTGCGTCGCGCCGCGCGCCAGCGTAAAGCTTTACGAATTGTGTCGAAACGGCGCCTGGGACGAAGCGATGGCGCTCCAGCGGCGCCTGTGGCGGCTCAACCAGGCCTTCGCCAAACATAGCCTGGCCGCCTGCATCAAGGGCGGTCTGATGTCGCAGGGCTATGCGGTCGGCGCCCCGCTACCCCCGCAAAAACCCTTGGATTCCAAGGGCTACGCCGAGGTGGCGGAAATCGTCGCCGCCTTCGATTGAGCGATTCGCGCCAGCGCCCACAACTATCTGTTGATCCATTTACAGGCGCTTAACCAAAAAAAGCTTCAATTGCTCGGCATTGGACGGGCGGGCCGGCTCCCGAGACACGGGCCTTCCAGATCATCCGTCTGATCGACCGTGTCGTTGCGAGCGCCCTCCAACGTCGCGACAGCGAGTGCAAGTAGAGGGCGCGCGTAGCGGAAGCATGGTTGGCATGCAGACGGATCCTTACGTCTTCGACGATCTCCACGACTATCGCCTGCCCCGGCGGCGCCGCTGGCGTCGAACCGCGGCAAGTCTGGCGGGATCCGCCGTCGCGGTCGCCTTCCTCGGCGCAGTCGGCACGCAGATGCTGCAGACCGCGCCCAGCGCGGACGCGCCCAGCGCGGACGCGCCCAGCGCGGACGCGCCCATCCTGCGCGCCGCCGAGAATCTCGGCCCGCTCGCCCCGCGCATCGCGCTGCGCGCTGGCGCGGAGCTGCTCGACCCCAATTATTCCCTCGGCGGCAAGCCAGCCGGCTTCTCGCTCGAGCCGGTCGCCGACGCTAACCTGCGGCCGGCGACGACCATCGCCGGCGCGCAGATGACCGATCTGCGCGGCCGCCTCGCGGACACGGAAACTCAACTCGAGCCGCCGCAGGCGGTTCCCACGCCCGCCCCGCGCCCGCTCGATCTCGCCATGGCGGAGCCGGAGGACGCGTTCACGCCGTTGCCGCCGCGCCGCCCTGTCGATCTCGCCCCCTCCGCGGCCGAGCGCGGCCCGGCGGCCGCGCAGGCGGACCAGCCGCCCGCCGAGCCGGCGCAGCCGCGCCTCCGCGCGCCGCGTGGCGGCCGCACGATCGTGGCCAGGGCGGAGCCGCCGAAGGAACAGGGCTTCTTCGAGAAATTGTTCGGCGGCGTCAGCGGCGGCGCGAGCCCCGCGATGGCCTATGCGCCGCCGGACGGCGGCCTCAATGGCGGCGGCGCGCGTCTGACCGGCGTCGCGCCGTCCTCGTCCGCCGCGGTCTCCGACCGCTTCACCGCCGTTTACGATATTTCGGCCAGGACCGTGTATCTGCCCGACGGCACGCGGCTCGAGGCCCATTCCGGCCTCGGCGACATGATGGACAAGCCGGCCTTCGCCCATGTCCGCATGCGCGGCGTCACCCCGCCGGCGCTCTACGACCTGCGCGAGCGCGAGGCCCTCTTCCATGGCGTGCGCGCCATCCGCCTCACGCCGGTCAATTCCGCCGTGCACGGCCGCGCCGGCCTGCTGGCCCACACCTACATGCTCGGGCCGAGCGGCCAGTCGAACGGCTGTGTGTCATTCCGTGACTACCAGCGATTCCTCGCAGCCTTCCTCAACGGGCAAGTAAAGCGACTGAAGGTGGTGGCGAGCCTCTGAGGCGCAGACGCTCTGTCATCCCCCGCGAAAGCGGGGATCCAGAGCGCCGCATTTCAGACCGCGGGTCTGGATGCCCGCTTTCGCGGGCATGACACTTCCGCTCGAGCTCACTGCCTGGCCGGGGCCTCCGACCACGGCCGGCCAGGCGATACCCCTCCATGGCCCTGATTTGCCTGAAATCCCAAAAATAGCTATTTTAGCTGGATCAGGGGTTTTAGATGACCACATTTACGCTCACCGAACTCGGCAACAAATCTGGCGAAGTCGTCGAGGCCGCGTTTCGCGGCCCTGTCGACATCACGAGCCGGGGCCGCCGTAAATTCGTGCTGCTGACCGCCGAGGATTTTGACCGCTTGAGGAACGAAAGCAGGCAGCGCGCTTTCCGCACCGACCGACTATCCGCCGAGGACAAGGCGAAATTCCTTGCGGGCCTCGACGCGATCGCCGACGACGACGCGGCCCGTGACGAGTAGCATCGTCCACGGCAGCGTCATCCGCTACGCCTATCTCTGGGCGCGCGAACAAAGGCGCGGCGAGGAAAGCGGCCGCAAGGGCCGGCCGACCTGCATAATGCTGATTGCACGCGGCCCGGACGGGGAAACGCCGCTGTTCTTCCCCATCACCAGCCGCATGCCTGCGCCCGATACGGACGCCGTCGAAATTCCCGAGACGGAAGCGCGCCGAGTCGGGTTGCGAACGCCCGCATGGGTCATCGTCGACGAATTCAATACCGACGATCTCGAAACCTCGTTCGCGATCGAGGATCGCAAACCGCTGGGTTCGTTCTCCCGAAAGTTCATGGCCGTCATCGCCGCCGGAGCGGCCGCGTCGATCCGCAAAGGCGCCTCGCGCGCGGTTCCGCGCCGTTGAGCGGGCTTACCCCGTTTCCGAACCGCGCTGTGTCTGTCATCCCCGCAAAAGCGGGGATCCAGAGCGGCGTGTTTCAGACCTGGGTCTGGGCGCCCGCTCTCGCGGGCATGACAGCCTCGGACCCTACTTCCCCGCCACCAGCGGACAGCCGCCGTCCTTCATCGGCCGGAACACCTCGTCGCCCGGCAATTCGGCCAGCACTTTGTAATAGTCCCAGGGATACTTGCTCTCCTCGGGCTTCTTCACCTCGAGCAGCAGCATGGAATGCACCATGCGGCCGTCCGCGCGCAGGTAGCCGTTCTGCGTGAAATAATCGCGCACCGGCAGTTCGCGCATCTTCGCCATAACCGGCTTGGTGTCGCGCGTTCCCGCCGCCTTCACGGCTTTCAGGTAATGCAGCGTCGCCGAATAGGTCGAGGCCTGGTTCATCGTCGGCATGCGGTTCATGCGGGCGAAGAACTTCTTGCCGAACTCGCGCGACAGGTCGTCCTTGTCCCAGTAATAGCCTTCGGTGATCGTCAACCCCTGAGCGGTCTTCAGGCCGAGGCTGTGAATGTCGGAGATGAACATCACGATGCCCGCGAGCTTCTGGCCGCCCGCCGTAATGCCGAATTCGCCGGCCTGCTTGATCAGGTTGATCGTGTCGCCGCCGCCGTTGGCCATGCCGATGACCTTGGCCTTCGACTGCTGCGCCTGCAGCAGGTAGGACGAGAAATCCGGCGAGTTGAGCGGATGGCGCACCGAGCCGACGACCTTGCCGCCGGCGGCCGTGACCACGCCCGACACGTCCTTCTCGATCGCATGGCCGAAGGCGTAATCGACTGTGATGAAATACCAGCTATCGCCGCCCTGCTTGACGATCGCCTTGCCGACCGTCTGCGCGTTCGAATAGGTGTCGTAGGTCCAGTGCGCCGTATAGGGCGAGCACGCCTTGCCGGTGATGTCCGAGGACGCGGCGTCGGTGATGATCAGCGGCTTCTCGAACTGCTTCGACAATTCCATCACCGCAAGCGCGGTGGCCGAGGTCGGCATGTCGATGATGGCGTCGACATTCTCCTGCTCCCACCATTTGCGCGCGATGGAGGCGGCCACGTCGGCCTTCATCTGCACGTCGGAAGAGACGAGTTCGATCGGCTTGCCGAACATCTGCCCGCCGAAATCCTCGATCGCCATCTTGGCGGCCTCGATATTCCCCTTGCCGCCGATGTCGGAATAGACGGACGTGAGATCGGTCAGAACGCCGATCTTGAGCGGCTTGTCGGCCTGCGCGCTGGCGGCGCCGCCGAAAGCGCCCGCGCCGAACAGCGCGGCGCCGGCCATGAGTGCGGCCAGTTTCATATCGTCCTCCCTCGATCGTCGGCCGGTTGCGCCGACTTGTGATTGTCGGACAAGGCTAGCGAACAATTTATGGAGGATCAATCGCCTTTCAGACCATCCTGCCGATCCCCGCGCCGAGCGCGACGACGATCAGCGCCACAAGAAGCGCGCCGAGCTTGTGCTGGATATCGTCGAGCCGCGCATAGGCCGGGGCGTCGCCCCTGCGTCGCGCGGCGCGGCGCCGGTGAACAACCGTCACGCAGGCGGCGTTGCAGGCGATGGCGAGAAGGCCCACGCCGGCCATCGTCCAAACGAGCCTGTCCGCGGCCGCAGCGCGCAGCAGCATGCCGCCCGAAATCGCGACCAGCAGGAAGGCCGGCGTTTCGACGTAGAGGTCGATCGGCCAGTGCGCGTCGGCGATGTAATCGCGCTCAGCGTCGTTGCGGACGGAATGCTCGACGATGGTCTCGGTGGCGATGCAGCCGATCCATGCGCCGAGCGCCAACAGATGCAGGACCAGCCAGAGAGACATGCCAGGACTCGCGCGGTTTTCGCGCGAACCTAGCAAATACGCCGGCGGGAGGAGGGCGGGCAGGCGTCGGGCCGTCAGCCCGGCTCGCCCCACACCGCCGTGCCGTAGGCCAGCACTTCGGTGATGCCGTCCATGATCTCGTTGGCGTCGTAGCGCATGCCGATGATCGCGTTGGCGCCGCCCTGCGCGGCGTGCTCGCACATATGGTCGAACGCCTCCTGCCGCGCCGTCTCGGCGAGGCTGACATAGACCGACAGCTTGCCGCCGAACACCGACTGGATGCCGCCGACGAAATTGCCGACGACCGAGCGCGAGCGCACGGTGATGCCGCGCACGAGCCCGAGATGGCGCACGACCTTGTAGCCGGCGATGTCGTTGGTGGTGGATACGATCATGGCTGCCTCGCTTCGCGCCCTCGGTTCAGTCTATCGCGCCCGCCCAAAAGAAAAAGCGCGGGCCCGCAGACCCGCGCTTTTCTGGACCGCGAGCCTTCAGGCTCGCACCCGGGACCGCCGGCCTCCGGCCGGCATTTAGGACCGCCAGCCTCCGGTCGGCATGCCGGCTGGAAGCCGGCGCTCCCGGCTCACTCGATGATGCTTGCGACGACGCCCGCGCCAACGGTGCGTCCGCCCTCGCGGATGGCGAAGCGCAGCTTCTCCTCCATCGCGATCGGAACGATCAGCGCGACTTCCATCGCGACGTTGTCGCCCGGCATCACCATCTCCACGCCCTCCGGCAGCGTCACGATGCCCGTCACGTCCGTCGTCCGGAAGTAGAACTGCGGAC
>DAIRCS010000033.1:0-29253 GCA_036796555.1 Rhodoblastus sp. | reverse complement strand
GCCGGCGCAGACGATGATCGTGTCGACGTCGAACAGGCGCGGCTCGCCGTTGACGCGCGTGTGCAGGCCCTCGTCGTCGATCTTCAGATAGTCGACGCCGCCGACCATTTGCACGTCCCGCCTTTGCAGGCTGAGCCGATGCGTCCAGCCCGTCGTGCGGCCGAGCGTCTTGCCCAGCGCGTCGCTCTTGCGCTGCATCAGCGTGATCTCGCGGCCGGAGGTCTCGACATGCGGCTCGACGCCGGTGACGCCGCCACGTGGATGGTTCCTGAAGTCGATGCCCCATTCGCGTGCGAAGACGTCGACGTCGAGCGCGGCGGACACGCCGGCGTGGCTGACGAGTTCGGCGACGTCGAAGCCGATGCCGCCGGCGCCCATGATCGCAACGCGTTTGCCGATCGGCTTTCGCCCGAGGATCGCGTCCATGTAGCCGACGACCTTGGGATGATCGATGCCGGGAATATCCGGCGTGCGCGGCTCGATGCCGGTCGCCACGATCACCTCGTCGAAGCCCGACAAGGCGTCGGCGTCGACGCGCGTGTTGAGGCGCAGATCGACGCCGTGCAGCGCGATCTTGCGGCGGAAGTAGCGGATCGTCTCGTCGAATTCCTCCTTGCCCGGAATTTTTCGCGCGAGGTTGAACTGGCCGCCGATATCGTCGTTCGCCTCGAACAGCGTGACCTTATGGCCGCGCTCGGCCGCCGTGATCGAGAAGGCGAGGCCGGCGGGGCCCGCGCCGACGACGGCGATGTTCTTCGGCAGGTTCGTCGGCAGGTAATTCAGTTCCGTCTCGTGGCAGGCGCGCGGATTGACGAGGCAGCTCACCAGCTTGCCGTTGAACGTGTGATCGAGGCAGGCCTGGTTGCAGGCGATGCAGGTGTTGATCTCGTCCTCACGGCCTTCGAAGGACTTCTTCACCAGTTCGCTGTCGGCCAGCATCGGACGCGCCATCGAGACGATATCGCCGTCGCCGCGCGCGAGAACGTCTTCCGCGACCTGCGGCATGTTGATGCGGTTCGACGTGATCATGGGCACGCCGAGCTCCTTGCGCAGGCGGCCCGTCACCTGCGTGAAGGCGGCGCGCGGCACCATGGTGGCGATGGTCGGCACCAGGGCTTCGTGCCAGCAGAAATGAGTGGAGACGACGTTGACGCCTTCCGCCACGATGGCCTTGCCGAGCGCGACGACTTCCTCCCAGGCGAGGCCGCCCTGCAGCATGTCCATCGCGGAAATGCGGAAGACGATGATGAAGTCCGGGCCGACCGCCTTGCGCACGCGCCGCACGATTTCGATCGGGAAGCGCATGCGGTTTTCGAACGAGCGGCCCCATTCGTGGGTGGGGCGGTTGGTTTTCACGACCAGGAAGGTGGAGATGAGATAGCCGGCCGAGCCGATGATCTCGACGCCGTCGTAGCCGGCTTCCTTCGCGAGAACGGCGCAATTGGCGAAATCGCGGATCTGCTTTTCGATTCCTTCGGCGGTCAGCGCGTTCGGCATATAGGCGCCGATGCGCGATTTCACGGGCGAGGGCGCGACGCATTCGCTGGTGCGGGCGAGCGGACCCATGTGCAGGATCTGCATGCAGATCTTCACGTCGGGGTCGGCGGCGTGCACGGCGTCGGTGACGAGACGATGCTCGGCGACCTCGTGCGGCTCGGACAGTTTCGAGCCGCGTCCGCCGCCTTCGAAATTCGGCGGAATGCCGCCGGTGATGATCATGCCGACGCCGTTCCGCGCGCGTTCCGCGAAAAAGGCGGCCTGCTTGGCGAAGCCGTTCTCGGCCTCCTCGAGACCTGTGTGCATCGAGCCCATCAGCGCGCGGTTCTTGAGCTTCGTCACGCCGATGTCGAGCGGGCTGAACAGCAGGGGATAGCGGGGATGGACGGACATGAATTCCTCCGGCGGCGCTCGGGGGGCGCTCAATTTAATTAATTGATTAATTTATCAACTTAGAACGATTGTCAAATCCGTTCACATCCATCGCATCAGCAGGGGCACGATCAGCGAGGTCGCGAGCCCGTTCAGCCCCATGGCGATGCCGGCGAACGTGCCGGCCACCTCGTCGACCACGAAGGCGCGGGCCGTGCCGATGCCGTGCGAGGCGAGCCCGACCGCAAAACCTCGCGCGGCGAAATCCCTGATGCGCAGCGCGTTCATCAGCGGCGTGACGATCACCGCGCCGAGAATGCCGGTCGTGATGACGAGCACGGCGGTGAGCGCCGGCGCGCCGCCGAGATTTTCGGAGACGGCCATGGCGATGCCGGCCGTGACAGATTTGGGCGCCAGCGACACCAGCACCTGACGCGGCGCGCCGAAGGCGGCGGCGATGGCCACCGCCGAAACGCAGGCGACGACGGCGCCCGCGATCAGCGCGGCCGCCATCGGCAGCAGATTGGCGAGGACCAGCGCGCGATGGCGCACGAGCGGCACGGCGATGGCGACGGTCGCGGGGCCGAGCAGGAAATGCACGAATTGCGCGCCCTCGAAATACGCCTGATAGGGCGCGCCCGTCGCGACGAGGATCGCGCCCATCAGCGCGATGGAGATGAGCACGGGATTGACGAGTGGGTTGCGGTTGGCGGCGCGCGCGAGAAAATCGGCGAACAGCCAGACGATCAGCGTCAGCGTCAGCCACAGCAGCGGCGAGGCGGAGAGATAGACCCAGATGGCGAAGGGATTGCTCACCGGTTCTCTCCCGCCGCGCCGGCCTTGCCGGTCAGCTTTTTGACGAAGAGAAAGACGTAGACGGTGACGATGAGGGTGAGCACGGTCGAGCCGACCAGGGCGGCGGCAAGCGCGAGGCCGTAGGCGCCGACGACCGGCAATTGCTGCACGACGCCGACGCCGGCCGGCACGAATAGCAGGCCGAGCGACCCGAGCAGCGCGCCCGCCGTGCGGCCGAGCTCGGTGCTTTCGATCTTTGAAGGATCGGCGCCGGTCGCCCGCGCATGGACGAGAATGCCGACGGCGAGCAGCGCGAGGCCGATGACGGGGCCGGGAATCGGCAGACCAAAAGCGCGGGCGAAGATTTCGCCGGCGAGCTGGCAGGCGAGGAGAAGGGCGAGGGCGCGGATCATGCGGCTATTGTGGGCGGTCGGGCGGGCCGCGCAAGGGCGGCGTCGGGAGCGCTCGCTCCCTCTCCCCGCTTGCGGGGGGAGGGTTGGGGCGAGGGGGCAAACGACCAGGCGTCACGTATCGGCCCAGCCCCTCATCCGGCGCGTCGCGCCACCTTCTCCCCGCTCGCGGGGGGATGGGACAACGTCCCGGCATCGCCGCTAACCCAGCGGCTCCATCCGCACGCGCAACCCGTCCTTCGGCTGCGGGATCGGCCAGAGCTTCCAGTCGGGGATGTAGCCCGGCGCCACCGTGACGCGCGCGGTCGAGAGCAGGCGATGGGCGAAGCACTTGGCTTGCATGTAGGCGAAGTTGAGCCCCAGGCACATGTGCGCGCCGCCGCCGAAGGGCACGAAGGCGAACTTGTGCCGGTTGCGCGCGGCCTCGTTCGAAAAGCGCAGGGGATCGAACCTCTCCGGATCGACCCAGACGTCGGGCATGTTGTGCGTGTAGACCGGATTGACGCTGACGCGCGTGCCGGCCGGTAGTTTGAAGCCCGCGAATTCGGTGTCGCGCACCGCGCAGCGCGGGATCGACGGCACCGGCGGGATCATCCGCAACGCTTCCTTGAAGGCCATTTCGGTCAGCGGCAGATCGTCGAGCCGTTCGTAAGGCAGCGGCTCGTCCTTCGCGAGGCCGAGGCCCGCGATCTCCTCGCGCAGCTTCTGCTGCCAGTCGGGGTGGCTTGCGAGGAACCAGACGAAGGAGGTGAAGGACGAGGTCAGCGTGTCGTGCGCGGCCATCATCAGGAAGCTCATGTGATCGATAATTTCCTGCCGCGTCAGCAGCGAGCCGTCGTCGGTCGTCGCCTTGCAGAGATGGGTGAAGAGATCTTCGCCCTCGCCGTTGCGGCGCGCGTCGATCTGGCCGCCGAAATAGTCGATCATGAACTGCCGCCCCGCGACGCCCTTCGCCATCTGCGTGAAGGGCAGGGGCTTGCGGATGACGGAGACGGCGGCGGCGACCATATCGACGAAGGCGCGTTTCACGTCCTGCACGTTGGCGCCGATGTTCTCGCCGAGGAAGGAGACCGCGGCGAGATCGAGGGTCAGTTGTTTGACGGCCGGGTAGAACAGCATGTCCGGCCCTTGCGCGCGCCAGCCGCCAAGCCCCTCGACGATGCCGCGGTCGAGGCTCGCGAGATAGGATTTCATCGGCCCGGTCTTGAAGGCGACGGAGAGCGCCTTGCGGTGCAGGCGGTGCTCGTCGAAATCGAGCAGCATGAGGCCGCGCGGAAACAGACGGCCGAGGATCAGGCCCCAGCCATGCGCGGACGAAAAGGTCTTGGCCTGGTCGAACAGAACGAATTCGTTCGCCTCCGGCCCGAGCAGCGTGACGCTGCGGCCGCCGAAGGCGCGGTTGCGGAAAACCGGGCCGTATGTCTCCGCCATGCGCTCGACCTCGCCCTTGGGATCGGCGAGGAGTTGCAGGGTCGAGCCGAGCACCGGCCAGCCTTCCGTGCCCGGGATGTGTGCGAGCGCGGACAGCGGCGGTTCGGGGATGTGCGAGACCGGCTGCGGCCGCGACGCTTCGAGCGCGATCGACGACATGGATCTCTCCGGTGTTCCTCGAAGGCGGCTTTCCGCAGATCGTTCTTGTCTGAACGAAGCTAGAGCGCGCCGGCCGCACGGGCAAGCGCTGGCGGCGTCCGGATGACGGGCCGCCGCCGCGCCGAAATCGAGACGGATGCTCAGCCCGCCATCTTCTCCCAGAGATGGCGCACCAGCATGCCCGCCCGCTTCTCGATCGCTTCGGCGGCGGCGAGCGCGAGATCCTCGCGATAGCGGCCGGCGATGAGTTGCACGCCGATCGGCCGGCCCCTGTGGATCGAGACCGGCACGACGGCGCCCGGCAGGCCGAGCACGTTGATCGCGGAGATGAAGCGGAGCTCGTCGTGGAAGAATTCGAGGACGCGGTCCTCGCTGATCGTGTCCTCGCGCGGGCCGGGCGTCGGCTGCACAGTCGTCGGCGCGAGGATGACGGGGTAGTCCTCGAAGAACAACTGCCAGCGTCGAATGTGCGCGTTGCGGTCTGCGGTCGCGCGCATGAAGCCTTCGCGGTCGAGAATGTTCGCGCCCTTGCGCATGCCCTTCCACGCGATCTTGAAGTCGTCCGACGTCACCGCCATCATGCCGGCTTCCTGCAGCGCGACGACTTCCGTCGTCAGCACGTCGGCCCAGGTGCGCCAGACGCCGTTGATGTCGGGAACCTCGACCTCTTCGACACGGTAGCCGGATTTTTGCAGGTCGTCGGCTGCCTGCGTCAGCGCGGCGCGCACGGAGACGTCGACTTTCATGTCGCCGGGGATTTTCGCGAGCGCGACCTTGATCGGACCCTTCGGCTTCGGCCCTTCCAGCGGCGCCGGCACCCACCAGGGATCGCGCGGGTCGCGCTGGCTCATGACGGCGAGCGCGAGCCGCGCGTCGGCGACCGAGCGCGTCAGCGGCCCCTGCGCGGACATGAGATGGGCGAGCATCGGGCGCTCGGCCGGCGCGCTCTCGTTGTAGGCGGGAATTCTCCCTTGCGTTGGCTTGATGGTGACGATGCCGTTGCAATGGGCCGGCCAGCGCAGCGAGCCGCCGATGTCGTTGCCGTGGCCGATCGTTCCGACGCCGGCCGCCACCGCCGCGCCCGCGCCGCCGGACGAGCCGCCGCAGGTGATGGCCTCGTCCCACGGATTGAGCGTGAGCCCGTGCAGCGGATTGTCGGTGAAGGCGCGGAAGGAGAATTCCGGCGTGTTGGTGAGGCCGAGCACGATGGCGCCGGCGTTCTTGAGATTGCGCACGACGGGCGAATCCGAGGGCGCGATCTGTCCCAGGAGCGCCTTCACGCCATTGGGATTGGGATAACCTTGATAGTCGACGTTTTCCTTGATGGTGATCGGCACGCCGTGCAGCGGACCGAGGTCGGCGCCCTTGGCGCGGGCGCGGTCGGCGGCTTTCGCCGCCTTGAGCGCCTCGACCGAAAAATCGAACACGACAGCGTTGAGCCTCGGATTGACGGCGTTCATGCGCTCGACATGCGCCTTCGTCACTTCCTCCGCAGAAACCGCGCCCGCGCGGATGGCGGCGGCGGTCTGGACGGCCGTCCATTGCCAGATGGGCGTGCTGGGGATGCGCGCTTTCTTTGCCGCGGGCTTGCCCGCGACCTTTTTCGCGGGCGCGGCCTTGGCGGCGGATTTCTTGGCCGCGACCGGTTTTGCAGGAGACTTTTTCGCCGCCTTTTTCGGGGCGGCCTTTTTCGTTGCGGCCTTCTTGGACGACGCCTGCTTTGCTGATCCTTGCTTTGCCGATGCTTTCTTGGAGGCTGATTTCTTGGCCACTTGCTTCGCTCCCTCAGCGCTTGTGCGCGAATGGTAGCGGGGCGGGGGCGGCGGAGTCGAGATGGGTGATTTTCGGCGCGGAAGGGGTATAATGGACCAACGCGCGAGATCGCCCATGAAGCCTTACATCGTCATTGTGCACAAGGATCCCGACAGCGCCTACGGAATGACCTTTCCGGATGCGCCGGGCTGCTTTTCGGCAGCTGACGATATCGACGATCTTTTCGTGATGGCCAAGGAAGCCTTGGAAGGCTGGACCGAAAGCATGATCGATGAACGGCTGCCGTTGCCGCCGACGCGCGATCTGTCCGATATCAAGACCGACCCGGAATGGGCCGACCAATTTTCTGATGCGGTGATCGTGATTGCGATCGATCCGCCGAGGCCGGACGCATTGAAACGCGCGGCCTGATCAATCTTTCTTCCATCCCGCCTGTTTATAGATGCTGCGCACCGTGCCCGGGGCGATATCGCGCTTGGGATGCGGAACCGTAACGATGGTTTTTCCGCCTTCCCGGAAGAAGTGATGATGCGAGCCGTTGACACGGACAAGCCGCCAGCCCTCGCGTTCGAGGCGGCGGATGATGTCGCGGCTGTTGGTGAGCATATCCGAGCCTCAGGGTGCTTGCTCTAGTTGAAGCGTTGGGGCTCGCCAGATCAAGACGCCAATGAACTCATGCGACCCCCGTGCGACCTGGCGGCTGCGGATAAGTCGTTGCTTTGCCTTTCCGGAGCATCTGATTTTTCGTCAGGTGCTTTTCCACAAGAAAGCGCAGGTCACCCCCGCTGCACAAAGCTCTCCAGCACCATCTTCCGCCCGGCCTTGTCGAAATCGACCGTCAGCTTGTTGCCGTCGACCGCGAAGATCGAGCCCGGGCCGAACTTGATATGAAACACCCGGTCGCCGCGGCCGAAGGATGAGCTTGCCGACGACTTCGCGACGAGTTCGCCTTCGATCGTCAGTGGCCCGCGCCGCGCGGCCTGTGTCTGAGCGCGGCCGGAGGCGAACGGGGATTGCGCGCGCTCGCCGAAACCGCCCCCGCCGCTCTTGGCGTCGTTCGCCCTGCTTTGCGCGCGCTTCCAGCCTGGCGTCGAATAGGTCGAGCCATACGTATCCATGTTCTCGAAGCGCGACAGCGCGTAGCCGCCGTATTGCGAGGCGCTCGGCGCCTCGATGACGTCGACATGCTTGTTTGGCAGATCGTCGAGGAAGCGCGAGGGAATGGTGGATTGCCACAGGCCGTGGATGCGGCGGTTGGTGGCGAAATAGAGTTTCGCGCGGCGCTTGGCGCGGGTGATGCCGACATAGGCGAGGCGGCGTTCTTCCTCGAGGCCCGCGCGGCCGCTCTCGTCGAGCGAGCGCTGGTGCGGAAACAGCCCTTCCTCCCAGCCCGGCAGATAGACGGTCTCGAATTCGAGGCCCTTGGCGCCGTGCAGCGTCATGATCGAGACGCGTTCGCCTTCGGCCGCCTCGTCCTTTTCCATCACCAGCGAAATGTGTTCGAGGAAGGCGGCGAGGTCGGGGAATTCCTCCATGCCGCGCACGAATTCCTTCAGGTTTTCGAGGCGGCCGGCGGCTTCCGCGGTGCGATCGGCGCGCCACATGTCGACATAGCCGGATTCCTCGAGGATCGTCTCGGCCAGCTCGTTGTGCGGCTTCTGGTCGATCAGCGAGGCCCAGCGCGAAAAATCCATCATGAGATTGCGCAACGCCGTGCGCGGCTTCGGCTTCAGCTCCTCCGTCTCGACCATCATGGCGGCGGCGCGCATCAGCGGGACGCCGGCGGCGCGCGCATGGTCGTGCAGCAATTGCAGCGTCGCGTCGCCGAGGCCGCGCTTGGGCGTATTGACGATGCGCTCGAAGGCGAGATCGTCGGCGGGCTGCGCGACGCAGCGCAGATAGGCGAGCGCGTCCCGGATTTCGGCGCGCTCGTAGAAGCGTGGGCCGCCGATGACGCGATAGGGCAGGCCGAGCGTGATGAAGCGCTCCTCGAATTCGCGCATCTGGAAAGAGGCGCGCACGAGAATGGCGATCTCGTCGAGGCGATGGCCCTTGCGCTGGATCTGCTCGATATCCTCGCCGATGGCGCGGGCTTCCTCCTCGGAATCCCACACGCCGCAGACCGTTGGCTTCTCGCCGTCGTCGCCGTCGGTGAACAGCGTCTTGCCGAGCCGGTCCTTGTTGTGCGCGATCAGGCCGGCGGCGGCGGCGAGAATATGGCCGGTCGACCGGTAATTGCGTTCGAGGCGAATGACCTTGGCGCCGGGAAAATCCTTCTCGAAGCGCAGGATGTTGTCGACGTCGGCGCCGCGCCAGCCGTAGATCGACTGGTCGTCGTCGCCGACACAGCAGACGTTGTCGCGGCCCTGCGCGATCAGGCGCAGCCAGAGATACTGGACCGTGTTGGTGTCCTGATATTCGTCGACCAGAATGTATTTGAAGCGTTCCTGCCAGTTGCGCAGGACATCCGGGTTTTCGCGGAACAGCCGCAGCGTTTCCAGCAGCAGGTCGCCGAAATCGGCGGCGTTCAGAACCTTCATCCGCTCCTGATAGAGCGCATAGAGCTTCGCGCCCTTGCCGTTGGCGAAGCTCTCGGCCTCGCCGGCGGGAACCTTGTCGGGCGTGAGCCCCCGATTTTTCCAGGCGTCGATCTGCCAGGCCAGCGTGCGCGCGGGCCAGCGCTTGTCGTCGATGTTCTCGGCCTGGATGATCTGCTTCAGCAGCCGGATCTGGTCGTCGGTGTCGAGGATGGTGAAATTCGACTTGAGGCCGACAAGCTCGGCGTGGCGGCGCAGGATTTTGGTCGAGATGGCGTGGAACGTGCCGAGCCAGGGCATGCCCTCGGCCACGGGGCCGGCGAGCGCGGCCACCCGCTCCTTCATCTCGCGCGCGGCCTTGTTGGTGAAGGTGACGGCGAGAATCTGGGATGGCCGCGCCTTGCCGAGCGCCAGAATATGGGCGATCCGGGTGGTCAGCACGCGCGTCTTGCCGGTGCCGGCGCCGGCCAGCACCAGAACCGCGCCGTCGATGGATTCCACCGCCGCCCGCTGCTCGGGGTTGAGCGTCGCCAGCCAGGGCGCGGCGCGGGTCGCCAGGGCGCGCTCGCGGACGCCACCGGGGGCGGGCGCGTCTTCGTGCGGCCAAGTGTCGTCCGGCTGCGGGGCGTGCGGCAATTCGGGCTTTTCCTCAGGCGATTCGGGATGAGGCCAATGTGGGGCGGGAGGGCCGCTTTGTCACGGGCGGCGGCCGGTCGCCTTTGCAATCCGGGCGCCCGATCTATATCTTGCCCGGAAACTGGCCAGCCTCGCTGCGCGCGTGGGAGGGCTGCGCATTTCCGCGTCTGCGGCGCGTGCAAAGAGATTACCGGCGCAAATGGCGACCAGCAAGGACACCGGCAAGCAATCGGGCGCGCTTTCGCCGCGCCGGCTGCTGCAATGGGCGGCGAGCCCGGCCGTGCTCGACTTCATCGGGCGGGACCGGGCGGACGCCGTCGCCGCCTTCGTCAACAACAACCTGATCCTCAAGCTGCGCCAGCGGCGCGCCTACGCCCAGTCGCAGGCGCAGGACGAGGCGGCGCAGGCCTATCTCAAGACGCATTTCTGCCGTCGTCCCTTCAACACGATGGAAACGACGCACACCGGCCTCGTCTTCGCCTGCTGCCCGGTCTATCTGCCGACGCCGATCGGCCGGCTGGACGAAGACCACCAGGACGTCTGGCACAGCGATATCGCCAACAAGATCCGGGAATCGATCATCGACGGGTCGTATTCCTATTGCGACCACGTCAATTGCCCCTTCATCGCCGGTCGCCAGCTCGAGCCGCGCGACACGGACGAGGCGCGCGAATTCATCGAACATCATCGCAAGGGGCGCGAGGTTCCGCCGCCGCCGCTGCAGGTCGTGCTGTCGCACGACAAGTCCTGCAATCTGGCCTGCCCCTCCTGCCGGTCGGGCATCTATGTCGCCAACAAGGCGCGGCAGGCCAAGCTCGACGACCTGACCGAGAAATCGCTGCTGCCGATGCTGAAGGACGCCGGCGAGGTCATCATCACCGGCTCCGGCGACGCCTTTGGCTCCAACCATTTCCGCAATCTCATCAAGCGGCTGACAGCGAGCGAGGATTACAGGGACCTCAAGATCCACCTGCACACCAACGGCCAGTTGTTCGACGAGCGCGCCTGGCGCGACCTGAACCTGTCCGGCCATGTCGGCGCGGTGCAGATTTCCATCGACGCGGCCGAGGCCGACACCTACGCCAACGTGCGCCGGCCCGGCAATTTCGCGCGGCTGCTCAAGAACCTCGCCTTCATCAAGACCAAGCGCGAGGAAGGCGAAATCCAGCACCTCATGTTCTCGATGGTGGTGCAGAATGCCAATTACCGCGAAATGCCGGCCTTCGTGCGCATGGGGCAGGATTTCGGCGCCGACAGCGTCATGTTCAACATGTATCGGCAGCGCGACGTCTTCAGCAAAGGCGAATACGAGGAAGCCTTCATCGGCGACCCGCACCATCCTGATCACGCGGAATTCCTGGAAATCCTCCACGCGCCGGAACTGCACCTGCCGATCGCCAATCTCGGCAATATGGCGGCCTATGCGCCGGCCGGCTGGCTCGACGCCGAGAAGCATCCGATCGGGCTGGCGGCTGAATAGTTCCCCCGTCATCGCGAGGCGCAGTCCTTGCGCAGCCGGATATGTCCGACTTCGAATTGTGCGACGTGGCGATCCAGCCGCGCATCTGAATGAAGGCCCTGCGGCTGGCTTGCCTCGTCGCCTCCCGCTCCTCGCAATGACGGCTTTCCGGAGAGGCTGCGCATGACCTCCTCGCCCCGCGACATCATCGACTTCTGGCTTGCGGCCGGCCCGGAGCGCTGGTTCTCGGCCGATCCGGATTTCGACGCCCTGACGCGCGCCCGCTTTCTCGCCCTCCACGAAACCGCCGCGCGGGGCGATCTGCCGGATTGGAGCGCGACGCCCGAAGGGACGCTGGCGCTGATCCTTCTGACCGACCAGTTTCCGCGCAACATGTTCCGCAACACGCCGCGCGCCTTCGCGACCGATGCGCTCGCCGTGCGCCTCGCGGAGCGTTCGGTCGCGCGAGCGTTCGACCGCGCCTATGCCCCGCCGCTGCGGCGTTTCTTCTACCTGCCCTTCATGCATGCCGAAGACATCGTCCTGCAAAAGCGCTGCGAGGCGCTTTGCGCGGCGGCGGGCGACGAGGAGGGCGTGGCGTTCGCTGTCGTCCATCGCGAGATCATCGCGAAATTCGGCCGTTTCCCGCATCGCAATCCGATCCTCGGCCGCGCGATGACGGAGGAGGAGCGGGCCTTTCTCGACGCAGGCGGCTTTTCGGGCTGAATTTCCGGCGCAGCAAATGCGGCCGTCGGCCGCTTGCGTTGACCGTCCCCCCGCGTGCTAGCGTAAGACCACACGCATTCGAATCGAGGACGGAAAAATGACGGGCGCTGCAGGCGCGCCGGCGGCGCCGCAATTCCGGGAGCTGTTCGCGCCCAAACTGCTCACGGTCCTGCGTGAGGGCTACACATTCGCAAATCTGCAGCAGGACGCGCTGGCGGGGCTGACGGTCGCGGTCGTCGCCATCCCGCTGTCCATGGCCATCGCCATCGCCTCTGGCGCGAGTCCCGCCGCGGGCCTGACGACCGCCATCGTCGGCGGCTTTCTCATCTCGGCGCTCGGCGGCAGCCGCTTCCAGATCGGCGGGCCGGCCGGCGCCTTCATCGTGCTGGTCGCCAAGACGATCGAGACCTACGGCTACGACGGATTTCTCGTCGCCACTATCATGGCGGGGCTGCTGCTGCTCGGGCTCGGCTATCTCCGGCTCGGCTCGCTGATCCGCTACATTCCGCACAGCGTGCTCGTCGCCTTCACCGCCGGCATCGCCGTCATCATCATGGCGAGCCAGATGCGCGACGTGTTCGGCCTGTCGATCGCGCGGGAGCCGGCCGCCTTCGTGCCGAAGGTCGAGGCCCTGTGGGCGGCGCATGCGAGTTTCAACCCCGCCGCGCTCGGCGTGGCGGCCGCCACGCTCTGCGCGATCCTGTCGCTGCAATTCTGGAATCCGCGCTTTCCCGGCCTGCTGGTCGCCGTCGCGACGGTGTCGATCGCGGCTTACGTCCTGAAGCTTCCGGTCGAGACGATCGGCATGCGCTTCGGCGCGCTGCCGAGCGCGCCGCCCATGCCGCATCTGCCGGCGCTGTCCCTCGACAAGATCGTGGACGTCGCGCCCGCCGCCTTCGCCATGGCGCTGCTCGGCGGCATCGAATCGCTGCTGTCGGCCGCGGTCGCCGACGGCATGACGGGGCGGCGGCATCGCTCCAATTGCGAACTGGTGGCCCAGGGCTACGCCAATATCGCCTCGGCGTTGTTTGGCGGGCTGTGCGCCACCGGCACGATCGCGCGCACCGCGACCAACGTGCGCGCCCATGCGCATGGTCCGGTCGCGGGTATGCTGCACGCCTTGTTCGTGCTGCTGTTCATGCTGGTCGCGGGCCCGCTCGTCGCCTATGTGCCGCTCGCCGCGCTCGCCGCCGTTCTCGTCATCGTCTCCTGGAACATGATCGAGAAGGAGGAAATCCGCGCGATCTTCCGGCGCGATCCGGCGGAGGCGGGCATTTTTCTGGCGACGGTCGGGCTCACCGTCTTCCGCGATGTGGCCGAGGCGATCGCCGTCGGCGTGACGCTCGGCTCGCTGCTGTTCATGCACCGCATGGCGGGCGTGGTGGAGGCGGCGACGCATACGCGGCTGATCGACGACGACATTCCCGATGTCGTCGGCGGATCGGACGGCGCGCATGATTTCGACGCGCGCGGCATCGCCGTCCTCTCGATGCGCGGGCCGCTGTTCTTCGGCGCGGCCGGTTTCGTGTCCTCCGTGCTCGACCGGATCGGCGAGAAGCCGCGCGGCTTCGTGCTCGATCTCGGGCGTGTGCCCTTCATCGACGAGACGGCGGCGCATGCGCTGATCGCCTTCTTCGGCAAGGCGCAGAAGCGCGGGGTGCGCGTGGCGGTGGCCGGCGTGCAGCGTCCGGTGCTGCGCACGCTGCTGCAGAACGGCCTCGACCGGCATATCGTGACGATGGCGCCGGACGTCGACGCGGCGCGCCGGCGCCTGTCGCGCGCGGCGGAAAAAAGCGAGGCCGCGCTGGTCTGATCTAGAAGCGCGCGCGCCGCAGATCGTCGAGCAGGCTCCGCAATTCCTGCACGGGGCGCCGCCCGTTGCGGCGAAAGCATTCGAGCCGCGCGGCGAGCGCCGGCCCGAGCGTCTCCTGCGCGGCGCGCGGCTCGTCCTTCATGCGGCGCATGATCGGCAGAAGACGGATTTCGGCGCGCAGACGATCGCTTTCGTCTTCGTCCCAATCGGCGATATCGGCCGGCCCGAGCATGGACAAATCCCAACGTGAAATATGGCGGCGCAATACACCGGCGCAGACAGGCCCGGCAGTCCCGAAAGTCATATGTGCAATGTGGCCGCGCGCTTGTCTTCCGCGCTCGAGCGGTTAGCCTGCCGCAAGCCAGACAACATCGGAAACGCATAGCAAGGAGCGCGCCATGGCCATTTCTCTCTACGACGTCAGCATCGCCGGTTTTCTGCAGGCGCTGACGGGCGTCGCGGGCTTTCTCGAGAAGGGGCGCGCCCATTTCGCCGACAAGCCCGGCGCGCTGGAGGAAATCGTCGAATCGCGGTTGTGGCCGGACATGCTGCCGTTCCGCTTTCAGGTCATATCGGTCGTGCATCATTCGCAGGGCGCGATCGAGGGCGTGCGGAAGGGAACCTTCTCGCCCCGCATGGATGGGCCCAAGGATTATGCAGGCCTGCAGCAGATCGTGGCGGACGCCCGCACGATGCTGAAGGCCGTGACGCGCGAGGAGATCGATGCGCTGGAAGGCAAGGACATGTTTTTCGAGTTCCGCGACGTGAAGCTGCCGTTCACGGCCGAGAATTTCCTGATGTCGTTCTCCACGCCCAACCTGCATTTCCATGCGGCGACGGCCTACGATCTGCTGCGCATGAAGGGCGCGCCGCTCGGCAAGCGCGACTTCACGGGACCGATGCGGATCAAGAAGTAACCAAGGACCGCGAGCCTTCAGGCTCGCATCCCGGCGATGGATCGAGCGAGCCTGAAGGCTCTCGGTCCATCGGCGTCCTTGATCCCGCGCCTCGACGCGCCCGGGCGCGAGGGATAGATTGCGCCAAAACCTGTCCGGGAGAGCCCAAGTGACCGAACACGATCCCGCCATCGCGCGGCTGACGCAGCGTCCGCCGCAGGCCGAAATCGACGCGACCGTCGGCGAGCTCGCCGCGCGCTTCGGCAACCGGCTCGTCACCTCGATGGCCGTGCGCGAACAGCATGGCCACAATCTCTCCTGGACGCCGAACCAGCCGCCGGACGCGGTGATCTTCGCGCAATCGACGGAAGACGTCTCGGACGCCGTGAAGATCTGCGCAGCGCACGGCGTTCCGGTGATCGCGCTCGGCACCAACACGTCGCTCGAAGGCCATACCAACGCGCCCTACGGCGGCGTCTGCATCGACGTCTCGCAGATGAACAACATTCTCGAGGTCCATGCCGAGGATCTCGACGTCGTGCTGCAGCCCGGCGTCACGCGCAAGGCGCTGAACGATTATCTGCGCGACACCGGCCTGTTCTTCCCGATCGATCCCGGCGCCGACGCCTCCATCGGCGGCATGTGCGCGACGCGCGCGTCCGGCACCAACGCCGTGCGCTACGGCACGATGAAGGACAATGTGCTGGCGCTGACCGTGGTCATGCCGGACGGTCGGATCGTCAAGACGGCGCGGCGCGCGAAGAAATCTTCCGCAGGCTACGATCTCACGCGGCTGTTCGTGGGTTCCGAAGGCACGCTCGGCATCATCACCGAGATCACGCTGAAGCTCTATGGAATCCCGGAAGCGATTTCGGCCGCGACTTGCCAGTTCCCGTCGATCAAGGCCGCCTGCGACACCGTCATCGAGACGATCCAGTCGGGCCTGCCGATCGCGCGCATCGAACTCGTCGATCCCCTGACCGTGCGCGCCTTCAACAATTACGCCAAGCTCGGCCTCAACGAAGCGCCGATGCTGTTCCTCGAATTCCACGGCACCGAAAAGGGTGTGGAGGAGCAGACCGCGCGCTTCAAGGAATTGGCCGAAGCCAATGGCGGCGGTCCGTTCAACTGGACGACGAAGCCCGAGGAGCGCACGAAACTCTGGCAGGCGCGCCACGACGTCTACTGGGCGCACCAGACGCTGAAGCGCAAGCCGGAAATGTCGGGCTTCTCGACCGACGTCTGCGTGCCGATCTCGCGGCTCGCCGATTGCGTGACGCAGACGATCGAGGACGCCGAGCGCATCGGCATCGTCGCGCCGGTCGTCGGCCATGTCGGGGACGGGAATTTCCACACCGGCCCGCAGTTCGACCCCGGCGATCCCGATGACGTCGCCAAGGCCAAGACCTTCGTCGAGCGCCTTGTGCGCCGCGCGCTCGACATGGGCGGCACCTGCACCGGCGAGCACGGCGTCGGCCAGGCCAAGATCAAATACATGCGCGAAGAGCATTCGCCGGAGACGCTGAACGTGATGCGCGCGATCAAGCGCGCGCTCGATCCGCAGAACATCATGAATCCGGGAAAGGTGCTCGACGCGTAGGGGCCTTTGCCTCCCTCCCCGCTTGCGGGGAGGGTCCGCCGCGTAGCGGCGGGGGTGGGGATCAATCCGCTCGCAAGCGATTGGTCGTCGCGCCCGGTCGCTTGCAACCCCACCCGCATCGCTGCGCGATGCGACCTCCCCGCAAGCGGGGAGGTAGGCGCGCACGCAACCCTCTCCCCCCTGTCGCGTTCATGCCATGCATGAACGCGCCGTCCACCGTCCTCACCGATATCCCCCAGCGCCTCGACCGCCTGCCGTGGGGGCGCTTCCACACGCTGGTCGCCGTCGCGCTCGGGATCACCTGGGTGCTCGACGGGCTGGAGGTGACGATCGCCGGGGCCATCGCCGGCGCGCTCAAGGCCTCGCCGCGCCTGCATTTCTCCGATGCGGACGTCGGGCTCGCCTCGAGTTTCTATCTCGCGGGCGCCGTCGCCGGCGCGCTGCTGTTCGGCTGGCTGACGGATCGGCTCGGCCGCAAGAAACTGTTCTTCATCACGCTCGCGCTCTATCTCGTCGCCACCGGCGCGACCGCCTTTTCCTGGAGCCTGCCCAGCTTCTGCCTGTTCCGGCTGCTGACCGGCGCCGGCATCGGCGGCGAATACGCCGCGATCAATTCCACCATCCAGGAGCTGATGCCCGCGCGCTATCGCGGCCGCGTCGATCTCGCGATCAACGGCACCTTCTGGCTCGGCGCGGCCGCGGGCGCGGCGGCGTCCATCGTGCTGCTCGATCCCGCGCGCTTCGCTCCCGATCTCGGCTGGCGGCTCGCCTTCTTCATCGGCGCGGCGATCGGCCTCGTCATCCTCGCGTTGCGCGCCTTCCTGCCGGAAAGCCCGCGGTGGCTCGCGATCCACGGCAGGCCGGCCGAGGCGGAGGCGATCGTCGACCAGATCGAGGACGATTTTCGCGCGGCCGGCCACAAGCTCGCGGAATTGAGCGATGCGCCGAAGCTCGCCTTCGCCGCGCGCACGCATACGCCGCTCGGCGAAGTCTACGAGGCGATCGTGCGCACCCATCGCACGCGCTCTTTCGTCGGCCTCGCGCTGATGGGCGCGCAGGCCTTCTTCTACAACGCGATCTTCTTCACCTACGCGCTCATCCTGACGCGCTTCTACGCCGTGCCGCCGGACCAGGTCGGCTGGCATCTCATTCCCTTCGCGCTCGGCAACGTGCTGGGGCCGTTCATCCTCGGGCCGCTGTTCGACACGCTCGGCCGCCGGCCGATGATCGCGGCGACCTACGCCGCCTCGGGCGTCGCGCTCGCGGTCGCCGGCTATCTCTTCTGGCGCGGTGCGCTCGATGCGCATCAGCAGACGCTTGTCTGGTCCTGCGTGTTCTTCGTCGCCTCGGCGGCGGCGAGCGCCGCCTATCTCACGGTCAGCGAAATCTTCCCCGTGGAGATCCGCGCCCTCGCCATCGCGCTATTCTACGCATTCGGCACGGCGCTCGGCGGCGTCGCCGCGCCCTATATATTCGGGCAATTGATCGGCACGGGCTCGCGGCTCGCGTTGTTCGCCGGCTATCTGTTCGGCGCGGCCTGCATGATCGGAGCGGCCGCGGCGGCGCTGCGCTGGGGCGTGGCGGCCGAGCGGCGCTCGCTCGAAAGCGTGGCGCGGCCGCTGTCGGCGCGCGACTGACGCCATCCGCAGGCCACGAATTGCGCTAGACTGTCAGCGGAATCGAACGAGGGTCCTTGCGCGAAATCCTGACGATCGTCGCCGCCTGCATCGTGGTCGCGCTCGCGGCCGCGCTCGTTGCGCCGCCGTTCGTCGACTGGACGAAGCACAGCGCGGCGATCGCGCAGAGGCTCGGCGCGAATTTCGGCGGCCGCGTCGCCCTCGAAGGACCGGTGCGGCTGCGGCTCCTGCCGGCGCCGCGCCTCACCGCCGGCGCGCTCACGGCCGAGCGGCCGGGGCTCGCATTGCGCGCCAGGGCGACGACGCTGGAGCTGTCCGCGCCGGCGCTGCTGCGCGGCGCCTTCGAATTCACCGAGATCGCGCTCGATCATGCGGAGGTCGCGCTCGATCCCGCGCGCCTCGACGTTGTCGGCGCGCGGGACGCGCGCGTCGCGGTCGCGCGCTTTCAGTTGAGCGACGCGACCGTGCGCATAGCGGGCGCTGCGCCGCTGACGTTCGAGCATGTCGAGATGAGCGGCGCGGCCGACACGCTCGCCGGTCCGTTTCGCGGGCAGGGCGCGTGGCGCGACGGGCGCGACATCGCCTTTTCCTTTTCGACCGGCGCTCTCGACAACGGAAAGCTGCGCGGCAAGCTCTCCTTCGACGACGCCGCGACGAAAGCGCATGTCGAGGCGACCGGCGATCTTGGTCTCGTGGACGGCGCGCCGCAATTCGTCGGGCAGGCGGTCGCGGTCGCGCCGCTCGGCGGGGCGCCGGCGCGCGCCTCCTTCGCAATTTCGGCGACCGGCGCGGCGCTGCGTGCGGAGAGCATCGACGCGCGCCTCGGCGACGACGACCATGCGCTCAATTTCACGGGCGACGCCGAAGTGTCGCGCTCCGGCGGTCTCGACGCGCGGCTGAAGGCCGCGAGCCTCGATCTCGACCGTTTTCGCGCCGCCTACGGCGTTCTCGATCTCGCCCGGGCGGCGCCGGCGCTCGATCTGCGCGCGTCGCTCGCCTCCGACAGCGTCCTGCTCGGCGGCGAGGCGCTGACCAATGTCGTCGTCGCCGTCGCGCGCGCGAACGGCGCACAGCCGCGTTACACCGCCGACGCCGGATTGCCGGGCCGCACGCGCCTGCGTTACGACGGCGCATTCGACGTCGCGGGAGCGAAGACGCTCGACGGCGCGCTGAAGCTGGACACGCGCGATGCGGGCAGGCTTGCGAAATATGTCGCGCCCGCGGCGCCGCAGGTCGCGCGATGGCTGTCGGCGGGCGGTGTGGCGCGGCTCGTCTTCGACGGCCGCGTGCGCGCCCGCGCCGACGGCCTCGCGCTCGATGCGCGCGCGCTCGACATCGACCGCTCGAAATTGTCGGGCGCGATCGACTGGCGCGCCGCGACGCCCGCGAGCGCGAGCAGGCTCACCGCGCGGCTCGCCGCCTCGGTGATCGACGTCGACGGCCTGCCGGATCTTCGCGCGCTCGCAGCCGTCGCGTCGCAGGACGATCTCGCGCTTTCGCTGGATGCGCAGGCTCTGCGCGTCGCGCGTCTCGGCGACGCCTCGACGGAGACGGGCCGTTTGCGGCTTGCTTTTTCGCGTGCGGCGGGCGTCTCGACGCTCGATGAATTATCCGTCGCCGATCTCGGCGGCGCGAATCTTTCCGGGTCCGGTCGCGCGACGGCGCAGGGCGGCGGTTTCGATTTCAAGCTCGACGCCGACAGGCTCGCCGATCTCGCGCAGCTCGTGCGCCGGATCGCGCCGGGACCGGCGAGCGACGCCTTTGTTGCGCGCGCCGCCGCCTTTTCGCCCGCGCATCTGACCCTCGGACTGGCGATGGATGCGGGCGGCGCCTTCACGCAGCTCAATCTGTCCGGCGAAGCCGGCGGAACGCGCATGAGCGCGCAGGCGTCGCCCGCCGGCGCCGGGCGGATGCAGGCGCATCTCGCCATGCAGGCGGGCGAGGCGGCGGCGCTGCTGCGGCAGGCGGGCCTGGCCGTGCTGCCGCTCAAGGGTCTCGGCGGCGCGCGCCTGGAGGCGCAGGGCGAAGGCGCGATCGGCGGCGCGCTGCAGACGCGCGCGCGCCTCGATCTCGCAGGGCTTTCGCTGCGCTTCGACGGCGAGACCCTTCTCGCTCTTAACCAGGCCAGCGCACATGGCGCGCTGACGGCCGACAGCGCCGACGTGGCGCGCCTCGCGCCGCTGTTCGCCTTCGGCGCGCCTGATCCCACCACGACGGCGCCGCTGCAGGGCCGCGCGCAGATGCGCATCGACGGCGGCGGACTGGCGCTCGATGCGCTCGACGCCGAGATCGCAGGCGCAAGGGTGAAAGGCGAACTCGCGCGCACGACGGCCGGCGCGGTCAGCGGCGCGCTCGCGCTCGATCGTCTGGCGGCGCCGGACCTCGTCGCGCTCGTTCTCGGGCCGGCGCAGCCCACGTCCAGGGGTGCGATCTGGCCGACATTGAAATTCGCCGCAACGCGTTTCGATCCCCCGAAGGCGGACGTGACGCTCGATGTCGCGCGGCTCGCGCTCGGCGGCGGGATCGTCGCGGGCGATGCGAAGATGCGGCTCGCGCTGGCGCCGGGGTCGATGGTCGCGCGCGACCTGTCGATGACGTTCGGCGAGGGACGGATTTCGGGCGAGGTTGCGCTGAGGCGCGAGGGCGGCGCGGCGCTCGCCAAAGCGCGGCTGAGCGGCGAAGCGATCGCCCTTGCGGCAGGGCCGTTCGCGGCGCGCGTCGGCGGCGCGCTCGATATGTCCGGGGCCGGCGGCTCGATGGCCGAACTTGTGTCGTCGCTCGCCGGTTCGGCACGCCTGAAATTCGCCGACGCGCAGATCGCGCGCGCGGCGCCCGACGCGCTGGCGCGGGTCGTGGCGGATGCGGAGAAATCCGAGAGCCCGCCCGAACCGCGCGCCGTGACCGTGGAGCTGGCGCGCGCGCTCGACGCGGGCGCGCAGACGCCGCCGCCGTTCGACAGCGATGCGACCATCGCATCCGGCCGCGTTGCGCTGGCGCCGGTCGCGCTGCGCTTCGGCAATGTCGATGCGCGGCTGTCGGGCGTCTTCGATCTGCGCGCCGGCGAAATGGATGTGCGCGAGGCGCTCGAACTGGCGGCGCCGCAGGGCTGGTCCGCCGCGCCGCGCATCGAGCTCGCGTGGCGCGGGGCTCCCGCGGCGCCGGCGCGCAGCGTGAATGCGGATGCGCTCATCGCCGCGCTCGCCGAACGCGCGATCGCGCGCGAGACCGAGCGCAATGCCGCCCTCGAGGCGGACATTCACGAACGCGCCTTCTTCAACCGGCGCCTCAAGATGGACCGCCGCAACGATGAGGAGCGGCGCGCCGCCGAGGAAGCAGCGCGCCGCGAGCAGGAGGAAGCCGGGCGCCGCGCGCCGGATGAAATAAAGCGGCGCGCGTCCGAAGACGCGAAGCGCGCGGCGCCCGCGCAACCGGAGCGCCGGGAGGCCGCGCCTGCGCAATCCGAGCCGCAGTCCAAACCGGCGCCGCGCCCGCCCGCCGCCTTCGCGCCGGCTGGGCGCGGCGTTGCGCCCGATCCGTCGACGGCTGGCCGCTATTGAGGATCAGAGCGGTTCGGCGGCGAAGACGTTCGTCGGCGCGACGATCTCGTCCTGCGCCTCGACGAGCAGAAGCTCGCGCGCGCCTTCCTCGTGCGTGCGTTTGAGAACGCCGTAGATCGCCGCGCCCGCGCGTTCGAGCGCGGCCTTCGGCGATTTCGTCGCCAGGCATTGCGCGAAGAAGAGCGCGGCGATGGCGTCGCCGGCGCCGTTGAAATCCTCCGGCAGGCGCGGCGTGCGGAGGCGGAACACGCCTTCGAACGACGAGACGAAGAGATCGACGCAATCGTCGGGCGTGTCGGCGAGATGCGCCGAGGTGACGAGCACGATCTTCGGCCCGCGGGCATGCAGCGCGTCGACAGCCGCGCGAAAGCCCGTCATGCCGACGATGGGTGCGCCGTTGAGCCATTCGAGCTCGAAGTGATTGGGCGTGACGACGTCGGCGGCCGCCAGCGCGGAGGTCGAAAAGAATTCCGGCACGCCGGGCTTGACGAAGATTCCGGGGCCGGCGTCGCCGATCACGGGGTCGCAGCAATAGAGCGCGTTCGGATTTTCCTGTTTCATGCGCCTGACGGCGCGCAGAATGGCCTCGCCGATTTCGGCGGCGCCGACATAGCCGGAGATGAGCCCGTCGCAACGCGCCAGCGCGCCGCGCTCGGCGACGCCGGCCACGCAATCGTCGATCAGCTTCGCGTCGAAGGCGCGGCCGCGAAAGGCGCCGTAGCCCGGATGATTGGAGAATTGCACGGTGTGGATCGGCCAGACCTCGACGCCCATGCGCTGAAGCGCGAAGACGGCGGCGGAATTGCCGACATGGCCGTAGGCGACGTGGGACTGGATGGAGAGGATGTTCATTCTGAAATATTGGACCGCGAGCCTTCAGGCTCGCAATCCTCTTTTGGTGAAAATGCGAGCCTGAAGGCTCGCGGTCCGAATTACTTCACGCTCGCCGCCGCCTTCTTCGCGAACCTGTCGTCGAAGGTCGCCGCCAGGTCGATCTTCGCATCCTTCAATTCCGGGGTGAATTGCACGAGCATGTCGAGCGCGCTCTTCATGCCGGCGGGCTCGATCAGGCCGTTCTGCGAATAGGACGCGCGCGAGGCGGCGAAGGCGGCCATGTAGAGCTTCCTGTCGCCGAGCAGGTAGTTTTCCGGCACGAGGCTCGCGACGTCGTCCGGGCTCGCCGTCTTCAGCCATTGCAGCGCCTTGTATTCGGCATTGACGACGGCCTGCATCGTATTGGGATTGGCGTCGAGGAAGGCCTTCTTCGCGTAGATGACGGCGGCCGGATTCTCGCCGCCAAACAGGGCGCGCGTGCCGGCCTCCGTGCGCGTGTCGGCGACGATCCTGATGTCGCCGGTCTGCTCCAGCATGGTGATGACGGGCTCGAGATGCGAGACGCCGTCGACCTGCTTGTTGCGCACGGCCGCGACCGCCGAAGCCGCGCCGCCGACGCCGATCCAGGCGGCGTCGTCGGGCGAGAGCCCGTTCTTCGCCAGGAAGAATTTGGCGAGCATGTTGGTGGAGGAGCCCGGCGCCGTGACGCCGATCTTCAGGCCCTTGAGGTCGGCGGGCTTGTCGTATTTCACGTCCTTGCGCAGCGCGATGACGATGCCGGGGAAGCGGCCGAGATCGATGGTCGCGCGGATGTCCTGGCCCTTGGCCTGCATGTGGATCGTGTGCTCGTAGGCGCCGGCGACGACGTCGACCGAGCCGCCGATCAGCGCCTGCAGGCTCTTGGCGCCGCCGGCGAAATCGATGATCTCGGCGTCGAGGCCCTGTTCCTTGAAGTAGCCCTTCTGCTCGGCGATGGTCAGCGGCAGGTAGTAGAGCAGCGACTTGCCGCCGACGCCGATGACGATCTTCGGCTTTTCGATATGCGCGACCTGCGCGAGCGCGGCGGTGGCGGACAGGGCGAGGGCCGACAGAACTCCGATCAGCGTGCGCGTTTTCATGGGACGTTTCCTTCAGCTTTGTTGATGCGGCTGTGGGCGCCAGACCAGCAGCCGATTTTCGACCAGCGTCACCGCCCAGTCGATGGCGATGACGAAGATGGCGAGCACGATCATGCCGGCGAAGACGCCGGTGACGTCGAACACGCCTTCCGCCTCGTGGATGAGATAGCCGAGTCCCGCCGCCGCGCCGAGATATTCGCCGACGACGGCGCCGACGAGCGCGAAGCCGACGGAGGCGTGCAGCGAGGAGAAGACCCAGGTGAGGGCGGACGGCCAGTAGACATGGCGCATCAGCTGGCGGTCGTTCATGCCGAGCATGCGGGCGTTGGCGAGCACGACGGGCGGGACTTCGCGCACGCCCTGATAGACGTTGAAGAAGACGATGAAGAAGACGAGCGTGACGCCGAGCGCGACCTTCGACCAGATGCCGAGCCCGAACCACAGCATGAAGATCGGCGCGAGCACGACGCGCGGCAGCGAATTCGCCGCCTTCAGGAATGGATCGAAAATGGCGGCGAGGTTCGGCTTGCGCGCGAACCAGAAGCCGATCGCGCCGCCGGCGACCGAGCCGATGACGAAGGCGAGCGCGGTCTCGGTCAGCGTGATCCACAGGTGCTTCCAGACAACGCCGGTTGCAAACATTTTCCACACGCGCGCGAGAACGTCGGCCGGCGTCGAGAAGAAGAATTTCGGCATGAGGTAGACGCCGAAGAGCGGCACGCTCGAGCCGATATGCCAGACGGCGAGCAGCGCGACCGCGACGCCGACCTGCCAGGCGAGGAGGGCGGGGCGGCTCATGGGGCGCGGCTCCTGTCATGCCCGCGAAAGCAGGCATCCAGGGGCGAAGCCTCGACCCCGGCGATGCGGTTTTGGATCCCCGCTTGCGCGGGGATGACATTTGAGCCCGTCACGCCGCGCCTCCCGCCTGCGCCTGATAGGTCTTGAGCACTTCCTCGCGCAGATCGTTCCAGATCGCGCGCTGGATCGCGTGGAATTTCGGGTCGAGCCTGATCTCGTTGATTTCTCGCGGGCGCGGCAGGTCGATGGCGTGCTGCGCCACGATGCGCGCGGCCGGGCCTGCCGACATCACCACCACGCGATCGGCGAGCGCGATCGCCTCCTCGAGATCGTGGGTGACGAAGAGAACCGCCTTGCGGTCGGCCGACCAGAGATCGAGCAACAGGTCGCCCATCATCGCGCGGGTCTGCGCGTCGAGCGGACCGAAGGGCTCGTCCATCAGCAGGATGCGCGGATCGCGGATCAGCATCTGGGCGAGCGCCACGCGCTTGCGCTGGCCGCCGGAGAGCTGGTGCGGATAGCGGTCGCCGAAGGCGGCGAGGCCGACCTTCGCGAGCCAGTCTTGCGCGCGCTCCAGCGCCTGCGCGCGCACGACGCCTTTCGGCTCGAGCGCCACGGCGACATTGTCGCGCGCGGTCTTCCAGGGCATGAGCGCATCCTGCTGGAAGAGATAGCCGCAGGCCGCCGTCACGCCCTCGACCGCGGCGCCCAGCACGCGCGCCGCGCCGGCGGCGGGCTTCAGAAGGCCAGCGACCACGTTCAGCAGCGTGGACTTGCCGCAGCCGGTCGGGCCGACGATGGCGACGAATTCGGTTTCGCCGACCGAGAGATCGGCGCCTTCGACCGCGACATAGCGCGCCGCGCTCGCGCCGAAGGCGACGGTCACGCGATCGAGCCGGACGGCGGGCGCGGCAGGTGCGGGGGTGGGCGACATGGTTCGAAACGGGCGAAAGGGGCCGCACGTTGGCCGATCGCGGCGCGGCGCGCAAGCCGGCGTGGATTGCGCGGGCGCGCCCGGCGTGGCTTGATCGCGGCCTTGAAGGGAATCAGGGCGATGGCGCGATTGGCGGAGGCTCTCGACCGCCTTGTCGGGCGGGTCGTCGAAGCCGGCAAATGGCTGGCGCTGCCGGTCGTGCTGCTTCTGTCGGCGCAATGGCCGCTGCGCGATCTCGTGCGCTGCTGCTCGCGCGAGGCGAACGATGTCGGCCAGTGGCTGTTCGCGCTGTTCATCGCCATTGCGCTGACGGCCGCCACCCGCGCCGGAACGCATCTGCGCGCGGATTTCCTTGCGCAGGAGCTGCCGAGGCGGACGCAACGACGCATCGCGGCAGCCGGCGCGGCTTTCGTCGCCCTGCCGTGGTCCTGTTTCACGCTCGCCCTCTACGGCCGGGACGCGTGGCGCTCGCTCCTGATCCTCGAAAGCTTTCCGGACACGAACAACCCCGGCTATTTCATCATCAAGCTCGCTGTCGTGCTGATGGCCGCGCTGGTCGCGGCGCAGGCGCTGGCCGACATGTTCCGCGCGCCCGGCGACGACGGCGAGGCTGCATGAGCGCGTGGTTCGGCGTCGCGCTGCTTCCGCTGGTCGCGGCCGTGATGCTGGCGACAGGCCTGCCTGCCTTTTTCGTCCTGATCGGCGCAGCCGCATTCGGCGCGCTGTTCATTCTTGCGACCGGCGGCGACGCCGCATTGCTCGGCGCCCTCGGCGCGCGGCTGCAGGCGTTGCTCGAGGGCGATCTTCTGCAGGCGTTGCCGCTGTTCGTCATGATGGGCGTGACTTTGAACCGGCTGCCGCTGGTCGAGAGCCTGTTTCGCACGGGCGTTGCGCTCGGGCGCGGTGGGGCGGTCGCGCCGCGCCTGTCGGCGCTGGCGATCGGCGCGCTGGTTGCGCCGATGAATGGTTCGGTCGGCGCCAGCGTCTCGATGCTGTCGCGCGGGGTCGCGCCCCTGCTTGCGGGCGCCGGCGTCGCGCCGCCCGAACGCGTGGCGCTGATCGCCGCCTCGAGCACGCTCGGCGTCGGCATACCGCCGTCGCTCGTGCTGCTGTTTCTCGGCGACGCCATGCTCAATGCGCACACGATCGCCGCGCGCGCGACCGACGCCTCCGTGCGGATCGTCAATACGCAGGACATTTTTCGCGCAACGCTGATTCCCGCCGCGCTCACGCTCCTCTGCTGGATGGCGATCGCGGCGCTGCGCGCGAAGCGCGAGCCCGCGGGCGGCGCGCAGCCGGGGCCGCTCGCGCCGCGCGAGGCGATCGTCGCGGGGATCGTCGCCGCATCGGTGCTCGTCCTGCTCGGCGGCGTGGCGAGCGGCCTGTTCTACGCCGTCGAAGCGGCCGCGACCGGCTGCGTCGCGCTGCTGGCGGCGGGCGCCGTCACGCGCGCGCTGACGATCGGGACGCTGAAGGATATATTGCGCGACACGCTCGCCATATCCGGCGCGCTGTTTGCGCTGCTGGCGGCGGCGACAACGTTCACGCTCGTGCTGCGGGTGCTCGGGTCCGACAGGCTCGCCACCGATCTCATGGCGGCGGCCCCGGGCGGACCGGCGGTCGCGGTCGCGGCGCTGCTCGTCGTCATGGCGGCTTCCGCGCTCGTGCTCGACGCCTTCGAGATCGTCTTCGTCATCGTGCCGATCGCCATGCCTGGCGCACTGATGCGCGCGCCGGACGCGGCCTGGGTCGCCGCGCTGGCGGCGCTGACGTTACAGGCGAGCTTTCTCGTGCCGCCGCTCGGGTATGCGATCATGATGGCGCGCGCGGCGAAGGGGCTTGCCGCGACGACGGCGGCGATCGCGAGGGATGTCGCGCCCTATCTGGCGGCGCTGGTCGCCGTCATCGGGCTGACCATCGCCTGGCCCGGCGCGACCCATCTGTTCGATCCCCCGGCGCCGGCGGGCGCCGCTCCTGTCGAAAAACTCGACATTCCTCCGCCCGAACCGCCGCCGGCGTTCAAGTAAAGCCACATTCAGCGGGCATTCAGGCGCGCGCAGGATTATGCGCCCGGCGAGGGCGTGATCGACAGATCGTCGGCATTGTCCTCCGGGGGAACGATGAAGACCAGATTTTCCGCCGCGCTCTTCGCGGCCGCCTGTTTTTCCCTGGTTTGCGCCGCCGGCGCCGCGCCGGCGCAGACGGCGGACGACGCGCCGCAACAGATGCGCATCATCAAGAAGAAGGCGAAGAAGCCGAGCGCGAAGTCGATTGCGGCGACGAAGACGCTGGAAGGCGTGATCCGCAAGTTCGAATGCGGCGACAATTGCTATCTGACGATCAGGACCGCCAAGGCTGAGGAGACGGGGCTCTGCGAGGCGAAAGCCTGCGCGCCGTGGTTCGAGAACCAGAAGATGCCGCGCGCGATGATCGGCAGGAAAGTGCGCGTGACGACCGGGACGGGCGTTCAGCGCGACGGCTCGGGCAATGTCATGGGCAAGATGACGTCGTTCAAGACGCTGGACTTCGTGAAATAAGTTTGTTCAGCCGTCGAGCGCGCGCCAGAGTCGCGCGTGGAGGCCGGTCTTCGCCAGATCGTCGTCGCTCGCGTCGGGCGTCGGCGCGTGCGCAATCGTCTCGACGACGGTCGCGCCGGGCCCGGCGCTCAGGACGAGAATGCGATCGGCGTAACGCAAGGCGTCGAGCGGATCGTTGCTCGCCATCAGGATCGCGAGTTCGTCTTCATCCGCGGCGCGGGCGAGCGCATTGGCCGTCAGCATTTTCGCGCGGCGGTCCATGGGCGAGAACGGATCGTCGAGGCAGAGCAGGGCCGGGCGCGCCGCGATTCCGCGCGCAATGACGAGCCGCGCGCGATGGCCGCGCGACAGGCGGAAGGGCTCGTGGCCGAGATAGGTTTCGAGGCCGAGGTCGGTGAGCAGGTCTTCGGCGCGCACGCGCGCATTCGGTTCGGACATGACCTCCGCGACGATGTCGCACGAGGATTTCGCGTCGTCGAGCGGCATGGAATGATGCGCGAGGACGGCGGCGCCGGCGCGGTCGATACGGCCTGCCGTCGGCGCGATCTCGTCGGCGGCGAGACGCAGCAGCGTCGTCTTGCCCGCGCCGGGCGGCCCGACGAGGAAGGTCCATTCGCCGGGGTTGAGCGCAAAAGAGAGGTCGCGGAGAATTTCCGCGCCCGAGAGGGTGACGCCGGCATTGTGGAAGACGGTTGGTTTCACGCGGGATCCGGAAGTGAGTGGCGAAGACTTACATGCATCAGGCAGACCCGTCATTCCATCCACCGAGACGACGGCTTCGGCCTGGCGTTCGTCGCATCGACGGGCGCCGGCGGACGGATCGCCGCATCGGCCCTGCGGGCCTCCTCGCAATGACGGCGCGGCGGAGAAAAGCGCCAACAAAAAAGCCCCCGTCTCCGGGGGCTTTTCGTGGATCGCCAATCGATCGGTTCTTTTCCGCCGATGGGCCTTACGTCCCCTCAACGCCAATAATCATTCCGGCTTGTCGCCCGGAAGGCGTTGCTGGTCAGGCAGCAGCGTTTGAAACCGGCGGTTCGAGCCGCAAGGACATAAATCGTCGCGGCCGAGCTTTTCCAGAAGGTCCTTGTCGCCGTGGACGACGCGATAGCCGCGCTTGACCGCGGTCTCGGAAGGAAAATCCCCTCCGGCGCTTGCTCATCGGTTCAAAAGGAGTGGGTGTCTTTACGATCGCGCATGGCGGCCTCCCGTCTTGTGCTGCGAGGGCGCTCCGATAACGCGAAACGCGCGCCGTTGGCAACGGCGCGCGCAGGATTACATGCGCTTTATGCAGCCGTCATGGCCGGGCTTGTCCCGGGCATGACGGTGGAGGCGGAACGACGTGCGCCAACAAAAAAGCCCCCGTCTCCGGAGGCTTTTTCATGCGATCCGCAGATCAGTTCTTTTCCTTGTCGACCAGCTTGTTCTTGCCGATCCAGGGCATCATGGCGCGCAGCTTCTCGCCGACCTCTTCGATCTGGTGAGCGGCGGCGCGGGCGCGGGTGGCCTTGAACGAGGTTTGGTTGACCTTGTTCTCGAGCATCCAGTCGCGCGTGAACTTGCCGGACTGGATGTCGGCGAGAACGCGCTTCATCTCGGCCTTGGTCTCCGGCGTGATGATGCGCGGGCCGGTGACGTATTCGCCGTATTCGGCGGTATTGGAGATCGAGTAGTTCATGTTGGCGATGCCGCCCTCGTAGATGAGGTCGACGATCAGCTTCACTTCGTGCAGGCACT
>DAIRCS010000032.1:9395-29451 GCA_036796555.1 Rhodoblastus sp. | reverse complement strand
AGATCCGTCGTGGATTCGCCGGGGCCGGCGGCCGAATAGAGATAGGCCATCAGGCAACGCGCCGAATGCGCCTTGCAGAGCAGATCGCGAAAATCCGCCTTGCCGACGATGGCGTTGGAGGCGGAGAGATTGGCGACGATCGTCGCGCCCGCCAGCGCCGCGCGGGTGGACGGCGGGACGGGAACCCAGACGTCCTCGCAGATCTCCACGCCGAGCGTGAAATCGGGCAGGTCGCGCGCGGAAAAGAGCAGGTCGGTCCCGAAAGGCGCCGCGCGGCCGGCGACGTCGATCTCCTCGCCCGCGACGAAGCCGCCGGAGGCGAAATGCCGGCGCTCGTAGAATTCGCGGTAGTTCGGCAGATAGGTCTTCGGAACGACGCCGAGCAGCCGGCCGCGATGGATGACGAGCGCGCAATTGTAGAGCCGGCCGCGCCAGCGCAGCGGCGCGCCGGCGACCACGATCGGCATGAGGTCCTTGGTGGCGGCGATCAGGCGACCGGCCGCCTCCTCGACAGCCTCCAGCAGTCGCGACTGGTGAAGCAGATCGTCGATGGCGTAGGCCGAGAGACCAAGCTCCGGCAGGGCCAGCAAGGCCGCGGATTTTTCATGCGCGGCCTCGGCCATCTCGATCGCGCGCGCGACGTTGAAGGCGGGATCGGCGACGCGAACGGCCGGCGCGCCGACGCAGACGCGGACGAAGCCGTGGGCGTAAATCGAATAGAAATTGCCGGTCTGCGCATTCATGCCGCGCACAATAGCGCGTTTCGCGGCTGCGAACAGGGACGCGGGCAAGATGGTGAACGCGGACCGCGAGCCTTCAGGCTCGCCTTGGCTGATGCGAGCCTGAAGGCTCGCGGTCCTTTTCGCGCGTATAAGGGCCCATGATTCTCGCCTCGCTGCTCGCCGCCCGCGGTCTCGATCCGGCCAGCATCCTCGCCCACCGCAACACGCTCGACCCGCGCGACGCCAGCGCCGATGCGCCTTCGCTCGCAGCGCTGGCCGCGACCGGCCACGATCTCGTCTACGAACGCATGCAGAATGGCCGCGCGTTCGGCGTCGAGGCGCAAGTGCTGTCGTTTCGCGGCGAGGCCGGCGGCCGGGCGCGGCTGGCGGGTTTCCGCCGGCTCGTCGCGCGGCGGCCGGGCGTCGCGCCGGGCGACATCGTCTACGATTACGACGTCGCGCACCTGCTGCACGATTTCATCGGGCGGGCGAAACATCCGACCTTCTACGACGCTTTTCCGCTCGAGGGCGTCGGCGATCTCGTCGGCCGCCTGGTGGTGCAATGGCCGAAGCCCTATATGCGCCGCCGGTTGCGCGCCGCCGACGCGGGGCTCGCGGTCATCGAGCGCTAGCGCTGCGCCATGCGGCCGCCGTCGGGCGGCAGGACGCCGCGGCGCGCCGTCTGAATCAGATCCCATGCCTGCCGCGGCGTCTCGGCGAAGGCGAAGACCCGCATGTCCTCCGACCCTATGACGCCTTCATTCAACATGCGGTCGAAATTGACGACGTCGCGCCAGTAGCCCTCGTCGAACAGGATGATGGGTATGTCGTGGCCCTTGCCGGTCTGGCGCAGCGTCATGACCTCGAACAATTCGTCGAACGTGCCGAACCCGCCGGGAAAGGCGACGAGCGCGTTGGCGCGCATGGCCAGATGCATCTTGCGCATCGCGAAATAGTGGAAGCGGAAGGTCAGGTCCGGCGTCGTCCACGGGTTCGGCTCCTGCTCGTGCGGCAGGGTGATGTTGAAGCCGATCGTCGGGGCGCCGACGTCGAAGGCGCCGCGATTGGCGGCCTCCATCAGGCCCGGGCCGCCGCCGGTCGCGATCACGTTCTCGCGTCCGCCCTCGCCGTTCGCATGTTTGGCGCCGCCCTCCTCCGACGCGATCCGGCCGAATTCGCGCGCGGCGGCGTACCAGGCCGCCTGATGCGGCGGCCCGTTTTCGCGGACGCGGGCGGAGCCGAAGCAGACGATGGTCGAGACCACCTTCCAGGCGCGCAGGGCCTCCTCGGCCTTCTCGTATTCGATCTGGAAGCGCAGGCCGCGCTGCGAATCGGCCAGGAGAAAATCCTGGTCGAGCGCGGGAACGCGGTAGGAAGGCGAGGCTTTTTGCGCGGCGTTGGAGGGGCGGTCGGATTGCGCGGACGTCATGGCTCTTTTCCTGTCTCCTGCCCTCGCGACGGCGCGCCGTTCCGTCTAGACTGGCGGGCGTCCAGATTGCGCCCAGCCGATGTCGATCGAACTCTATCTCGCCTTCGTCGCCGCCGCGACCGCGCTGATCGTGGCGCCCGGCCCCAATGTCGCTCTCGTCGTCGCCAACAGCCTCGCGCACGGCGTGCGCTACGGGCTGGTGACGATCGCCGGCGCAAGCGTGGGCACGGCCATTCTGCTCGCCGTCGTCGTATTCGGCGCGAGCGCGCTGCTGGCGGTCCTGGCCGACTGGTTTTCCGCGCTGCGCTGGATCGGCGTCGCCTACCTCCTGTGGCTCGGTCTGCGCGCCTGGCGTTCCGCGGCGACCGATTTTGCCGCGACGGCCGAAAAGAAATCCGCGCGCAACATTTTCCTGCGCGGCTTCTTCGTCTCGCTGTCCAATCCGAAGACCTTGCTGTTCTTCGGCGCCTTCCTCCCGCAATTCGTGACGCCGGGCCCGGACGCGCGCGCGCAGCTCGCGCTTCTGGCCGCGACTTTTTTGGCGCTGGCGGCGTCGCTCGACAGTCTCTGGGCGATCTTCGCCGCCCGGTTTTCGGGCGCGCTGCGCGCCAACGGGCGGCTGCGCAACCGGCTGACCGGCGGCGCGCTGATGACCGCCGGCCTCGGCCTCGCCCTGGCGCGCCGGCCATGAACCTGCGGCAGGCCGCCCATAATTTGCGCGTCTCCACGCGCGGACAGGGGCTCGTCGACATCACCGCCGGCATTGCCGACTGGCTCGCCGCCCAGCATCCGCAGATGGGCCTGCTGACGGTTTTCTGCCGACATACGTCGGCCTCGCTGACGATCCAGGAGAACGCCGATCCGAGCGTGCAGCGCGATCTCGTCCGCGCCTTCGCGCGTCTGGCACCGGAAAACGCGGGCTACGAGCACGACACGGAGGGCCCCGACGACATGCCCGCCCATATCAAGGCGGCGCTGACGCAGACATCGCTGTCGATCCCGGTCGCGGGCGGACGGATGACGCTGGGAACGTGGCAGGGCGTCTACCTGTTCGAGCACAGGCGCGCGCCCCACGTTCGCGAGATCGCGCTTCACTATATCGGCGCGTAAATATTGAACGATCCCGGGCCGCATGTTTGATGGGCGCGAGGGGAACCGTCGGCCATGATGAAATTGCGCTATGCGAAAGCGTCGCCGTTCGTGCGGAAAGTGCTGGTTTTCGCCGACGAGGTGGGCCAGGCCGACCGGATCGAACTCGCCCCGACCGACGTGTGGACCGCAGACACCGACATCGCCCGGGACAATCCGCTCGGCAAGGTGCCCGCGCTTGTCACGCGCGAGGGAACGTTCGTCGGCTCCTTCGCCTGCTGCGACTATCTGGAGCGTCGCAACGGTGCGCCGAAGCTCATCCCCGACGAGGCCAAGGCGCGCTGGCGCGTCATGCAGATCCACGGGCTGGCCGACGGCCTGATGGAGGCTTCGGTCGCCTATGTCATCGAGACGCTGCGCCGGCCGCAGGAATATGTCTATCCGGGCTATCTCGACCGCCAGCTCGGCAAGATCAACGGCGCGCTGGACGCGCTGGAGGCGCGGCGCGGCGATCTCGGCGGCGTCGATCTCGGCTCGATCACGACGGCCTGCGCGCTCGGCTATCTCGATTTCCGCTTCGCCGACAGGCTCGACTGGCGCAAGCGCACGCCTGGCCTCGCGGCCTGGTATGCGGATTTCGCCAAGCGCCCGTCGATGCAGAAGACGCGGCCCGACGTCTGACCTCCGGAGCCGAACCAGACGCGCAAGCCCCCTCTGTCCTCCCGGACGCCACAGGCCGATCTGGGACCCAGCCACGGGTGCGTGTGCTGGGATCCCGGCTCTTCGCTTCGCTCCGGATTCTCAGTCGAGGCGCGTCCGCACTTCGTCCAAGGTCTCCGCGATCGCCACGCACAGCCGCCGCATCTCCTCGGTCGCGGGCAGAACGTCCGGCGTCATGATCGTCGGCATGCCCGCGGCGACCGCCGCATGCACGCCATTGTAGGAATCCTCGAGCGCGAGGCAGAGATCGGGCGGAACGCCGAGGCCGGCGGCTGCGGCGAGGTAGGAATCCGGCGCGGGCTTCGCCCGTTCGTAATCGCCCCGCGCGATCACGACGCGGAAACGCGGCAGAAGGCCGAGTTTTCCGCAGAAGCGCTCGACCGAGGCATGCGTCGCCGACGTGGCGATGGCGCAGGGAATTTCGCGCGCCTGGAGATGATCGAGCAGCGCGACGGCGCCCGGCATCGGCGCGACCGTCTCCATCCTGGCCTCGGCGAACCGCCGGTAATGCGCCCAGAAATCGCCGGGCAGGTCGTCGCGGACATGCGTTTCGAGCGCCGCGCGCGCCTGCGGCGTCGCGCCGCCGATCAGCGCCGCGAACAGGTCGGTCTTCAGGGAGACGCCGAGATCGCGCGCGCAATCGTCGAGCGCCCGCATGCGCAGGGATTCGGTGTTGAGCAGCAGGCCGTCCATGTCGAAGACGACGCCCTGTGGAGACAGTCTCACTGCGACGGGCCGTGCGAAAGGATCAGTGCAGGATCTGGCTGAGGAAGAGCCTGGTCCGCTCGTGCTGCGGATTGGCGAAGAAGGCGTCGGGCGTGTTCATCTCGACGATCTCGCCGCGGTCCATGAAGATCACGCGGTCGGCGACCTGACGCGCGAAACCCATTTCGTGCGTCACGCAGAGCATGGTCATGCCCTCTTCCGCCAGCGAAACCATGGTGTCGAGCACTTCCTTGACCATTTCCGGATCGAGGGCGGAGGTCGGCTCGTCGAACAGCATGATCTTCGGATTCATGCAGAGCGAGCGCGCGATGGCGACGCGCTGCTGCTGGCCGCCCGAAAGCTGGCCCGGATATTTGTTGGCCTGTTCGGGAATGCGCACGCGCTCGAGATATTTCATCGCGACCTTCTCGGCCTCGGCCTTGGGCATCTTGCGCACCCAGATCGGCGCCAGCGTGCAATTCTCGAGAATGGTGAGGTGCGGAAACAGATTGAAGTGCTGGAACACCATCCCGACCTCGCGCCGCACCTCGTCGATGCGCTTGAGATCGTTGGTCAGCTCCACCCCGTCGACGATGATCTGGCCCTGCTGGTGCTCCTCCAGCCGGTTGATGCAGCGGATCATGGTGGACTTGCCGGAGCCTGAAGGCCCGCAGACCACGATCTTCTCGCCGCGCGACACGTCGAGGTTGACGTTGCGCAGGACGTGGAACGCGCCATACCACTTGTTGACGCCGATCAGCCGAATGGCCGGCCCTGTCGATGCAGCAGCCTGTTCCCGCGCCGTATTCGTCACATGAGCCTCCCGGCGTCCGCAGGTGGACGCGGCGTCAGAATGTCATGCCGGGCGGCGACCGGCTAGATCAGCCTGCATTTGAGCGGAATCGCTCAAACCACCGCGCCACAACCGGCGTTCACGATCGTTTGATGTGCTGCAGCAATCTCCGCGGCATCGCGGTCCGTAACAAGGAGCAGCGGCCCGACAGCCACTCCCCGGAGCGGGAGCGCCGCGCAATAAAACATCATTTTATCAGCTACTTAATCGACTGACTCCTGCCGAATTCCCGCATGGACGACACGCCGGCGCATGTCATTCAAGGGGTCGATTATGCACAAATGAGAATCAATCACTTGCACGTGAGGGGGATTATCTCGCGGCCAATGCGACATAGATTGCCCTCATCGCTGACGAACGCAACGCAGCAAAAAGGAATAATACCATGAAAAACATCAAGATCGCCCTTCTCGCCACCGTTCTCGCCTTCGGCGGCGCAGCAATCGCCAACGCCAACGCGCCGGAAGGCAACGGCGCCGTCGTGACGGCTTCCGCTTCGCAGCCCGAGGGTTCGGGCGCGGTCGTGACCGCTTCCTACCGCCAGCCGGAAGGCAACGGTTCCGTTCAGACGGCTTCCTACCGCGAGCCGGAAGGTTCGGGCGCCGTCGTCACCGCCTCCTATCGCCAGCCGGAAGGCAACGGTTCCGTTCAGACGGCTTCCTACCGCGAGCCGGAAGGTTCGGGCGCCGTCGTCACCGCCTCCTATCGCCAGCCGGAGGGCAACGGTTCCGTCCAGACGGCTTCCTATCGCGAGCCGGAAGGTTCGGGCGCTGTCGTGACCGCCTCCTATCGCCAACCGGAAGGCAGCGGGGGCTTCCAGACGGCCAGCGCGAAGGCGCCGGAAGGCAATTTCGTCCCGGCCTTCGCGTAATCGAAAGTCGCATCCGCTAGTGAATCTCAAGGGGCGGAACCCGGTTCCGCCCCTTGCTTGCGTCGGCCTCGCTTCGTCCGGCGCCGAATCAGGCGGGCGGATCAGGCGTCCGCGTTCTACGCGCCCAGGCCGCCGCTGCGGACGGCGCGCAATCGCTCGCTGAGAAATTCGATGAACACGCGAACCTTCGAATCCATGGTGGCGCGGCGGCGATAGAACAGCGACAGTTCCAGCTTGTCGGCGATCCGCCAGTCGGCCAGCACCAGCTCCAGCAGTCCGGCCTCGATCGAGGGGCGCGCGAGCGTGTCGAGCAGCAGCGCGACGCCCTCCCCGCGCAGCGCGAAATCGAGCGGCACGATCGGATCGGTCGCCGCAACGGCGAAGCGGAAGGTCAGGTCCTCGCGCCGCTCGCCGCGCACGAAGGACCAGGACGGCGGCACGGGCGAAGGGCTCGCGATGGAACTGGCCTTTAGCAAACCCGCCATCGGCAGCGACAGGAGATCCGACGGCTTGCCCGGCCGTCCGATCCGGTCCAGCGCGGCGGGCGTCGCGACGAGCCGGTATTCGGAAACGAAGAGCGTCCGCTTCACGTAGCTCGAATCCGGCTGCGCGCCGACGCGAATCGCCAGGTCGCAATTGTTCTCGACGAGATCGATCGGCTGATTCGTCACGAGGAACTCGATGCGCACGTCCGGATATTGCTTCCGGAACGCAGGCATGTGCGGCAGCAGCGCCGTGTAGAGCAGCGCGTAGGGCACGACGATGCGCAGGACGCCCGACGGCGTGTCGTGGTGCACGATGGCGAGCGATTCCGCTTCCTCGATCGCCGCGAAGCCGCGCGCGGCAGCCTCGTAGACTTCGCGGCCGACTTCCGTCACCGAGAGGCGGCGCGTCGTGCGGTTGAGAAGCGTGATGCCGAGCCGCGTCTCCAGTTCCTGAACCTTGCGGCTCACCGTGCCGGGCGGCAGTTTCAACTGGCGCGCCGCGCCGATGAAGCTCTGGCGGTCGACGACCGTGACGAAGACCAGCAGATCGTCGAACTTCTTCACGGCGGTCACAGCGCGCCGGCGGCGCGCAGGCCGGCGATTTCCTGCGCGTCGTAGCCGAGGTCGCGCAGCACGTCGTCGGTATGCGCGCCATGCGCGGGCGTCGGCGTCTCGATCCGGCCCGGCGTGCGCGAAAGTTCGACGGGCTGCCCGACGAGCGTCGTCTCGCCGAGAACCGGATGCGTCACGCTCTGCGCGATGCCGAGCGCCTGCACCTGCGGATCGGCGAAGACCTGGTCGACCGTGTAGATCGGGCCGCAGGGCACGCCGGCCGCGTTCAGCCGCTCGATCCATTCCTGCGCCGGCGCGGCGCCCGTCGTTTCCGCGATGATCTCGTAAAGCGCCGCGCGATTGCGCGAGCGGCGCGCGCCGTCGGCGAAGCGCGAATCGTCGACGATGCGCTCGAGATCGAGCGCCGCGCAGAGCTTGCGCCACATGCCCTCGCCGGCGGCGGCGATGTTGATGAGGCCGTCGGAGGCCGGAAACACGCCCATCGGATAGACGGTCGGATGGTCGTTGCCGGACTGAGGCGGCACGACCTTGTCCATCAGCCAGCGCGTCGCCTGGAAATCGAGGAGTCCGATCTGCGCCTGCAGGAGCGAGGTCTTCACCCATTGGCCTTGGCCGGAAACCTCGCGCTCCAGCAGGGCGGTCATGATGCCGAGCGCGCAATAGAGGCCCGCGGCCGAATCCGCCACCGCGATGCCCGCGCGCACCGGCCCCTGCCCCGGCAGGCCGGTGATCGACATGAGCCCGCCCATGCCTTGCGCGATCTGGTCGAAGCCAGGCCGCAGGCGATAGGGGCCGTCCTGCCCGTAGCCGGAGATCGAGGCGTAGACGATGCGCGGATTGATCGCGCGCACCGCCTCGTAGTCGATGCCCAGCCGCCGCTTCACGTCGGGGCGGAAATTCTCGACCACGACGTCGGCGGTTTCGACAAGACGACGGAAGACCGCGATCCCCTGCGGGTTTTTCAGGTTGAGCGTGACGCTGCGCTTGTTGCGATGAAGATTCTGGAAGTCGGAGCCGTGGCGGGCCTCGTCGACGGCGCTCTGCTCCGGCGGCTCGATCTTGATGACGTCGGCGCCGAAATCGGCGAGCTGCCGCACCGCCGTCGGCCCCGAGCGCACGCGCGTGAGATCGATGACCCGAAACCGGCCGAGCGCCCCGCCCTTCATGCCCACTCCTCCCGTCCGTGCGGGAGGATGCGCCGCGCCGCGGCCCGGATCAACCGTGTCGCCTCAGCGCAGCGCCTTGGGCAGGCGGCGCTTCCAGCGTTCGCCGCGCGGCAGTTCGCTCACCGCGGCGCGACGCGCGCCCGAGCGTGCGCTGGCGCCGACCGGCGCGGTCGCGACGCGGGGAACGGCGCGGGACGGCGCCACAGTCTGGGGCGCGGCCGGCAGGTCCGGCTCTGCGGCCTCGACCGGAGTCTTGCGCGGGCGGCCGCGCTTGCGCGGCGCGAGCGGCGCGAGATCGTCGGCGCTGCGCTGCTTGGGAGGACGGCCGCGCTTGCGCGGCGCGACGGCGGGCTCCGCCTCCTCGGCGGCCTTGGCGGCGTCGATCGCCGCCTCGGTGACAAGGCACGGCAGGATGCGGCGCTCGGCTTCGGCGGCGCCTGTGGGCGCGACAGGCGCGAAGATCGCGGCGGCTGCGGCCGGTTGGGGGGCGGGAGCGGGCGCTTCCGGGAAACTCTGCTTTTTAGCCAGCGATGTCGGACGCCGTTTGACTTCGACCGTGAAGGACTTTGTTTGTTTACGCATGTCTGGGGGCTCTGCGGCCGCCGCCGGACGGCCGGCGGAATCGGCGATTGCAAGTAATCAATTGTCTTGCATGCAGTGTCCCGGGCGTCAACGCGCCACGGACGAACGTCAGCGCGACGCGGCGTCCATGTCGCCGCTGGCGAGGCCGCGCAGCCGATCGACCATCCCATCGGTTTCGAACGCCTGGCGGGCGCGCTCCTCGCGCTCGCTGGCCCAGGCGATCGCGGCGCAGAGCCTGAGATAGCGTCCCTGACGCAGCGCCAGATCGATGAAGGACGCATTGTCGAACAGCGCCTGAAGCTTCTCGCGGCGCGCCGTCGCGCGCGCCAGCGTCGCCCGGCTGTCCGCCGGCGGCGCCGATACCACATCGATTCGCTTCTCGACCGCGCCCATGAAACGCTCCTGCTGTCGAATGCTTGCATACAGATGGTTTACGGCCGGTTATCGACCTGTGCGAACCCGGCGACAGGCGCATCGACTTTCGTATCGACGTCGCGGCAGGCCGACAAATTGCCGCGCCCGCATGCCGAGCTGCGCGACGACGCTGACGGCAAGCGGCTCCAAACGCTTGATTTTCCGTGGCCGCGCCGCCGCGGCGCACATTGCTGACAACGCGGCGCGCGTTCGTCCGTCAAGACTAACGTAGCGGCAGCCTTTACTTCGCAGACGCCGCTGCTAACGTTTCCGTCAGTCGAAGTGGCGGGCCTATGGAACAAAGATCATGAACGCGCACCAGCGCGCGCCAACCTTCAACGAAAAAGTCGCCGAAGTCCTCAAGACCGTGACGTATCGGATTGCGCGGAGCGAGGCGGACCGCGACGCGGTATTCGGCCTGCGCTATCGCGGATATCTGCTGGACGGCGGCATCGGCCCGAACGAGCGCGAACGATTTTCCGATCCTTGGGACGACGCCGACAACGCCGTTGTGGCCGGCATGTATTTCGGCGACCGTCTGGCCAGCAGCGTCCGCTTCCACATGAACGACAGACCGTCGGCGCGGATGCCGGCGATGGACACGTTCGGCGACGTGCTCGAACCCTATCTTGCGTCCGGCAAGCTCATCATCGATCCGACGCGCTTCGTGATCGAGCCGGATTTCGCGCGCATGGGGCCGGACCTGCCCTTTCTGACGCTGCGCATGATCTCGATGGCGGCCGAGCATTTCAACGCCGGCTACGTGCTGGCCACCGTGCGCGCCGAACACGTCGTCATGTATCGGCGCGTGATCGGACACCAGCCGATCAGCGAACCGCGCGCCTATCCGATGCTCGCGCGCAAGATCGTCTGCATGATCGCGGATATCGACACGCTGCGCGCGACCGCCTACGAGCGCCACCCGTTCCTGAGATCGACGCCGGAAGAGCGCGCCGCCATCTTCGGTTCGCCCGCGCGCTGACCCTTCGATCCGAAAGGCGGCCGATTGCGCGCAACGTGCGCGCATGCGTCGCAATGCCGCTTGCCTGAAACAGGTTTGGACCGCTGAAACGCCTTGCGGCAGATCAAGGCGCGCCTTAGGTCTGCGGCATCATATACGTAAAATCGAATACATAGATCGGCAGCCGAAATGAGCGAAGATTCCACCCTGATCACCGGACCGCTCTACGCCGCCCGCAAGAAGGTCTATCCGCAGGCCACTCACGGCGTGTTCCGCAACATCAAGTGGGGCCTGCTGATTTTCTGCCTCGGCGTCTACTATCTGCTGCCTTTCATACGCTGGGACCGCGGGCCCGGCCTGCCGAATCAGGCCGTACTGGTCGATCTGCCGCATCGACGCTTCTACTTCTTCTTCATCCAGCTCTGGCCGCAGGAAGTCTATTTCTTCACCGGCCTGCTGGTGCTGGCCGCGCTGACGCTGTTCCTGATGAACGCGCTCGCCGGCCGCATCTGGTGCGGCTATCTGTGCTGGCAGACGGTGTGGACAGACCTGTTCTACGCGGTCGAGCGCTGGGTGGAGGGCGACCGGCGCGACCGCATCATGAAGGACAAGAAGGGCTGGACCTTCCGGCACATCCGCGAAGTCGCGCTGAAGCATTTCCTGTGGCTGATGATCGCCTGGTGGACCGGCGGCGCGTGGGTGCTCTATTTCGACGACGCGCCGACGCTGGTGCGCCAGCTCGCGACCTTCCAGGCCCCCTTCTCCGCCTATCTATGGATCGGCATCCTCACCGCGACAACTTACATTTTCGCCGGCCACATGCGCGAGCAAGTGTGCCTCTACATGTGCCCGTGGCCGCGCATCCAGGCGGCGCTGACGGACGAATGGGCGCTCAACGTCACCTACAAGGTCGACCGCGGCGAGCCGCGCATGTCGGTGAAGAAGGCGGAGGCCGCCCATCTGAAGGGACTGGCCGCCGGCGACTGCATCGACTGCAACCAGTGCGTCGCCGTCTGTCCGACCGGCGTCGACATCCGCAAGGGCCTGCAACTCGGTTGCGTGCAATGCGGACTGTGCATCGACGCCTGCGCCAATGTGATGAAGGAGGTCGGCCGGCCGACCGGGCTGATCGCCTACGACACCGACATCAACATGGAGCGCCGCCGCGAAGGCAAGCCGCCGATTTATCGGCCGATCCGGCCGCGCACGGTCCTCTACACGGCGGTGATCGCGATCGTCGGCTCGGTGATGCTCTATGCGCTGCTCAATCGCTCGACGGCGATCATCACCGCGCAGCACAATCGCAATCCGCTTTTCGTCGCCCTGTCGGACGGCGACGTGCGCAACGACATGACCGTGCATATTTCCAACAAGGGCGGCGTCCCGCGCACCTTCGCGCTGACCGTGCAGGGCGTCGATCAGGCGAGGATTTCCGCGGTTGGCGTGGAGCCGGCCGCCGACGGCCGGCTGCTGGTGGAAGTCGAGCCCGACCGGGTGCGCGACCTGCGCGTCAACATCACCGCGCCGAGCGGCGCCGTGAAAGCGGAGAGCACGCCGATCGCCGTCGTCGCGACCGACGTCGAGAACGGTCAGACGCTGACGGTGGGCGAACATTTCTTCGCGCCGAAGTAAAGGCGCAACTTCGTCAGACAGGCGGAGGCCCGCGGCCGCGGGCCTTCCACTTGCAGTTCCCTGAAGCAGGCCGGGCTCAGTTCGCGCGGAAGATCGCGCCCTGGACGGCGGCGAAATCGGCGAGCGGCGTTTCGCCGGCGATCGTCTTGGTGCCGAGCGAGACGAGCGGCGTCGCACCGGCCGGCATGTAGACGTCGACGCGCGAGCCGAAGCGGATGAGACCGAAGCGCTGGCCGACGGAGAGCGTGTCGCCTTCTTTCGAGAAGCAGACGATGCGGCGCGCGATCAGCCCGGCGATCTGCACCACGCCGAAATTTCCGCGCGCCGTTTCGATCACCACCCCGTTGCGCTCGTTGTCCTCGCTCGCCTTGTCGAGATCGGCGTTGACGAACAGGCCCGGCTTGTAGGCGATGCGGGCGATGCGGCCGGCGACCGGCGCGCGGTTCACATGGCAGTCGAAGACCGACATGAAGATGGAGATGCGGTGCATGGGCTCGGGTCCGAGGCCGAGTTCCGGCGGCGGCGCGAAACTGCCGATCGAACAGACATAGCCGTCGGCCGGCGCCACCACGAGCCCGTCGCGATCGGGCGTCACCCGCGCGGGATCGCGGAAGAAATAGGCGCACCACAGCGTCAGCAGGCCGCCGATCCAGCCGAGCGGCGGCCAGAACCAGTGCAGGACCAGCGAGCCTATCGCAAAAGCAGCAATGAAGATGTAGCCCTCGGGATGGATGGGCGTGATCTGGCGGCGGACGGAGTCGTAGAGGGACATGGGGGACAGGTTCCTTTTGCCGGTCTATTGCCATCGGCGGGCCCGAAAGTCACGCCGCGCGCCTGGACCGCGAGCCTTCAGGCTCGCAGCCGACCAAGGCGAGCCTGAAGGCTCGCGGTCCGAGTATCCTACGCCTCGACATTCACCCGCACGCTCTCGCCCTCCTCCTACGCGACCCGGCGCGGGAGCCTCGCGAGCTTGGAACCAAGGTCGCGCTCTGCGACGCGCAGTTCGTAGAGTTGCTGGAGGTTTATCCAGAATTCGGCGCTGGTTCCGAACCAGTGGCCGAGTCGCAGCGCTGTGTCGGCGGTTATGCCGCGCTGCCCGTTGACGATGCTCGTCACCCGATTGACCGGCACGGCGATCTGGCGGGCCAGCTCCGCCGCGGACATGCCGAGTTCACGCAACTCTTCGCCGAGATGCTCGCCGGGATGAATGGGTGTGATCTGACGGCCGACACAGCCATAGAGGGACATAGGCACAGTTCCTTTCGGCCCTCATGCCACCTCAGTGCCTCTTTGTCACGGCCACAGCAAGGGCCGGCATTTCACGCAATTGCCAATTTGAACCCAAAGACTAACATGCGGAACGCGGGAACTTTCGTGCAAGGATAAAATAGCCGATGAACGGGCTGCTTAGCTTAACCCTCTTTTTGCTTGGACTTGTGGTTTATTTTCCGGGCGGAACGATACTGATGGCTCTGAAATGCAACTCCCACCAACTTTCTGGTTGGGATTGGGTTCTTTCTGTTATCATCCCCGCATATGGGCTGATCACGGCACTTTTTTCGCGGGCCTGCAGTTGAACCGATTTTTTTCAGCCTTGATTTTGTTGACCATCGCTTCCCCTGTGGCAGCGACGGGAGAATGCAAGGTATCGGCCGACAAAAAGGCAATCATTCGGAAATTGCTATGCGGCGGCTTTGCTCCTGAAAAAGAATATCAGAAATTAGGCCCCGATTGCGGGCGTCTGTCCGCCGCGGAGCGTATGAAAGACTCTGCAATTCAGATCATCAGCTACCGAGCATGCGGATACACGGATTTTGCGGCCAGACTGCAAGACGCAAACCAACGGACCGCAGCGTTCTTTGACCTGCTCGCGACTTGTGCCGAAAATCCATACAAGGTGACCGAGATTCTGCAGGAAAAGCTGCGATCAACGCAAATGATGATATCGAGCCGAGACTGCACCTCCGATTTGCTCTCGACGCTGAATACGCGAAGGGCATTTTTCGAACAGATGATCCAACAAGTTTCTAAGCCGGAATTGGAGCAAGAAAATCTGCTGCGTTTTCGGATCAAGAAAACCGAAAAGGGCGATTTAGTAGACGTCGACTGATCTGCGCCCTCACGCCTCGATGTTCACCCGCACGCTCCGCCCCTCCTCCGCCGCCGCGCGCCGCAGCGCTTCCTCGGCGTCGTGGACCTCGCGCTGGCGGTTCCACATGCCGGCGTAGACGCCGCCGTGCGCCAGCAATTCCTCGTGGCGGCCGCGTTCGACGATGCGGCCCTGGTCGAGCACGAGAATTTCGTCGGCGTCGACGACCGTCGAAAGCCGATGCGCGATGACGAGCGATGTGCGCCCGCGCGAGACGCGCTCGAGCGCATCCTGGATTTCGCGCTCGGTGAAACTGTCGAGCGCCGAGGTCGCTTCGTCGAGCACGAGGATCGGCGGCGCCTTGAGGATCGTGCGCGCGATCGCCACGCGCTGCTTCTCGCCGCCGGAGAGTTTCAGGCCGCGTTCGCCGACCTGCGCGTCATAGCCGCCGGGCACGTTGTCGATGAAGGCGTCGATCTGCGCCAGCGTGGCCGCCGCGCGCACCTCCTGCGGACTGGCGTCCCAGCGGCCGTAGCGGATGTTGTAGCCGATCGAATCGTTGAACAGCACCGTGTCCTGCGGAACGATGCCGATGGCGCGGCGCAGGGATTCCTGCGTGACGTCTGCGATATCCTGTCCGTCGATGAGAATGCGGCCATGCTGCGGCTCGTAGAACCGAAAGAGCAGCCGCGAAATCGTCGATTTGCCGGCGCCCGAAGGGCCGACGATCGCCACCGTCTTTCCGGCGGGAACCTCGAAATCGACGCCTTTGAGAATCTCGCGCTGCGGATCGTAGTGGAAGAACACGTTCTCGAAGCGCAAGTCGCCCTGCGCTACGACGAGCGGCTGCGCGCCCGGCCGGTCGACGATCTCGGCCTGGCGCGCGAGAATGTCGAACATGGCCTCGATGTCGATGACCGCCTGCCGCACTTCGCGATAGAAGAAGCCCATGAGATTCAGCGGCTGGTAAAGCTGGATCATCATGGCGTTGATCAACACGAAATCGCCGACGGTGTTGCGGCCCTCGCGAATGCCCGACACGCACATGACCATGACGGCGGCGAGCCCCAACGTGAAGATCACCGCCTGGCCCATGTTGAGCACGGCGAGCGAGGTGTAGCTCGTCACGCTGTTCTTCTCGTAGCGCGCCATGGACTTGTCGTAGCGCGCGGCCTCGCGCGCCTCGGCGTTGAAATATTTGACCGTCTCGTAGTTCAGCAGGCTGTCGATCGCCTTGGTGTTGGCGTCGTTGTCGCTGTCGTTCATCGAACGGCGGATGGCGATGCGCCAGTTGGTGGCGATCGTCGTGAAGGCCATGTACGCGAAGATCATCACGCACGCCACCAGCGCGTAGCGCCAGTCGTATTGCACGAAGAAAACGCCGAGGATCAGCGCGAATTCGACCAGCGTCGGCAGGCCGGTCAGCACGATCATCCGCACCATCGTCTCGATGGCGTTGCGGCCGCGCTCGAGAATGCGCGTCAAGGCGCCGGTCTTGCGTTCGAGATGATAGCGCAGCGACAAGGTGTGCATGTGCACGAAAACGTTGTCGGCGAGCCGCCGCACCGCGTTCATCGCCACCGCGGCGAACAGCGCGTCGCGCACCTGCGTGAAGGCCGCCATGACCATGCGCAGGGCGCCGTAGAGAACGGTGAGCGCGATCGGGCCGGCGAGGATCGCCGGAAGATCGGGATGCGCGCCGTCGCGACTCAGCGCGTCCGTCGCCCATTTGAACGAATAGGGCACGGCTATCGTGACGAGCTTGGCGACGAGAAGCGCGGCAAAGGCGAGAAATATCCGCGCCTTGAGATCGAAGCGATCGCGCGGCCAGATGTAGGGCCAGAGCCTGCGGACGGTGGAGCCGAGCGAAGCGCCCGATTCCGGGCGCCCGAGCTCGTCCTCGGGCGGCGAAGGAAAAGAAGTCATGGTCAAACCAGGTGAATTTGCGCGACATATAAGCATTCGCGACCGCAAATGACACCGGCGCGCCGGCATGAGCGGCGCCCGCCCGGCGCAGAGAATTGACTGGCGCGGCCGCTTCGGAGAAAAGGCGGCCTTCGCGCGGCCCCGCCCGCGGCTCCGAGGATTTGAGCGATGCGCAAGATCATTCTGGCGGCGCTGGCGCTGGCCGCGCTCGCGGCCCCCGCAATCGCCGCCGAGCCCTACGGCGTGTGGCGCCGCCCGGAGGACGGCACGACCTTCTCCTTCTTCCGCTGCGGCGCGGGCCTGTGCGTGAAGGTGAAAGGCGTGACCGACCCCGCCGACAAGAAATACATCGGCGCCATGGTGTTCTCGGGCGCGAGCAAGACGGGGCCGAACGTCTGGGAAGGCCGCGTGAAGAATCTCGAGGACGGCCAGACCTACATGGGCAAGATCACGCTCACCGGCGCGAATTCGCTCACGCTCGACGGCTGCGTTCTCGGCGGCGCCATCTGCAAGGGCGAAACCTGGACGCGCGCGCGGTGAGCGCCACATCGCCCTGATACACTCGCCGAATCAGGCGACGGAGCGAAACCGGTGTTGAATATCTGCGTCTATTGCGGCTCGGCGAACGGAACCGAGCCGCATTTCACGAAGGCCGCCGAGGAGCTGGGCGCGCGCATCGGCGCGGCCGGCTACGGGCTTGTGTACGGCGGCGGCGACAATGGCCTGATGGGCAAGGTGGCGCGGTCCACGCTCGCCGCGGGCGGCCATGTCGTCGGCATTATCCCCGAATTCCTCGAGCGCCGCGAAAGCATGCTGCACGAGGCGCAGGAACTCGTGGTCGTGCCGGACATGCATACGCGCAAGCGGATCATGTTCGAACGCGCCGACGCCTTCGTCGCGCTGCCCGGCGGCGTCGGCACGCTGGAGGAGCTTGTCGAGCAATTGACCTGGGTGCAGCTCGGCCGACACACCAAGCCGGTCGTGATCGCCGACATCGGCGGCTTCTGGCGGCCGCTGCTGTCGCTGTTCGCGCATATGCGCAACAGCGGATTCATCCGGCAAGAATTCGAGCTGCGCTATCTCGTGGCCGAACGCACCGCCGACATATTGCCGATGATCGAAAGCACGCTTGCCCGGCAGGAGCGCGCCGGCGCGCGCGTGGAGACGATCGATCCGCGGCTTTAGGACCGCGAGCCTTCAGGCTCGCCTTGTCGACTGCGAGCCTGAAGGCTCGCGGTCCGGCTGCTAAGCCGCCCCCGCCGCCATCAGCTTGTAGTTGATCGAATCCACCAGCGCCTGGAAGGAGGCGTCGATCACGTTGGCGGAGACGCCGACCGTCGACCAGCGCTCGCCATCCTTGTCGCCGCATTCGATCAGCACGCGCGTGACCGCGTCCGTGCCGCCCTGGAAGACGCGCACGCGGTAGTCGACCAGTTCGACATCCTCGATGAATTTCTGGAAGCGGCCGAGATCCTTGCGCAGCGCGACATCGAGGGCGTTGACGGGGCCGTTGCCCTCGGCCGCCGAGATCAGCAATTCGCCGTCGACGCGCACTTTCACGATCGCCTCGGACGCCGTCACCATGTCGCCCTTCGCGTTGAAGCGGCGCTCGACGTTCACGCTGTAGCGCTCGACGTCGAAATAATCCGGCAATTGCCCGAGCACGCGCTTGGCGAGCAGCAGGAAGGAGGCGTCGGCGCCTTCGTAGGCGTAACCCTGCGCTTCCTTCTCCTTCACCTCGTCGAGGAGGCGCGCGAGACGGGGATCGTTCTTGTCGAGCGTGACGCCGAGGCGTTCGAGCTCCGACAGGATGTTCGACTTGCCGGCCTGGTCGGAGACGAGAACCTTGCGCTTGTTGCCGACCGATTCCGGCAGAACGTGCTCGTAGGTGCGCGGGTCCTTCAGCACGGCGGAGGCATGAATGCCGGCCTTCGTGGCGAAGGCGCTGGCGCCGACATAGGGCGCGTGGCGGTCGGGCGCGCGATTCATCAGCTCGTCGAACGTATGGCTGACCTTGGTGAGGCCCGCGAGCTTCTCCGGCGTCACGCCGATCTCGAACTTGTCGGCGAATTCCGGCTTCAGCAGCAGCGTCGGAATCAGCGAGGTCAGGTTCGCGTTGCCGCAGCGTTCGCCGAGCCCGTTGAGCGTGCCCTGGATCTGCCGCGCGCCTGCCCGCACGGCGGCGAGCGAATTGCCGACGGCGTTTTCCGTATCGTTATGCGCGTGAATGCCGACGTGATCGCCGGGGATATGCTTCACGACCTCGCCGACGATCTTCTCGATCTCGTGCGGCAGCGTGCCGCCATTGGTGTCGCACAGAACGATCCAGCGCGCGCCATTGTCATAGGCGGCTTTCGCGCAGGCGATGGCGTAATCCGGATTGGCCTTGTAGCCGTCGAAGAAATGCTCGCAATCGACGATCGCCTCGCGGCCCTTCGCGATGGCGTAGGAAACGGAATCGCCGATGCCCTCGAGATTGTCCTCGAGCGAGCATTCGAGCGCGACATGGACCTGATAGTCCCAGGTCTTCGCAACATAGACGATCGTGTCGGCGTCCGCGGCGACGAGGCCGGCGATTCCGGGATCGTTGGCGGCGGAGCGGCCGGCGCGCTTGGTCATGCCGAAGGCCGCGAATTTCGCCTTGACCTTCGGACGCTGCGCGAAGAATTCCGTGTCGAGCGGATTGGCGCCGGGATAGCCGCCCTCGATGTAGTCAACGCCGAGGTCGTCGAGCATTTTCGCGATCGCGCGCTTGTCCTCGATCGAGAAATCAACGCCGGTCGTCTGCGCCCCGTCGCGCAGCGTCGTATCGAACAGGGTCAGTCTTTCGCGGGCCATCAGTTCGGCTTTCCTTGCGCAGCCGGCGCGGCGAGCTGCTTCTTCATCGTGGTGTTGGCGAACCATTCGCCGTTGAGCGAAACGGTGTTGCGCTGGGTCGCGACATAGCCGCGCCTCTTGAAGAATTCATGCGCGACGTCGGACGCGTCGGTCTCGATCTCCTTCAGCCCGCGCGCGACGGCGAGCTTCTCGATCGCGTCGACGAGCGCGGTCGCCACGCCCTCGCGCGCATGATCGGGAGAAACGTAGAGCAGATCGAGGCAGCCATTGGCGAAGGAGGCGAAACCCGCGATCTCGCGGTCGCGAATGGCGACGAGCGTGAGCGCGCCGGCGAGCCGCTGCGCGAAGGCCGCGACGTCGTCGGAAGCGGCCGCCCAGGCGGCGCGCTGGTCCTCGGTGTAGTCGTCCTCGGCGAGAATTTCGACGCTCTCGCGAAACAGCCGCGCGAGCGCAGGCGCGTCTGCGGGCAGGAAGGGGCGGAGGGAGATGGTCATGGGGCCTCTCCAGGCGTTGGCCCCGACGCTTCATCGCGCCCGTCCCTCCCCTTCATGGGGAGGGTGGCGAGCGCAGCGAGCCGGGTGGGGTGGAAGTCTCGCGCTGCCGGCCGCGTCATCGCGCGCGCGCAGATCGTGTCGACAACCGCGTTGATGTCGAAATTCACGTCGCTGTTCCAGAAGCGCAAAGTGACGAAGCCTTCGTCAAGCAGGACTGTATCGCGCCGCTCGTCATGCGCGGCCTGCTTGGCCACGCCATGCTGCGCGCCGTCGATTTCGACTACGAGACGCCTTTCGAAGCAGACGAAATCGAGGAAATAGCCCTTGAACGGGGCCTGACGTCGGAAGTGCAGGTCTTGCGGACGCAGCGCGCGCAGACGCAGCCACAGCCGGGTTTCCTGCGGCGTCATCTGCTTGCGCAACTCGCGCGCGCGGTCGATGAGTTTCATGGGCGCGACACTCCCACCCCACCCGGCTCGCTGCGCGGCGGGAGTGGGGGCCGGCGAG
>DAIRCS010000032.1:0-9385 GCA_036796555.1 Rhodoblastus sp. | reverse complement strand
GAGGGCGGATCGTCACCGCTTCACCTCCCACGTCGTCGCGCCGTCCTTGTTGTCCTTGAGCACGACGCCCAGCGCGAGGAGCTCGTCGCGGATGCGGTCGGATTCGGCCCAATTCTTTGCCTTGCGGGCTTCGAGGCGGGCGGCGAGGCTCCGTTCGACTTGCGCGGCGAGCGCTGCGTCGACTTGCGTTGCGACCGGCGCGAATGGCGTGAGATCGACGCCGACAAGCCGCAGGTTGGCGAGCAAAGCGGAACGATCGCTTCGGCGCAATTGATGAAGATGCGCTTCGGCGCGCGCAAAGTTCAGATCGTCGCTCAGCGCCTCGACAAATTCGGGCGTGATCGCGGAGGGTTTGGCGTCGACCGTCGCCGCCGCCCAATCCTGCAAGGTCTTTTCCGCCTCCTCCAGCGCGCGCACCGAGAAATCGATCGGCTGCCGGTAATGCGTCTTCAGCATCGCGAACCGCAGCGCTTCGCCGGGCCATTTCCGACCGCCGAACTTCTCCGTGTGCAGCAATTCGTGGATCGTCACGAAATTGCCGAGGCTCTTCGACATTTTCTCGCCTTCGACCTGCAGGAAGCCGTTGTGCATCCAGACGTTGGCCATGACCGGCATGTCGAAGCAGCAGCGCGATTGCGCGATTTCGTTTTCGTGGTGCGGGAAGACGAGGTCGATGCCGCCGCCGTGGATGTCGAAGGTTTCGCCGAGATGCTTCCAGCTCATCGCCGAGCATTCGATGTGCCAGCCCGGACGCCCCCTGCCCCACGGGCTGTCCCAGCCGGGCTCGCTGTCGGACGAGGGCTTCCACAGCACGAAATCCATGTCGCCCTTCTTGTAGGGCGCGACATCCACGCGGGCGCCGGCGATCATCTCGTCGAGCGGGCGGCGCGACAGGCGGCCGTAGTCGGGCATGGAGGGCACGGAGAAGAGAACGTGGCCGTCCGCCGCATAGGCGTGGCCGCCTGATATCAGCCGCTCGATGATCGCGATCATCTCGGCGATATGTTCCGTCGCGCGCGGCTGGACAGTCGGCTCGAGGCAGCCGAGCGCCTTCACATCCGCCTGAAAAATCCTGTTCGTCTCTTCGGTCAGGTCGCGGATCGATATGCCGCGCTCGGCGGCGCGCGCGTTGATCTTGTCGTCCACGTCCGTGATGTTGCGGACATAGGTCACGTGATCGGCGCCGTAGAGATGGCGCAGCAGGCGATAGAGCACGTCGAAGACGATGACGGGGCGCGCGTTGCCGATATGCGCATAGTCGTAGACCGTCGGGCCGCAGACATACATGCGCACATTGTCCGCATCGATGGGGACGAAATCCTCCTTCGCGCGCGTCAGCGTATTGTAGAGCCTGAGGCGTGGCGTCGACATGAACAATCCTTTGGCCTGCCGGCCGGACCATCCAAATCGGGTAAGGACATGACGGATCCAGCCAGCGGGTGGGCTAGCGGATAATAATGCTCCGGCAGATGCGGGCGGTTTTCGTCATGGGCGGGACCATGAGGGCAAGTTTCGCCCCGCGTCAAGCCCGCGCAAGGCGCGTTTCTTAACCGTTTGGAAACCGCCGCCGCCGAATATCGGGCGGCCCCTCGGGTCCATACGCCAGAGCCCCCTGATGACTTTCGTCGAGTTCGAGCACCGCGTTCTCCCCCGCATCGTCCTGCCGCTGATGGCGGGCCTCGCGCTGGCCGCGATCGCCGGCCGCAACCAGGCGCAGGCCGCCGGCCGCAACTCCTTCGTCATCAACGACAACGAGGGCTATGGCATCACGGAATGCCTGACCAACGGCACGGCCTGCGGCCGCGTGGTCGCGGACGCGTGGTGCGAGGCGCACGGCTACGGCCAGTCCGTGTCGTTCGGCCGCGCCGACGACGTGACGGGCGCGATCAAGTCCGAAACGCAGGAAGACGCCGCGAAGGTCCAGCCGATCGCCAATCAGGTGAAATCGGGCTCGCTGGTCGTCACCTGCGACAATTGAGCCGGACCTATCCGCCTCAATCCTTCGTGAAATCCGCGCAGCGCACGACATCGTTGGTCGCGCCCCACGGCTGGATCGCCACGGCCGAAGTCGAGTTCTTCGGCGAGCCATCGATCAGCTTGTCCGAATAGACCATGTAGACCAGCACGTTGCGCCGGGTGTCGCAGCCCCGCACGATCTGCATGCGCTTGAACACGAGCGACCGGCGCTCGCTGAAGACGACGTCGCCCTGCGAGAACTTCTCCTTGATCTTGATCGGCCCATACTGGCGGCAGGCGATCGAGACGTCCGACAATTCCTCGGCCACGCCGAACATGCCGGACACGCCGCCTTTTTCCGGCACCGTATAATGGCAGACGACGCCGTCGACGGCGGGATCGTCGATGGCGTAGGTCGCCAGCTTGTCGTTCGGCGTGAGCATCTTGAAGGTCGTGGACTTGCGGAAGATCAGCTCCTGCGCCGCGGCGGGGCCGGCGGCCGCGAGGCCGAGCGCGACGGCGAGCAACAGGCGAGCGGTTTTCGGCGACGACATCGATTTCTCCGTGGCCCGACCGGCGGGCGCGCCGCACATATGGCGACTGCGGCGGCCGGTGGGAAGAGGCCACGCAAGCCTCGCGCCAGCGCCGTTTTGGCGTTTCGGCGCGACATCGCCACAATCGCCGCCCAGAAGAGATTCGTCCAACCCCGGCCTGCGCCGGAGAGAGCGGTTTCAATGCGTTTCCTGGCCGGCATGAGGCCCGCCGGCATAATCCTCGCCCTGTCGGTCGCCGCGTCGCCCATGCCGCGCGCGGTTGCGCAGGTTGTCGACTGCGCCCGCCTGGCGCAGCAGATCGCCGCCGCCGGCGCCAGCGGCGGCTCGCAGAAGGCCGCAGTCGCGGCGAACCGCCAGCAGAGCGAGATCGCGCGGCTCTCGGCGCACGCCCGGGCCATCGGTTGCGGCCGCCCGCATTTTCTGTTCTTCGACGACCGGCCGGCGCAATGCGACGGGCTGAACGCCCGCATCGAGGGCCTGCGCGCGAGCGTCGCGCAATTGCAGCGCGCGGCCTATGGCGGCGGCGGACTGCGACAGCAATTGCAGAACCAGTATGAGGTCTATTGCCGCGGACAGCAGCCGAATTTCATCGAGCAGCTTTTCGGCGGGCGCGACCAGATCGTCTACCCGCCCGCCGGCCAGCCGGACGACGGCGCCGTCATGGAGCCGCAGGACGACACGCCGCGCGGCGGATCGGAAGCGATCTGTGTGCGCACCTGCGACGGGTCGTTCTTCCCGATTTCCTATTCGGCGCGACGCGCCAATCTGGCCGACCTGCAGGAAATGTGCGCGGCGCAGTGCCCGGCCGCCGAGGTCAAGCTCTATACGCGCACGCCGCGCGACATGAAGACGGCCGTGTCGATCGACGGCGACCCCTATACGAACCTCGAAAACGCCTTCAAATACGAGAAGCAGGTCGTGCCGCAATGCTCCTGCCGCAAGCCCGGCCAGAGCTGGGCCGAGGCGCTCGTGGACGCCGAAAAACTGCTCGGCGAGGGACGCAAGGGCGACATTCTCGTCACGCCGGAAAAGGCGGAGGAATTGTCGCGGCCGCAGCAGGCGGGCCAGGCCAACGCCAAAGGCAAGGCGAAGGGCGGCAAGGCGACCGCCTTCGATCCCGAGGCGATGAAAAGGCTGCTGGAGCGGCAGAAGCGCGCCGCCGATCAGGAAAGCGCCGAGGAGCGGGACATGGGCGCGCGCGCGCCGACCGCCGGCCAGGACTCCTCGGGCATCGATTTCCGCCGCGACTGACGGTTGCGGCGCGGCTTGCGTCGCGCCGCCGCGCGCGGGAAAAGAGCGCAGCCAGAGCTGCGAGACCGTTTCATGCCCCAGGACAGCAAGCCGCCGACCGACGCCGAGCCGAGCGGCGAGGTGACCATTCGCGTGGTCGCCATGCCGGCCGACACCAACGCCAACGGCGATATCTTCGGCGGCTGGGTTCTTTCGCGCATGGACCAGGCAGGCGGCATCGCCGGCGTCGACCGCGCGCAGGGGCGCGTGGTGACCGTCGCCATCGAGGCCATGACCTTCGTGAAGCCCGTGCGGGTCGGCGACGTGCTCTGTGTCTACACGCGCGTCGACAGCGTCGGGCGGACGTCGATGAAGATCCACGTGGAAGCCTGGGCGCGGCGTTTTCGCACGGACGTTCGCGAGAAGGTGACGGTGGGGACCTTCACCTTCGTCGCGATCGACGACGAGGGACGCCCCCGCCTTGTGCCGCCGGAACGCGGCGCAGGCTAAGGCAGCCGGGATTCGGGCGCGCTCCGCGACCCGTCGGCTCGCAATGACGGCGCTGTTTCCACTTAATGAACCGCTCTAACTTCCGAGACGCGCCGCCACCCTGGCGCGGCCGATCAGCGGCAGCAGTTTCGCTAGTTCGGGCCCGGTCTCGCGGCCGGTGAGCGCGAGGCGCAGCGGGTGGAAAAGCTCCCTGCCCTTGCGGCCCGTCGCGCCCTTGACCGCGGACGTCCAGACGCTCCAGGTCTTGTCGTCCCAGGGCTCGACCGGCAGGAGGCCGCAGGCGATGCGGCAAAATTCCGCGTCCTCGATCACGGGCGCGATCTCGCCGTCGACGACGCGCCACCAGTCGCAGACATCGAGGAATTGATCGAGATTGCCGCGGACCGCGAGCCAGAAGGCTTCGGCATGGGCGCCGACAATGTCATGCGCGGCGAGACGGTCGCGCACGCTCTCGAAATCGAGCTTGAGCAATGTCCGCTGCGTCAGCGTGCGCAAATCGGCGGGATCGAATTTCGCGGCGTTGCGCGAGACATGGGCGAGATCGAACATCTGCGCGAGTTCGACGAGCGAGCCGACGGCGTGCACCTCATCGGACGATCCGGTCAGAACCGCGATCGCCGCCACGGCGAGGGCCTCGATGCCGCCGTCGCGCAGCGAGGCGATGGAGAGCGCGCCCGAGCGCTTCGACAGGCCCGCGCCGGAGGCGTCGACGAGCAGGTTGTGATGCGCGAAACGCGGCGCCGTTCCGGCGCCGGCGAGCGCCTCGGCGATCTGGATCTGCACGGCGGTGTTGGTGACGTGATCCTCGCCGCGAATGACATCGGTGATCCCGAGTTCGATATCGTCGACGACGGACGGCAGCGTGTAGAGAAACGAGCCGTCCTCGCGCACGAGCACAGGATCGGACAGCGACGCGCAATCGATATGGCAATGGCCGCGCACGCCGTCCTGCCAGTCGATCACGCGATGGTCGAGCTTGAACCGCCAGTGCGGCTTTCGGCCCTCGCTCTCGAGCTTCGCGCGGTCGGCGTCGGTCAGCGCGAGCGCGGCGCGATCGTAGATCGGCGGAAGTCCCCGCGCCTGCTTGAGCTTGCGACGGCGGTCGAGCTCGCCCTGCGTCTCGTAGGCAGGATAGAGCAGTCCCATCGCCTTCAGGCGCGCGGCGGCGGCTTCATAGAGCGCGACGCGGTCCGACTGGCGCACGGTCAAATGCGGCGCGATGCCGAGCCAGGCAAGATCGATTTCGATGCCGCGGGCGAATTCCGCCGTCGAGCGCTCGAGGTCGGTATCGTCGAAGCGCAAAATGAAGCGCCCGCCGGCGCGCGCGGCGACGAGGTAGTTGAACAGCGCCGTGCGCGCATTGCCGATGTGAATGCGCCCCGTGGGCGATGGCGCGAAACGGACGACCGGACCTGACATGGCGCTCACGATTATGCGCCGCGCGAGTCGCGCGGGCAGCGGGTTGTCGCAGACCAGAACGGCAATGTTAAGGGCGACCTGTCCGCGCATATGCGATGGCCCGGCGGACAAGGAAGCGGGTTATCCGGGATCGCTGTCGATTTTTCATTGATTGCATACCGACCAGTTGGTATGCATTTCAGATGAACCCCGAAAAGCAGACCGCCCGCGACAGGATTCTCGACGCCGCCGCGCGCGTGATCCGCGCGCAGGGCTATGCGGGCGCGAGCGTGGACGAACTCTGCGCGGCGGCCGGCGTCACCAAGGGCGCCTTCTTCCACCATTTCAAATCGAAGGAAGCGGCGGCGGTCGCGGCGGCGGAGCGCTTCTCGGAGATGGCGGACGCGATTTTCGCCGCGGCGCCCTATCGCGCCCTGCCCGATCCGGTCGCGCGCGTGTTCGGCTATGTCGATTTCCGCAAAGGCCTGATGCAGGGCGAATTGCCCGCCTTCACCTGCCTCGTCGGCACGATGGCGCAGGAAGCCTATCTCACCCATCCCGCGGTGCGCGCGGCCTGCGCGCAATCGATCGATGCGCATGTCGACATGCTCGAGGCCGACGTCGCCGAAGCCATGCGCGCGCGAAAGGTCGACGCGCCGGGCGGCGCGCGCGGGCTGGCGCTTTACATGCAGGCGGTCATCCAGGGCGCTTTCGTGCTCGCGAAAGCGCATGGCGATGCATCGGTCGCGGCCGGATGCCTCGATCACCTGCGCAATCATCTGGCGGGGCTGTTCGGCAAGAGGGAGACGAACGAATGAGCGAGACGACCAACGACCGCGAACTGGTCCTCACCCGCCTGATCGACGCGCCGCGCGAAAAACTGTTTCGCTGCTGGACCGATCCGAAGCTGATGGAGCAATGGTTCTGCCCCAAGCCATGGTTCGTGTCCGACGTCGTGACCGACGTGCGGCCGGGCGGCGCGTCGACCATGTTCATCAACGGGCCGAACGGCGAGCGCTTTCCGAACCGCGGCGTCTATCTCGACGTCGTTCCGGGCGAACGCATCGTCTTCACCGACGCCTATACGGACGCGTGGACGCCTTCGGAAAAGCCGTTCTTCACGGCCATCGTCACTTTCGAGGACGAAGGCGGCAAGACGCGCTACACGGCGCGTGCGCTGCACTGGTCCGCCGCCGACCGCGAGGCGCACGAGAAGATGGGCTTTCACGACGGCTGGGGCAAAGCCGCCGACCAGCTCGCGGAACTCGCCGCGACGATCTGAGTCAGCGCGCGCGGGCCATCCGGCCCAAAACTTCGTCGCGCCTGATCCACTGGTGCCAGCCGACCGCCGCCAGATGCAGCGCGATCACCAGCGCCGCCGCCCATGCGAGCCAGTAATGGGCGACGTCGCCCGCCTTCGACAGGGCCTTGTCGACGGAAACGACCAACGGCCAATGGAACAGGCCGAAGAACGGAAGATCGTGGCCGCCCGCGCCCGACGAGACATAGCCCGCGATCGGCAGCGCGGCCATCAGCGCATAGAGCGCGGCGTGCGCGAGATGCGAGGCGACACGCACATGCGGCGCAAGCGGCGCGCGATAGGGCGGCGCGCCTTTCACGAGACGCCAGACCGCGCGCAGCGGCAGGAGCGCGAGCGCGAACATGCCGAGCGACTTGTGGAAGAACAGCAATTGCACGCGCAGCGGCGTTCCGGGCGCCATCGTGTGCGCCCAGACGCCGAGGCCGAGCGCGACGAAAATCATCGCCGCCATCAGCCAGTGAAAGGCGCGCTGGCCGGGATCGTAGACATGGCGCGCTTCGGACATGGGACTTCTCCGGATTCGTGGCGCTGTGTAGCGCCGGGTCTGTGACGACAACAAGGCGGATGCGAGCGCGCGACGGCGAGAAAGTCTCACGCGTCGGCTGAAACAAAATCGTTTGTCGCGCGGCGCGCGTTCGCCCAGCCTCGGGAAGGATCGCGCAAGCCGGCCGCACAGGCGGCCCGCGATGTTCCTGTCGACCGATGGAGCGTTTTCATGGCGTCGCCGCTTCCCCTCCGTATCGAGGCGCCACGCGCGCGCGGCGCATCGGACGCCGATCTCTGGCTTCGCTCGATCCACGCCGACGACGGCGACGCGCTGCAGGACTACGTGCGGCGCATGTCGCCGCCATCGCGCGCCAACCGCTTCTTCGGACCCTTGCGCGAATTGCCGCCGGGCGAACTCGCCCGCGCGCTCGCCGCCAACGAGCGCGACCGGCTCACGCTATTGCTCGTCGCGCAAGGCGCGCAGCGCGAGACCATCGTCGGCGAGGCGCGCGTGGCTTTGTCCTGTCCCGAGCGCGAAGGCGAATTCGGCCTGTCGCTCGCCGACGATTTTCGCGGACGCGGGCTCGGCGCGGTCCTGCTGGGGCTGATCGAGCAGCGCGTGGCGGCCGACGGCATCGAAACCCTGTTCGGCGACACGCTGCGCAGCAACGATTCCATGATCGGGCTCGCACAGGCGTGCGGCTATCGGCTGTCGCCGGGGCTGGAGGCGCGAACGGTCCGCATGACCAAGCGGCTCGACCATGTCGCGCCCGACCTGCCCTGCCGCAAGTGGAACGCGGCCGGGCTTTCGATCGTCAGTTGAAGCGGTAGGCGTCGAGCATCAGCACGCCGCGCTGCACGGAAGCGTGAATGCGCTCGCCCTTCGCGCCCTCGCCCGCCGCGCCAAAGGCGAAGGGCATGGGCAGGAAGTGCTCGGGGCTCGGATGGTTTTCACGGGCGAATGGCGCCGACTTTTCATAATCGGCTACCGCATCGAGATCGCCGCCCTCGGCCTTGTCGCGCACCCATTCGTCGAAATCGGCGACCCAGGCGGGCGCCGGATCTTCGTCCGTATAGCCGCCGGTATAGAGCGCGCGCAGATTGTGCGTCGCCCCGCCGGAGCCGATGACCAGCACGCCCTTTTCCCGCAACGGCGCGAGAGCGCGCCCGACCGCCGCATGATGCGCGCCGCCGCGATGCGGCTGCACGGAAATCTGCGCCACCGGAATATCGGCGTCGGGGTAGATCAGCTTGAGCGGCACCCACGTGCCGTGATCGTAGCCGCGGCCGGCAGCGGCGACCGCCTTGAAACCCGCGCGCTCCGCAAGCTGCGCCGCCTCGACCGCGAGGCCGGACGCGCCCGGCGCCGGATATTGCATCGTATACATCTCCGGCTCGAAGCCGCCGAAGTCGTAGATCATCTTCGGCTGTTCGTCGGCGACGACAACCGGCTGATCCGTCTCGAAATGCGCGGACATGATGAGGATGGCGTCGGGACGCGGGATCGTCCTGCCAAGGCCGGACAGAAAATCGCGCGCGGGGCTCTCGTGCAGGATCATGTTGGGCGATCCGTGCGAGATGAAAAAGGTCGGGAATTTCGTCATGAGAAGGATATAAGCGCGCGGATGGCATTGCGCGAGCGCAATGCCACAATGACGATATTGCATCGTAACAAGTCATCACAAATGCGCGCCCAAAGCTCGCGTAGGCCTGCCGCCTGCGCGAGCCTCTGATCACTCCGCCGCGTCAACCTGCGGCAGGCCACGCGCCTGGCGCTCGTCCTTGAGCAGTTCGGCCACCAGGAAAGCCACTTCGATCGACTGTTCGGCGTTGAGGCGCGGATCGCAGGACGTGTCGTACATTTCCGACAGGTTCGTCTCGGTGATCGCGCGGGCGCCGCCCATGCATTCCGTGACGTTCTTGCCGGTCA
>DAIRCS010000031.1:0-31836 GCA_036796555.1 Rhodoblastus sp. | reverse complement strand
CCGACCGCATCGGCCGCAAGCCGATCATTCTCGTCGGCTGCCTGATCGCCGCGCTCGCCTACATGCCGGTCTTCCGGCAGATTTCGAGCCTGGCCAACCCGGCCCTCGACAAGGCGATCGAAACCGTCCGCGTGTCGGTCGTCGCCGATCCCGCGCAATGCGGATCGCTCTTCAACCCGATCGGCACGCGCGTCTTCAAGACCTCCTGCGACATGGCGCGCCAGACGCTCGCGCAAAGCTCCGTGCGTTACGCCGTCGAGCCGTCCCCGGGCGCGGCGGCGACCCTTGTCCGCATCAACGGCAAGGACCTTCCCTTCGATTCCGCGCGGCCGGCCGAGACGGGCGCGGCGATCCACGCGGCGCTGCTGGCCGCCGGCTACCCGCGCGCCGACGACCCCGGCATCGTGCGCATGAGCGGCCTCTTCGACGTCTTCCGCGCGCAGACGGCGGGGATCGTCGGACTTCTGTTCGTGCTCGTCCTGTTCGTGACCATGGTCTACGGACCGCTGGCCGCCGCGCTGGTGGAGCTTTTCCCGACGCGCATCCGCTACACCTCGGTCTCGCTGCCCTACCACATCGGCAACGGCTGGTTCGGCGGCCTGTTGCCCGCGATCTCCTTCGCCATGGTCGCCCAGACCGGCGATATCTATTACGGACTCTGGTATCCGATCGTCGTGGCGATCATGACCGCCGTCGTCGGCATGATCTTCATCCCGGAGACCCGGAACCGCGACATCTATGCCGGCGACGGGAAACGGCGCTAGGCGCCCCTCCCCACCAAGGCCCGCGCCTTGATTTCGGGGCGCAAATCGCCGATCAACGGGCCTCCCGGCCGCCCCGCGCGGCCGGCGCCGGGTTAGCACAGCGGTAGTGCAGCGGTTTTGTAAACCGAAGGTCGGGGGTTCGATCCCCTCACCCGGCACCATCATCGCAAAAAAAACGGTAATGGTTTCAGTTCGATAATTCGAGCGACTTGTATAGCCACTCCCCCTATTGCGCTTGCGGGTAAGACTGGCCTTGGCGATCGTCATCGCTGGTCGCTCGGGCATCGGTTGTCGAACAGGCAGGGCGCCTCGATGCGGTCATGCCGCAGCGCAGCCAGGAAGGTCGCCGTCTTCCAAAGCGGCAAGTCTACGGCCGCCTGTCACCGTCTCGCTATTTGGCATCCGGTTCTTCCACAGCGCACGCCTAATTGACGCCAAACACGCGGCCGTCGGATCTTTCTTGCAAAGAAACGACGGCCGTCCTGTTTCCGCTCATTCTTTTATCGCAAAGGCGATCCAGCGCGCTCCGTTCGGGCCGCCGAGAAGCACCAGCGCTCCGTCGTCGCCCTTGGCCTTTAAACCCAGCATGAGCGTTTCAAGTTCTTCCGCGGAGCGGATATCCCTGTCGCCGACTTTACGCACGACATCCCCGGGCCGAACCCCTTCGCTCCAGGCGATGCTGCTTTCCGCGACCTTTTCTACAACCGCGCCATCAGGTCCGGGCGACGCCGCGAACGTGATGCCGAGATCCGCAAGAGACTTGATTTTCGGCGCCGAAGGCATTGTCGGCGTCCAGACATCCTGCGGCAATTCCTTGATGGAAACACTGAGTGTCAGCGGTTTGCCTTTGCGAAGAATATCAAAGGGAACAGTCTTGTTCAGCGACATGGCGACAATTCGGTTCAGCGTCGCCATGCGGTCGATATTCTGCGACCCGACTTTCAGGATGATGTCGCCGACTTCTATCCCCGCCTCGGCGGCGGCGCCATTCTTTGCGATATCCGAGACGATCACGCCCTGCCGGACTGCGATGCGCGAAACATCGGCCATTTCGGAGGAGAACGTCTGCCCGCTCACGCCCAGCCAACCGACGCGAGGCCGGCCGTCCCGGCGGATCGCAGCAAGAGCGGCTTTCGCGGCGTTGATCGGAATGGAAAAACCGATACCGATCGATCCTCCACCGTTGCGGGTGTAAATCGCCTGGTTAACGCCGATCACCTCGCCATCCATATTGAACAGTGGACCACCGGAATTGCCCTGATTGATTGTCGCATCGGTCTGAATCAGGTCATCGTAGTTGCTGAGCCCGACTTGACGGTGAAAGGCGCTGATGACGCCCGACGAGACCGAACTCGAAAACCCCAGCGCATTGCCGATCGCAACAACGCGCTCACCGAGTCGCAGCTTGTCGCTGTCGCCCAATCTCGCTGGCGTCAAGGGATGACCGACATCGACCTTGATCAAGGCGAGATCGAAAATGAGCAATTTCCCGACAAGCTTGGCCGGAACATGCGTCCCGTCGCTGAGAGTCGCGAACAGGGCATATGCGCCATTGACGACATGACTGTTCGTAACGATGAGGCCGTTCGGGTCAATGATGAAGCCGGATCCAACTTCATCCTTGATTTGTGCGGGGCCGGAGCCGCTCTCCTTGACGCCGCGATTGTAGATGTTGACGAACCCGGGCATGACCGAGTGGACAAGATCGGCTTCGTTCTTGAACCTTGGCTCTGCTTGCACTGTCGTCGCAGAAAGGAAGAGAATCGAGGCAAGATAAGCAATGGCGGCGCTTTTCATGTCTTCACCTGTCCTTGGAATGCGATGCTTCCGGCATCAAACAGCGTAGCAGTGATTGTTGAGAGTCACGCACTCGGTCCGGCTTGCTGAACTCGCTAACGCCCAGAGGATCCACGGCAGACTCAGGAGCCGCCCGATACGCGACGTCAGAATCGATAGGTTACGCCCAGCACCGGCCCCGACATCGTCACGTCGAACACATATCCGCCGCGCGCGTAATTCGTCCTCAAGACCTTGTAGCCGAGCGACGCGGAAAAATGCTCGGCGAAGGCGTAGTTGAGCGTGCCCAGCGCCTGCCAGGTCAGTTTCGAGCCCGCGCCGAAACCGCCGATATCGCCTTGCGCCTGGATGGAGAACGCGTCGGTCAGGCGCCAGAAGGCGCGCCCGCCGACCACGGGATCGACCCAGGTCAGGGACTTGGCGAAGCCCAGCGACACGAACGCAAAATCGATCGACGCCCGGTTGGAGACATTCCAGAGCCGGCCGCCGGCGAGCGCGTCGAAGGTCACGGGGCCCACGTCCAGAACGCGATAGCCGCCCACGAGCGTGGCGTAGAACAGCCCGGTCGTGAGCCGCGCGCGAACCGAGCCGACGAACGGCAGCGGATCGACCGAATGGCTGTCCGTCGTGCTGACGTACATGATGTCGGCGTTCGCGACGAACGATCCCTTGCGCGCCCATACATGCAGGAAGCCGCCGATATTGAAGTTCTTCATCACGTCGCCGAACGACTTTTCGACGTGAACGGTCGGCGCGAGACGAAAGGGCGAAACGCGGCCGTTCAATCCCGACGCCCACAGATAGGGCGTGACCTGAAGCGCCCAATCGGGACGCGCCGATCCGGCCTCCGGCGGCGCCGGCGGCGGGACGGGTTGCGGAAGGTCGGCGGCCTGCGCCGTGCACGCGGCCATGCCCAGAAGCGCCGCCAGCGTCGAACTGCGTCTCATCCGCGCCTCCTGTCCGGTCTCCCTGAAGAAATCGACGGATCCGGCCCTGCGCCGCTCAGCCCTTCGACAGCGTGTTCTTGTAGATGCGGCCGTCCTTCATGATGACGACGAAATTTTTGGCGGGATCGGCGACCAGCCTGATGTCGGCGGTCGGATCGCCGTCGACCAGCAGCAGGTCGGCGAAGGCGCCTTCGGCGACGACGCCCAGCTTGCCCGGATAGGGATTGCGCGGGCCCGCCATCGCCAGCAGTTCGGCGTTGGCGCTCGTCGCCATTTTCAACACGTCGACCGGCGCATACCAGCGCGCCATGTTGGCGAGCCGCACGCTCTGCAGCGCGGTCCCCTGCGGGGGGTTGAACAGGATGTCGGTGCCGAAGGCCGTCTTGAGTTTCAGCTTCTTCGCCAGATCGAAGGCGGTATCGGTGCCCCGGTACATTTCGAGCTGCTTGATCCGGTTGGGCGAGCCTTCCGGATAGGAGCTGCCGCCGTCGTCGATGAAGGGCTGCGAACTGAGCCAGGCGCCCTTGTCGGCGATCATCTTCGCGGTCGCCTCGTCCATCATCTGGCCGTGCTCGATCGAGCGTACGCCGGCGCGCAGCGCGGTCTGGATCGCGCGCGGCGTATAGGCGTGCACGGCGACATAGGTGCCCCAGTTCTCCGCGGCCTCGACGGCGGCGCGGAATTCCGGCTCGGTATACTGGCTCGCGTCGATCGGATCGTAGTTGGAGGCGACGCCGCCGCCGGCGGCGAGCTTCAACTGGCTGGCGCCGAGCATGAGCTGTTCGCGCGCGCGTTTCAGCACGGCGTCCACGCCGTCGGCGATGACGCCGCCGCCCATCGCCTCGCCGTGGCTGAGCGGCGCATTGTTGGCGCTCGGCACTTCGTAGGGAAAGCGGAAATCGCCGTGCCCGCTCGTCTGCGAGATCATCGCGCCGGACGGCCAGATGCGCGGCCCGGCGTTGAGGCCCTGGTCGATGGCGCGCTTGAGGCTGAAGCTCGGCCCCGCCATGTCGCGGACGCTGGTGAAGCCGCGCATCAGGGTGCGCTCGGCCTCCTCGGCCGCCAGCAGCGTGATGTAGCCGATGTCGGCCGTCAGCAGCGCCGCCATCGGCACGGACGCCATCATCGCGTGCCAGTGCGCGTCGATCAGGCCGGGCATGAGGGTGCGGCCGCCGCCGTCGATCGTCTGGACGCCCGCCGCCAGCGGCTTGTCCGTCGGCTCGACCGACTTGATGACACGCCCCTCGATCACGACCCTCAGACCCGTGCGCAGCGCGTTCGCCACGCCGTCGAACACCTTGACGTTGACGAAGGCGACCGGTCCGGCAGGCGGGGCGGGAATACGCGCCTGCGCGGCGCCTGCCCCCATCGCCAGAGCGGCCGCGCCGGCCGAGGCTCCGGTCAGGAAAGAACGCCGCGACATTCGCGCGCTGAGCTGCGCGTTGAGGCGCGCGAAGGCCGGGCTGTGGCAGATGCAGCCAAACGCCGGCTCCGGCGTGGCGCCGCCGCCAGACTCGTTCGTCTCGGCGCATTCGAACATGATCTTCCCCCTGCTGCGTCGACGTGGCGGCTCGGCTTCAAACAGCCGAACCAGATGAAATCCGGACGATTTTTTCTTAAACGTTCAGCCGAACCGCCCTGAAATATAAAACCTGTCGGCGGATTGCGTCCAATGCATTGATTGGAAGCATTTGTTCGAAATAATGAAATGTATGGACCAGTCCGTGCAAAATCTTCGCCGCTTCATCGCGCTCGCCCAGACGGGATCGTTCAGGGCGGCCGCGGAGCGACTGAATTGCTCTCAATCGGCTTTCAGCCGCAGCATATCGGAGCTGGAGGCCGGCCTGGGCGTGACGCTGGTCGACCGCATCGGGCATCGCAACGAACTTACGCCGGCAGGACGCGTCATGCTCGATCACGCGCGACATGTCGTCGCCGACAGCGACGCGCTCACGACCGCCGCGCGTTCGCTCGTGGAGGGCCGCGGCGGCCGCTTCCGACTGGGGCTCAGCGCCACGCCGGGCGCCATTCTCGGCTCCTCGCTGCTGTCCTGGGCGGCGACAGAGAACAGCGGGACGCGGATTTCGCTCATCCGGACGCCGACCGTCCAGCAATTGCAGGCGCTGCGCGCCCGCGTGCTGGACCTTGCGGTCGTCGATCTTCTGTCCGTTCCGCCTGAACTCGATCTCAACGTCGAGCCGCTTTCTCCGCTTCCGGTCGGCGCGCTTTGCAGATCGGGGCATCCGCTGATGAGCAAGAAGAAAGTGACGGTCGAGGACATACGCCGGTTTCCGGTCGCCGCCCCGCCATTCAACGAGAACGCCATTCGATATATCGTTCAGCAATTCGGATCGCAGGCGCATCCGGACGAATTGGTGACGCTGCACAGCCAGTCGATCGGCGAATTGCTCGAAGCGACCTGTAATACCGACGCGATCTTCCTGGGCGTGATCGCGGCGGCCTCGTCGATGATCGCCGCCGGGCGGATCGGGCGTCTGGCCGTCTCGACCGAAGGCTTCCTCGCCCGCTACGCGATCGTCAAGCTGGTCGGGCGCTCCCATCTGGCGGGCCTGGACCGGATCGAAGACCATATCCGCGCGATGTTCCGCAATGCCTTACGGCTTCGACCGTAATCGAGTTTACAGACCTGTCCGCTTCGGCATGGCGGTCGATCGCCAGCCTCAGACATGGGCTTCGCAAAGAGAGAGATCGCAGACGTCAGCGGCTCAAAAAATCCACGCGCTGACCGACGCTCAATGTCGTTCGCTCGTCCTGATGCTCACCGCAGGCAGGTCGTAGAAACGACCCTGCAGAAGTCCAGCAATCGAACCTCCGCTGCCTGGCGAAAAGCCGCTTTGCGCGCGCGACGCCTTGGGCCCTACGATGGATTCGACCGCACCGTCACGCCCCTGACGGGCGGCGGATACACCTGAAATTTCCGGAGGTTCACATGAGCAAACTCTCTCGTTGGCGCGCGCTCGGCGCGCTGGGCGCCCTTCTCGCGACAACGCTTGCATATGCCCAGACCCCGACGCCCGACCCTCGCAACCGGCCCGCACCCGGACCGGCGACGCCTTCGGCGGCTTCCCCGGCGGCCATGCCGACGGCCGCGGCCTCCTCGGCGGCCGGCGACAACAATCTCGGCATGGCGATCCTGGCCGCGCAGGTGAGCGCGGCGGCGACAATCAATTTCGGCGCCGGCGCCACCGGCGCATCCAAGGTAGCCGGTCGCACGGGCACTTATGAGGTGGATTTCAATCGCGACGTGTCACAGTGCTTTTACTCAGTATCGGTGTTCAATGGCGAAGTCGTCGCGACGGGGGTGGAACCGCGCTCGGGAAACGCGAACGGCGTCTTCCTCCTCACGGAAACGCTTAGCGGCGGCGCGACCGACGCGCCGTTCTATCTGACCGTGTTCTGCGCGAAATAAGATCGCGGGCCATAGGCGGCCCGGCAGCCGCCAACGACGGCGGGAGGCGCGCTTGCACGCCCTCGCCCGGCGCCAGAGCTTCCGAAACTTGCCCTTTGGGCCCCGCCCATACTAATGCTGCGCGTCGATCCAGATTTGCGGACGGTGAGATGCATCCGAGGACGTCTGCTCGGGCCGTGGTCGCCCTTGCGTTGGCCGCCCTGCTGGCGGGGTGCGGCGGGCGGCCGGAGGGCACGCTCGTGCCGACTTCGGCCGTGGCGGGCGCGTCCTCGGTCGACCTTCTCGTCGCCACGACGCGGGACGCCGACGCCGCGCCTGGCGAAATGTTCAACGGCGAGCGCGGCCGCGGCCTCGCCTTCGCCGACATCGCCGTTTCGATCCCCCCGGACGGCGCGCGGAAGATCGGCGAAGTCCAGTGGCCCTCCTCCGCCACCCCCAACCCCGCCCGCGAGTTCGCGACCCTGCGCGCCGACCGGATCGACCTTAGCGAGGCGACCCGCCGCATGAACCGGCGCGTCGTCGCCAAGCCGGGCCACGGCGTTCTCGTCTTCGTGCACGGCTACAACACGCGCTTCGAGGAGGCGGTCTACCGCTTCGCCCAGATCGTGCACGATTCCGGCGCGCAGGTGACGCCGGTCCTGTTCACCTGGCCCTCGCGCGGCAAGCTGCTCGCCTACGCCTACGACCGCGAGAGCGCCAATTATTCCCGCGACGGGCTGGAGGCCGCGCTTCTGGCGCTGGTGAAGGATCCCAAGGTCGGCGAGATCTCGATCCTCGCTCATTCCATGGGCAATTGGGTGGCGATCGAGGCGTTGCGCCAGATGTCGATCCGCGAGCGCGGCATTCCGACCAAGATCAGGAACGTCATGCTCGCCGCCCCTGATGTCGACGTGGATGTGTTCCGCCGCCAGATCAAGATGATCGACGAGGGCAGGACCAAGCCGGACTTCACTCTGTTCGTCTCGCGCGACGACGATGCGCTGGCTGTGTCGCGGCTGCTCTGGGGCTCGACCGACCGCGTCGGCGCGATCAATCCCAACGTGGAGCCCTACCGCTCCAAGCTGAAGCAGGCCGACATCCGCGTGGTCGACCTGACCGACGTGAAGACCGACGACCCGACCGGCCATGCGAAATTCGCCGAGAGCCCTCAGGTCGTGCAGATGATCGGCGAGCGCCTCTCCTCCGGCCAGACGCTCGGCGATTCCGGGGCTGGTCTCGGCGAGCGGATCAGCACGGTGGCGATCGGCGCGGCCAATGTCGTCGGCCGCACGGCGGGCGTCGCCGTCTCCGCCCCGATCATCGACGGGCGCACCCGCGATGGGCTCGGCGACCAGTTCGAAGAGCTCGGCGTCTCGGCCTCCGGCGTCGTCGGCTCCGCCGTGCGCGTTCCCGTCGCGCGCTGATCCCCTCTCACTTGCTCTCGAGGGTGCGCACCGCGCTCCACGCGCCCTCGGGCAAGGTCGCCGCCTCGCGCGCGAGAGCCGCAAAGGCGCGGTAGAGCGCGGCCGTTTCGTCATGGTCCGCCGCCATGCGCTCCGCCGCCTCCGCCGCCGCGGCGAACTTGCGCGCGCGATACGTATCGAGCAGCGAGGCGTGACGCGCGCGCAACGCGCCGAACGCATCGCTTTTCGCCAGCGCCGCGTCGCCGACGAGCGCGAACAGCCGCGTCGGCGCCTCGCGGCCCTTCACGCGCACGCAGTCGACCTCGAGCCACGCGAGATCGGGCGCCTGCGCCTGCGTCTCCTCGCTCGCGAGAATGTCGACGCCGTAGAGTTTCGTGAGGCCTTCGAGACGCGCCGCGACGTTCACGGGATCGCCGATCGCCGAATAGTCGAACCGCTTGACCGAACCGACGTTGCCGACCGCGCAGACGCCCGTGTTGAGGCCGATGCCGAAATGCGCGTCCTTGCGCGGCCGCTGCTTCGTGTCGTCGACAATTGCGCGCGACGCGTTGAAGGCCGCAAGCGCGGATCGCATCGCCAGCGCGGCGAGACAGGCGTTGCGCGCATGCGCGAAATCGTCGAGCGGCGCGTTCCAGAAGGCCATGATCGCGTCGCCCATGTATTTGTCGACCGTGCCGCCATGCGCGAGCACCGTGTCGGTCAGCGGCGTCAGGTAATCGTTCATGAAGGCGATGGTCTCGGCGGCGTCGAACCCTTCGACGAGACCGGTATAGTCGCGCATGTCGCAGAACATCAGCGTCAGCGCGCGGCTTTCGCCGCCGAGCGTCAGCCTGTCGGGCGAAAGCGCGAGCCGTTCGACGACGGCCGGGGAGACGAAGCGGCCGAAGGCGTTCTTCACCTGCGCCTTCTGGCTCCGCTCGTGGCGGAACAATTCGACGAGGCCGGCGAGATAGGCGACGACGATCGTCGCGGAGGGAAAGATCGGATCGATCAGCACGCCATGCGCGCTGAACGCCCACCAGCCGACGCCGAGCATGGCGGCGATGGCGACCGCGCCGATCAGCGCGCCGAAAAACGGCCGCACGACGGAGGCCGCCAGCGCCGCGACCAGCGACAGCAGAAACGCGGCGACGAGTTCGGCCGGCGCCGCCCAGTCCGGCCGCGCGAGATCGCCGCCGGCGAGCGCGTGCTCGATGAGCTGCGCATGGATTTCGACGCCCGGCGCGACGCTGTCGAGCGGCGTCGCGCGCTGGTCGAGCACGCCGGCGGCCGACGAGCCGACCAGGATGATCCGCCCCTCGATTTCTTCACGCGGAATTTCGCCTGCGAGAAGCTTCCATGCCGATATGAAACGGCCGGGCTGCGAGTGGGAGAAATAGATGCGCCGCTCCGCATGCGGACCCGTCGCCATCACGACGTCGCCGACCTTGACCGCATTGACGCCGGTCGCGGCGCCGAAGGCCGTCTGGCCGCTGGCGTTGGAGGAGCGCACGATGATGGTGGACGCGCCCTGCGCCGTGCGCAAAGCCTCGAGCGCGAGCGAGGGGACGAGCGTCCGTCCCGAGCGCACGATCAGCGGCGCCTCGCGCACGATCTGGTCGCGTCCCGGCAGCCAGTTCAGCACGCCGACGCCTGCCGCGGGCTCGGCGAGTTGCGGCAGCGGCGCGGCGATGGCCGCGAAATCGGCGAGCCAAGGCGTCGGATCGTCGCCGGCGAAGGCGAACCCCGCCTTGACCGGCGCGCTCGCGCCGGGCGCGCCGGCGTTGGTCATGATCGCGCCGAGCACCACCGTCGCCCTGGAAATCTCGCGCGCGAACTGCGCGTCGTAGCTTTCCACGCCCTGCATCGCGGTTGCGACACGCGCGCGCATCGCAGCGTCGAGATCGCGCGTGAAAAATTCGGGACTGAGGCGGTCGGGCTCCGCGAAGGCCATGTCGAAGGCGATGGTCGCCGCGCCGAGATCGGACGCCGCTTTCACCACGGCGCCGAGCCGGGCGCGCGGCCAGGGCCATTGTCCGAGTTTTGCGAGGGATTCGTCGTCTATGTCGACGATGCGCACGGGCGTGTCGGGCGACCACGCGCGCGGGCGAATGCGCTGATAGGCGTCGAACGAGAAATTGCGCACGCCGTCGAGCTCGTCCGGCGCCGCGGCGCCGAACGCGAGCATCGCGAGAAGCGGCAGGCCGAAGGATGCGACATAGGCCCACCGCAAGCGCATTCAGACCACGCCTTTTTCGCGCAAGGCGGCGATCGCTTCGGCATCGTAGCCGAGCGAACCGAGCACCTCGTCCGTATGCTCGCCGAGAACAGGCGCGCGATGGCGAATCTCGCCGGGCGTGCGCGACAGTTTCAGCGCCACGCGCGACACCGGCGCGGGGTTCGCCAAGCCGGGATAATCGAGCGGCTGCATGAAGCCGCCCGCCTGCACGTGCGGATGGTCGAGCGCCTGCTGCGGGCTCAGCACCGGCGCCGCCGGTATCTGCGCGGCGCCCAGCGTATCGACCGCCTCCTGCACGCTGCGCTCGGCGCACCAGCGGCCCATGCGCGCGCTGATTTCAGGCCCCGCCTCACCGCGTTTGAGATCGTCGGAAAAGCGCGGATCGGTCAGCCAATGGTCTTCGCCCATCAGCTTCGCCCAGCGGTTGAACAGCGGCTGGCCCGTCACTTGACACAATAGCCAGCCGTCCTTCGCGCGATAAATGTCGGAGGGCGCGGTCGTCTGGCCGCGATTGCCTGTCGGAATGCGGTTGACCGAAATCACCGCCTGCTCGATCAGCGTGGCGTTGGCGAAGGAGAGCGCGGTCGCCAGCAGCGCGCCCTGCACGATCTGTCCCTTGCCGGATTTCTGCCGCTCCATGAGGGCCGCGAGCGTGCCGAAGGCGCAATGCAGCGCCGTGCCGAAGTCGACGTAATTGACCGCCGCGCGAAACGGCGGATCGCCGTCGCCGGTCATGTAGACCGCGCCCGACATCACCTGCCCCACGCCGTCGAAGCCGACGCGGTCCGACCACGGCCCGGCGTCGCCGAAGGCGTTGGCGGTGGTGAGGATGATGTCCGGCTTGATCGCGCAGAGGGAGTCGTAGTCGAGCTTCATCGCCTCCAATGTCTGCTTCGGCAGGTTCGCCACCACGACATCGGCGGTCGCCACCAGCTTCTTCAGAACCGCCTGCCCTTCCGGCTTCATCGGATCGAGCGTCACGCTCTTCTTGTTGCGGTTGACCTGCAGGAACAAGGCGCCCGCGCCGTCCTCGCCGACGGGCGTCACATAGCGATCCTCGCTGCCGCTGCGCCGCTCGACGCGGATCACGTCCGCGCCGAATTCCGCGAGCAGCGTCGCGCAATAGGGTCCCGCGATATAGCGCCCGAAATCGAGCACGCGAATGCCTTCCAGTATCCCGCCCAAGCGTTCCATCCTGATTTGTGTTGTTGTCGCGCCAGTCTATCCTGTGCGCGCCGGGAGAAAAGCGCGCCGGCCGCGCGGGGCTGCAATGCTGTCGATCGAACAGGACGATTTAACCGGCGAAAGCACGCGGGCGCTGCTTGCCCTGCACCTGCGCGGCATGAACGAAAATTCCCCGCCCGGCGCCGTATTCGCGCTCGACCTTTCGGGGCTGACGGCGCCCGGCGTCGTCGTCTGGACCGCGCGACGCGACGGCGAGACGGTCGGCGTCGTCGCCCTCCGGGATTTGCGGAACGGCGCGGGCGAACTGAAGTCGATGCGCACGCGGCCGGACGCGTTGCGTCAGGGCGTCGGCGCCGCGCTGCTCGATCATGTCATCGCACAGGCGCGCAAGCGCGGCATGCGGCGCCTCAGCCTCGAGACCGGCAGCGGACCGGCGTTCGAGCCGGCGCTTGCGCTCTACCGCAAGCGCGGATTCCGCGACGGCGCGGCGTTCGGCGACTACGAGAAGAGCGCCTTCAACCAGTTCCTGCACCTCGAGATCGAAAACGCATGACCGCAGACCCCAACGCCGGCTGGCGCGCGCTGGCGCGCCTCTATCACGCCTTTCTCACGGGCTCCCTGCTGCGCGTCGCCTCGCGGCGCTGCTCGGACGCGGCGTCCGAACTTCTCTTCCGCATCTTCCGCCGCCAGCATCTGGCGACCTTCCTGCCCGGCCTCGAAAAGCTCGGGCTGACGGGCCTGCCGCATGCGGTCGCCTGCGCGCAATATCATTATCTCTCCAACCAGATCGGCGGCGTGCGCGTCGAATACATGCCCGAAAGCGACCGCAAGGCCTGGGTGCGCTACGCCCCGCCGCGCTGGATCTGGGACGGAACCGCCATCTGCGGCGTCACCGGCGACATGTCGCGCGCCGTGCTGCGCGGCTGGCACGCGCACAATGGCGTCACGCTCGGCAATCCACGCCTCGGCTTCGTCTGCACCAAGCAGACGCCGGACGGGCAGGACGGGCAGGACGGGCTCGAAGGCTATTACATCGAATACGACCATGACATCGCGCCCGAGGACCGCCTGCGCTTTTCGCGGGCCGAGGAGGCGCCGCCCTTCGATCCCGCCAAGGCGCCGAAACTGGAAAGCGCGACATGGCCGCAGGCGCGGCTCGACAAGGCCGCGCGCAACTACACGATGGAATATGTGCGCTCGCTGATTCCGGAAGCCATCGACCTCTTCGGCCCCCAGGATGCGCAAGGACTCATCGGCGGCGCCGCGCGTCTCGTCGGCATGCATTTCTACGACGAATGCCGGGGGATGCTCGGGCAGTCGCATGCGGGCGCCGACGCCTTCGCTGATTTCTTCATGGCGATGGCGATGGCCGGCGACGAAGCCTGCTCGCGCCGGGCCGACCACGGCGGGGCGCGCGTGACGCAGACCGGCTGGCGGCTGATGCGCGGGATCGCGCCGCTGCATCCGCAATCCTTCGACATCTGGAACGAATTGTGGGCCGGATGCCTGGCGGCGCACGACCGCTTCCTGCAATGGGACGCGCGGGTATCGGGGGCAGGGTTCGAGTTTGCGGTCGGCCCGAGAGCATCGCATTCCATCTTCAGGACCTGAGCGGCCACCCGGGACCGCCGGCCTCCGGCCGGCCCTCTGCCTCCATTTGCCGGCCGGAGGCCAGCGGTCCCGGCTCGGCGTCGATCGATGCCGCGATGCGGGTGGGGTCTGCCGGACACGACTACGCGAATGCCCAAAGCTCCCTACCCGATTCCCCTCCTCCATCTCCCTCTCCCGCTTCCGCGAGAGAGGGAAACCCCAGCCTTGGTCCCCTCGTCCCCATCGGCTAGAACAGCACCATGTCCGAACCATCTCCCCATCCCACGATGTCCTTCGAGGAATTGTCGAAAGCCATCCACAAGCGCCGGTCGGTCTATGGCTACCTCAGCGGCCTGAAACTCGACCGCGCCGAGCCGGGCGAAGCCTGGGCGAGCCTGCCTTATCGGCCGGTCTTCGTCGGCGACACCGAATCGGGCGTGCTGCACGGCGGCGTCGTCACCGCCATGCTCGACGAGAGCTGTGGCATGGCCGTACAGCTCGCGCTCGACGGCCGCCGCGCCATCGCCACGCTCGACCTGCGCATCGACTACCAGAAACCCGCCACGCCCGGCCTCGAGATCAAGGCCCACGCCATCTGCACGCGCGTCACGCGCTCCATCGCCTTCGTGCGGGCGACCGCCTACCAGGAATCGGAGGACGAGCCGGTCGCGACCGCCACCGCTTGCTTCATGGCGGGCGCCAACCGCACCAACATGCTGCGCGACAAGCCGCCGGGCGACTATCGCGTTCCACCGCCGCTCGACGCGCCGGACGATCCGACGGGCCTCTTCGCCAACAGCCCCTTCGCGCGCTGCCTCGGCATCCGCATCGGCGTCGACGGCGTCCCGGTCATGCCTTTCTCCGAACGGATCATCGGCAATCCCATCCTGCCGGCGATTCACGGCGGCATCACCGGGGCCTTTCTCGAAACGACGGCGATCCTCAATCTCACGCAGGAACTCGGCGTGGCGCGGCCGCCGAAGCCGATCGGCCTCACCATCAACTACCTGCGCTCCGGCCGCCCGCTCGACACCTACGCCAGGGCCTCGATCGTCAAGCAGGGCCGCCGCGTGGTCGCTTTCGAGGCGCAGGCCTGGCAGGACGATCCGGCGAAACCCATCGCCTCGGCTTTCGGCCATTTCATGCTGCGGCACACGCCGGGCGCCGAGGAGGAATGAGCGAATTTTCCACCATCCCCCTCGCCTTCGAGGCGATCGGGCCGGAAGAAAGCCGCGCGCGGCTGGAGGCCTTCGCCGCGCGCCTGCGCAAGCGCCGCACGGTGCGCGATTTCGCGCCCGATCCGGTGCCGCGCGACATCATCGAGCAGGCGATTCTGGCGGCGGGCTCCGCGCCGTCCGGCGCCAACCAGCAGCCCTGGACCTTCGTCGCCATTTCCGATCCCGCCGTGAAGTCGCGCATCCGCGAGGCGGCCGAGGTCGAGGAACGCGCCTTCTACGACGGCCGCGCCGGCGAGGAATGGCTGGAGGCGCTGACGCCGCTCGGCACCGGCTGGGAAAAGCCCTTCCTCGAAACGGCGCCATGGCTGGTCGCCGTCTTCATGCAGCGCTGGGGCTGGGGACCGGACAGCCGGCGCGTGAAACATTACTACGCGCTCGAATCGGTCGGCATCGCCATCGGATTCCTCATCGCCGCCCTGCACGAGGCGGGGCTGGCGACGCTGACGCATACGCCCTCGCCCATGGGCTTCCTCAACGAAATCTGCGGCCGGCCGGACAACGAGAAGGCCATCGTCCTTCTCGTCGTCGGCAAGCCGGCCGAGGGGTGCCGCGTGCCCGATATCTCGAAAAAGACCCTCGACCAGATCGCGCGCTTCATCTGAGCGCCGTCCGAACGGCCACTTCCGCGCCGCCCGCCGAGAGCCTACAAGGGCGGCCAGAACGAGCAGGACCATGCCGCCCACCATTCCGGTCGCCGCGCGCAACATTCAGCGGCTCGCCTATCTCTCCTCGGGCACGCCGGAGGCAGAGGCCGCGCGCGAGCGTCTCGTCGCGCTCTACGGGGAAGCGCCGCTCGCCGAGGCCGACGTCGCCATCGCGCTCGGCGGCGACGGGCTGATGATCCAGACACTGCACAAGCTGATGGGCCGCAATCTCCCCGTCTTCGGCATGAATCGCGGCTCCGTCGGCTTCCTGATGAACGATTTTCGCGAGGACGGGCTGCTGGAGCGCCTGGCCGCCGCGGCCCCTTCCGTCGTCCACCCGCTCGTGATGCGCGTGACCGCCAACGACGGCGAGACGCACGAGGCGCGCGCGATCAACGAAGTCTCGATGCTGCGCCAGACCCATCAGGCGGCGAAGCTGCGCATTTCCATCGACGGCCAGACGCGGCTGGAGGAACTCGTGTCCGACGGTCTGCTGGTCGCGACGCCGGCGGGCTCGACCGCCTATAATCTCTCGGTCAACGGCCCGATCCTGCCGCTCGGCGCGCCGCTCATGGCGCTCACCCCGATCTCCGCCTTCCGCCCCCGTCGCTGGCGCGGCGCATTGCTGCCCGACCGCGCGAAAGTCGTGATCGAAGTGCTGGAATCCGACAAGCGCCCCGTCGCCGCCGTCGCCGACCACGCGGAATTCCGAAAGGTCGCGCGCGTCGAGGTCGAAATGGACCACGCCGTGGGCCTGACGCTGCTGCACGACCCCGGTCATTCGATGGAGGAGCGGATTCTGCGCGAGCAGTTCGGCGCGTGACGGGTCTGTCATCCCGGCCGAAGCGAAGCGGAGAGCCGGGATCCAGAAGAAGGTCTCGAGGCTGGATCCCGGATCGGCCTTCGGCCGTCCGGGATGACAGGCGCGCGCCCTCCCCCGCCGCCAGCGCCCGCGAGATCACCAGCCGCTGCACCTCGCTCGTGCCCTCGTAGATCTGGCACACGCGCACGTCGCGATAGATGCGCTCCACGGGATAATCGGCGAGATAGCCGTAGCCGCCGTGAATCTGGATCGCGTCGGAGCAGACCTGCTCCGCCATCTCGCTGGCGAACAGCTTCGCCATCGAGGCTTCCTTGAGACACGGCCGGCCCGCGTCTTTCAGCGCGGCGGCGCGAAAAACCATCAATTCCGCCGCGTCGATCCGCGTCGCCATGTCGGCGAGTTTGAAGGCGACCGCCTGGTGCTCGAAGATCGGCTTGCCGAACTGCTTGCGCTCTTTCGCGTAATCGCGCGCCGCCTCGTAGGCCGCCCGCGCCATGCCGACCGCCTGCGCGGCGATGCCGATGCGCCCGCCCTCGAGATTGGCGAGCGCGATCTTCAGGCCCATGCCTTCCGCGCCGAGCCGATTGGCGACGGGCACGCGCATGTCCTCGAAGACGAGGGCGCAGGTGTCGGAGGGATGCTGGCCGAGCTTCAACTCCACCCGCTCGACGCGGAAGCCGGGCGTATCCGTCGGCACGATGAAGGCCGACAGCCCGGCCTTCCCCTTGTCGGGATCGGTCACCGCGAAGACGATCGCGACCTTCGCGTTCTTCCCCGAGGTGATGAACTGCTTGGCGCCGTTGATGACGTAATGATCGCCCTCGCGCCGCGCGCGCGTGCGGATCGAGGCGGCGTCGGAGCCCGCGTCAGGCTCGGTCAGGCAGAAGCAGCCGATCCACTCGCCGCGCGCCATGGGCTTCAGATATTTCTCACGCTGCGCGTCGTCGCCGTAATTCAGGATCGGCATGCAGCCGACGCCGTTATGCACGCTCATGATGGTCGAGACGGCGCCACAACCGGCCGCGACCTCGATGACCGCAGCGGCATAGGAGACATAATCGAGCCCCGCGCCGTCCCATTCGCCGGGCACGTTCATGCCCATGAATCCAAGCGACGCCATCTCGGAAATGGCCTCTGCGGGAAAGCGATGCTCCCGATCCCACTCCGCTGCGAACGGCGCGAGCTTTTCGCGTGAAAAATCACGCGCCATGTCGCGCACCATCTGTTGCTCTTCGGAGAGGATCATGCCGCCTCCAGCGCGATCGCGGTGGCTTCGCCGCCGCCGATGCACAGCGAGGCGACGCCCTTCTTCAGCCCGTATTTGCGCAACGCCGAGATCAGCGTCACGACGATCCGCGCGCCGGAAGCGCCGATCGGATGGCCGAGCGCGCAGGCGCCGCCGTGCACGTTGATCCTGTCGTGCGCAATGCCGAGATCGCGCATGGCGATCATGGCGACGACGGCGAAGGCTTCGTTGACCTCCCAGAGATCGACCTCCTTTGCGGTCCAGCCAATGCGCTCGATCAGCCGGTTGATCGCGCCGACCGGCGCCGAGGGAAAGAGGCCGGGCGTCGAGGCGTGCGTGGAATGCCCGATGATCGTGGCGATCGGCGTCAGCCCGCGCTTCTCGGCTTCCGAGCGCCGCATCATGGCGACAGCCGCCGCGCCGTCGGAGATGGAAGAGGAGTTGGCCGCCGTCACCGTGCCGCCCTCGCGGAAAGCGGGCTTCAGCGTCGGGATCTTGTCGATCTGCGCCTTGCCCGGCTGCTCGTCGATCGAGATCGTCGCCTCGCCCTTGCGCGTCTTCACTTTCACCGGCGCGATCTCCTCCGCGAAGGAGCCGTCCTTGCCCGCCTTCACGGCGCGCTCCAGCGAAGCGACCGCGTAGGCGTCCTGCTGCTCGCGCGAGAACTGGTAGGATTGCGCCGCGTCCTCCGCGAACGTGCCCATCAGCCGGCCGCGGTCGTAAGCGTCCTCGAGACCGTCGAGGAACATGGAATCCATCACCCTGTCGTGGCCGAGCCGATAACCGCCGCGCGCCTTCGGCAGCAGGTAAGGCGCGTTGGACATGCTCTCCATGCCGCCCGCCGCCATCACGTCGAACGAGCCGCCAGCCAGCATGTCGTGGGCGAACATGATCGCCTGCATGCCCGAGCCGCACATCTTGTTGACCGTGGTGCAGCCCGTCGACTTCGGCATGCCGGCGCCGAGCGCCGCCTGCCGCGCCGGCGCCTGCCCCTGCCCCGCCGGCAACACGCAGCCCATCACCACGTTCTCGATATCGTCGGGCTTGAGGCTGGCGCGCGAAACGGCGGCGTCGAGCGCGGCGGAGCCGAGCTGCGGCGCGGTCATGGAGGCGAAATCGCCGAGCAGCCCGCCCATGGGCGTGCGCGCCGCGCCGACGATGACAATAGGGTCCGGGTTCATCTGCGTCTCCTCTGCAGCCGCCCTCGAAACGCGCCTTTCAGCGTTCTTCGGGGCTGGTCGCGTATTGGCGCGATCATACCGCCTAAACCGTCGCGCGCCACCGCGGCCAGACGCCAGGACGCGCAATCCCGGTCAGCGTGAGCTCCTGAGCACGACGCAGGCGCCGCCCGCCCTGTGGATACGATCGCAGAGCGCCTGCGCCTCGGCGCGGCTCTGCGCCGGCGCGCGGACACGATAGAAGACGCGCGTGCCCCGGCTGCGCAGGCGCGAACCGATGACCATCGGCTGCACGCCCTCCATCACCGTGGCCAGCCGCGCCCTGGCGCGCGAGAATGCAGAAAGCGCCAGCGCCTTCGAGAAATTGCCGGCGAGCTGCACGCCCCACGGCGCGGTCGGCGCGAGGGCCGCGATCAGCGTGCCGCCGCGGGCCTTCAGCGCCACGGTGATCTTCTCGCAGCCATCGGGCGATCCCGCATAGGCCGGCGCCGACGGTCCGGCGCGCCAGTCCTCGATAGCGGCGTCCGTCACGATCAGCACGTAATTGCGCGTCTCGGCGGGCATGCCGCCCTTCCCGACGAGCCAGTCCGCGACGCGTTGGGGACCCGCGTTGTAGGCAGCCGCCGCCAGCCCGAGATTGCCGAATCGCGCCCGCAATTCCGCAAGCAGGTTCGCGGCCTTCGGAATCGCCTTTTCGGGATCGAAGGGATCGGCCAAGCCCCGCTCGGCCGCCGTCCCCGGCATGAACTGCGCCATGCCCTGCGCGCCCTTGGGGCTGACCGCGTTGGCGTTGAACCGGCTTTCCTGCCAGATGAGCTTCGTCAGATAGTCCACAGGCAGCTTTTCGGCCCGGGCCGCCGTTTCGATCAGCCGGCAGACCGAAGCCACGACGCTCTCCGTGGCGCGCGCCGGCGCAGGCAGCATGAACTGCGCAAGGAAGAGTGCTAGTATGGCAATGTGACCTTCGGCACGTGTGCGGCGCAGGCGAAATCGAAATAGTCGCGCATCAACAAAAACTAGGCGGGTGAACATCATGAATTCACTGGGCAAGAAGCTGGCGGCTGAATTCCTCGGCACATTCTGGCTTACTTTCGGCGGCTGTGGCAGCGCCGTTCTCGCGGCGGCCTTCCCCAATCTCGGCATCGGCTTCGCCGGCGTCGCGCTCGCATTCGGCCTGACCGTCCTGACCGGCGCCTATGCCTTCGGTCCGATTTCGGGCGGCCACTTCAATCCGGCCGTGTCTGCGGGCGTGGCCGCCGCCGGGCGCATGTCCTGGGGCGACTTCGTACCCTACGTCATCGCACAGGTGGTCGGGGCGATCGTGGCGGCCGGCGTTCTCTATGTCATCGCTTCCGGCAAGGCCGGCTTCTCGCTCGACGGCGGTTTCGCCTCCAACGGTTTTGACGCTCATTCGCCGGGCGGCTACGGCCTCGCCTCGGCGCTGGTGATCGAAATCGTGCTGACCGCCATGTTCCTGCTCGTCATTCTCGGTTCGACTGAGCCGCGCGCGGCCGCCGGCTTCGCGCCCATCGCCATCGGCCTGTGCCTGACGCTCATCCATCTCATCTCGATTCCCGTCGACAACACCTCCGTCAATCCCGCGCGTTCGACCGGCCCGGCCCTTTTCGTCGGCGGCTGGGCGCTGCAGCAGCTCTGGCTGTTCTGGGTCGCGCCGATTGTCGGCGGCATTATCGGCGGCCTCATCCACCGCACGGTGCTCGCGCCGGATCAGGGTAACGCCTGAGTCGCTCGCGCCGCGAACGGCGTTTCGATCAGCCGCGCCTCGAGCGGCGGATCAGCGAGAAAGGCCGAGGGTTCGGCCGGCGATGGCGCGGGATTCTCGCGCCATTCGTTTCTGCGTGGCGTGCGCGCCAGCCCGATCGGATAGACCGTGACCTCGTCGTCCTTGATGCGCAGGCGCAGGAAATGGCGATGCGAATCCCGACGCATCGCCGAGAAGGCGTCGACATGGCCGATATCGAGCCATCGCGAGGAAATGTAGAGATAGACGCCAAACAATGTGCCCGCCGTCACGCCGCCGGCGAACGCCAGCCACGCCAGCAGCATGGCTGCATTGATTACCGGTTCGCTCGGCGACAGCGGGGCGAGGCGCAGGAAGATTTCCACCAGCGCGACGAAGGCGAGCGAATGCGCCACGCCGTTCGCAAACGACAGCAATTTGACGCGTGCGCGCGGACCTTCCTGACGGCGGGTGTAATCGTGGAACGAAGCCGTCGCGACGACAAGCGCCAGACCGGCGGCGGCCAGATGACCGATGCCGAGCGCGACAAGGCCGAACAGCGCGTAGATGCAGCCGAGCGCGGCGGCGAAGCCGGGATTGAGGAACGAGAATGCGAGAACGCCGCGCAGCATGGCGCGGCTTTCGGCGCGCGAAGGCCAGGCCGCCGGCTCGCCCGTGGTCGCGTCATAGGCGTGCAGCAGCGTCTTGTCCCCGGTCCATTCGAGCGCGACATTCGGATCGCCGCGATTGATCGCGATCTCGTCCTTGAGCTGATGCGTCGCTTCCAGAAAACCGCCGCCGCCGCCGGCAGTGACGAACTGCACGCCGCTCGTCTGCCCGATGTAGCGGCTGTAATGATGGGTATCGCCCGACAGAACGAGCGGGATCTGCGCGCGGGGGCATTTCGCGCGCAGGATGTCGCCAATGAGATCGTAGACGTCGAGCGATTTCGAATCCGGGTCTCGCGTGTAGAGCCAGCCGGGCTCGGGACCGCAGAGGATCACGCGCGCGTCAGGCTCCATCGCTTCCGCAATGGCTGAAAAATAGTCGCGCTGCGGCTGGTCGATCGTGTCGTCGAGCTGCGCGTCGACCGCCCACAGCCACCAGTCCCTGGTCAGCTGCAACGCGAAATAGCTGCGCCCCTGCCGCGAGCGCCAGCCGCCGAGATGCAGCCGGTCCCGCCGCGTGAACAGGCCGAGGAAGATGACGAGTCCGTCGTACCAGTCGTGATTGCCGGGAATGGCGTAGACGAGCGGGCCCGCGTCGCTCTCCGGATCGGGATCGGGAAAGGCCCAGTCGTAGGGGTCGCGTAGACGCCGCTGGTAATTCTCGGGAGAGGCCAGCGGATAGACTTCGTCGCCGCCCATCACGAGCAGGCGTCCGCGCTGCGTCGCATGGCCGCCGATCGTGAGTTTTTCGCGCGCGAGCAGCGAAGCGATCGCAAAGGTCGCGTCGAAGCCGTCGCCGAGGTCGGCGATATAGTCGACCCATAGCGCGCCGTCGTCGTCGAGCGTGAAGGCCTCGTCCGCGCCGCCCGGCAGATGCGCGACGGCGGCCGCGGCATGATCGGCTTCGGTCGACTTGTCGAGCGCGGCGACCATCAGCCGGCCGTCCGCGAACCGGCCGAACAATTCGGCGATCGCCACGCGCCAGGCGAGCTTCACCAGCAGCGTAAGCCCGAACCAGCGCGTCATGCGCGGATAGAGCGCGAGTTCTCGAGACGAAACGGGCGGCTGATACGGCATGCGAAACCTGTAGCTCAATTTCGTCGCCGTGGCGCGCTCCCGCCGAAGCCGTCACAAGCGCATGAGGCCGACGCCCAGCGCGATCAGCCCCGCCGCCGCCCAACGCCAGCGACTTCCGGACTCGCGCAGGAAAACGACGCCGATCAGCATGGCCATCAGCACGCTGGTCTCGCGCAGCGCGGCGACGAGCGCCACAGGCGCTTTCGTGAAGGCCCAGACCGCCGCCCAATAGGCGAGAAACGACAGCGCGCCAGCCAGCGCGCCGAAGCGCCAGATGCGCGCGTCGACCGAAAGCGCCATTGCGCCACGTTTGACGAAGCCGACCGCCACGAGCCCCGCGCCGGACAGAAAAAACATCGCGCACGTATAGGCCGAGGCCGAGCCCGACACGCGCGCGCCGACGGCGTCCATCACCGTGTAGGACGCCGTGCAGCAGGCAGTGGCGAGCGCGTAGGCGATCGCCCGGCCGCTCATGCGCCCGAGATCGCCGCCGCCGCCGCGAAGCGACATGGCGACGACGCCGAGCGCGATGCAGAGAACCGCAGCGAATTTCAGGGCGCTCAACGCTTCGCCCAGAAAAAGAGCGCCGACGACCGCCACGATGAGCGGCGCCGAGCCGCGCGAAAGCGGGTAGATCTGCGCGAGATCGCCGTGCGCATAGGCTTCCGTGAGAAAAAGCATGTAGCCGACGTGCAGCGCGCTGGAGAGCAGCAGCCAGGGCCATGCGGCGGCCGAAACCATGGGGAAGAAGGGCGCCAGCGCGAGGCCCATGACGCATTCCGCGAGCGTGAGCACGATGGTGAAGGCGAAACGGTCGGCGCCGGCCTTCACCAATGCGTTCCACGACGCATGCATCAGCGCCGCGCCAAGAACTGTCAGAAATACGATGCTGTCCACGCGGCCCGACCTCCTCAGGCCGCATCATGCCGGATTCGGCGTGAACGCGCGAAATTCAGGCCGCAGCGAGTTCCGCCTCGATCGCATCGAGATCGATCGCGATCACACGCGGCGCATGATCGGCTTCCGGCCTGTCCAGCGGCACGACCACGGACGGCGCCTCGAGCGCGGGCGCAAACAGACGCTGCGCGGCCTCCCGGGCCTCTTCGCGCGCCGCTTCGGCGTCGAAGCGGCGCAACAGCGCGAGCAGCGAGCCGAGCTCGACCGGATCGGCGGCCTCGCAGGCGGTGAGCACGCGCTCGATCATGGCTCGAGACAGACGGGCGCCGCTGTCATGCGCGGCGGCGCCGAACTCGCTCAAGCCGGACAAGGCGGCGCGGAAAGCGGGCAGGAGCTTGTCCGGCAGACCGGCGGCCTTGTAGAGCGCGGCAAAGCCGTTGCCCCGCCAGTCACGCGCCAGCGGCAGGACTTTGCGCTCGGGCAGGCCGGAGAGTTCGACCAGCGCCGCGTCGAACAGGCAGGAATTGCCCGACAGCAACGCGCGCAGCGCAAGGCTCGGCGTCAGCCGTCCGCATGTCCGCAGATGCTTCACCAGCGCGCGCGCCGCGCGCCAGTCGCGCGCGCGTTCCGCGTCAGCGGCGATCATCACATGCGCCTTGTCCGTCGCCTCGCGGACCACGCGATCCGCGCGCTCGGAGGAAAGCCAGGCGCAGCCGATGACGAATTGCGACAGCGCGCTCGCCGTGGCGGCGACCAGATCGCTGCGCACGGAAGGCGGCAGGCCGGGGCGCGACAGGAGCGCCTCGCGCAATTCGCCGTCCGAGCCGAAGCGCTCGACCATGCGGCGCAGGGAAAACTCCGGGATATCCGCGCCGGGATTGACGGCCAGCGCGATCAGGGGCTCGCGCGCCGCGACTTCCGCGATCGCGGCCGCGACCGAAGCCGAAACGGAGGGGCGCAGCGCAATCGCCGCCTGCGCGAAAGCGTCTCCGATTGCGGCGCAATCGATGAGTTCACCATCGCCGAGCAACGGCGAGCGGGAGAGGATGGGCGCGGCGACATCCGACTGGTCGTTGGCGAGCCCCACCACGATCGCGGCGGGCGCCTCGGCGGCGCCGGCGAAGGCTTCCGCGAGCGCCTTGCGGACCGAGGGGGCGGGATCGTCGAGCAGCGCGGTCAGCGCCACTTCGGCCTCGCGGCGGTCCTCCGGCGCGAGTTCCGCATAGAGATAGGCCCGGGCAAGCGAACCCGCGCCCTCGGCGCGCTCAGCCGACGAGGCCGTGGCCGCCCATTGCATGAACTTGCGTGCGATCATCGGGACCAGAAGCTGTTGACCGGACAGGAGGTCCGGCTGCTTCCGATCATCGTCCGTTATGGTAAACGGACGTTTAAGCCGAGCCCGCGCCGAACCGCCCCGGGGTTGTCTCGCCGATAAAAGCGGGTATCCAGAACGGCAAGACAAGCGAACGAGGAAACAATCCATGTCCCATTCCGGCGCCCGCCATCCCCGCGGCGGCCTCTATTTCGAGGATTTCACGGTCGGCCGCGTGTTCAAGCACGGGCTCACCCGCACCGTGACGCAGATGGACAACATGCTGTTCTCCAACATGACGCTGAACCCGCAGCCCCTGCACATCGACGCGCATTTCTGCGAGACCGAGACGCAATGGGGCCGGCCCCTCATGAATTCGCTGTTCACCCTCGGCCTCATGATCGGCATTTCCGTCAACGACACGACGGTCGGCACCACCATCGGCAATCTCGGCATGACGGATGTGAAATTCCCGGCGCCGCTGTTCGAGGGCGATTCCATCCGCGTCGAGACGGAAATCATCGGCGCTCGCGAGTCGAAATCCCGCAAGGACGCCGGCATCGTCGATTTTCTTCACCGCGCCTACAAACAGGACGGCACGCTCGTCGCCGAGTGCAAGCGCCAGGGCTTCATGCTGAAGCGTCCTCCGGCGACGGTGGCGGTCTGATGCGCTCGCAGCTCTTCGTTCCCGGAGATTCCGAGAAAAAGATGGGCAAAGGCCTCGAGAGCGGGGCCGATTGCCTGTTCATCGATCTCGAAGACTCGGTGGCCACCGCCAACAAGGACGCTGCGCGCAAGATGGCGCGCGAATTCCTTTCGAGCGCGCGAAAGGCCGACAAGCGCCCCCTGCTCTACGTGCGCGTCAATGCGCTGGATACGGGCATGACCGACGCCGACCTCGACGCCGTCATGCCGGGCGCGCCGGACGGCATTCTCTTGCCGAAATCGCAGGGCGGCGCCGATGTGCAGCATCTCGCCGCCAAACTGGCGGTGCGCGAAGCCGAGAACGACCTGCCCGATGGCGCGACGCGCATCTGCTGCGTGGCGACGGAAACGGCGAGCGCGATCTTCGGTCTCGCCTCCTATCGCGGCGCGAGCCGTCGGCTGTCCGCGCTCACCTGGGGCGCGGAAGACCTGTCCGCGGATCTCGGCGCCGAGACCAATCGCCTTGCCGACGGAACGCATGCGCCGGTCTATGTGCTCGCGCGCAACATGACGCTGCTGGCCGCCGTCTCCGCCGGCGTGCAGCCGATCGATACGGTCTATCCGAACTTCCGCGACGACGCGGGCTTCCGCCGCGAGTGCATCGAGGCGCGACGCGACGGGTTCACCGGCAAGATGGCGATCCATCCCGCGCAGGTGCCGATCATCAACGAGGTTTTCACGCCGCCGGCCGCCGAGATCGAGCGCGCGCGAAAGATCGTGCAGGCCTTTGCCGACAATCCGACGGCGGGCGTGATCGGGCTCGATGGCGAAATGCTGGACAAGCCGCATCTCGAACGCGCCAGGAAACTTCTCGCGCGACTCGGGCCGACCGGCTGACGCGCAACACTTCGGACAAAGTTCCGTCCGCGCCGCGTGCTAGGAGCCGCGCGGCGACGCGGACGGAGCAGAACCCATGTCGGATCAGAAACAGGAAAGGCTGGTGCTCTTCGGCCTTCTCGGACTTTTCTGCGCAGTCGGCCTGATGCTGCTGTTTGTCACCGTCTTCGGCGGCGGCATAGCCGGCGAATGATTCACGCGCCCTTTTCCGCGATTGACGCGAGGCCGCCGGGCCCGCGTTAATGCCCGCTCGGCGCATCCTGCGTCGTGTGAGGGAGGTCCGCTTGGCAACCTACAATGTCGTTCCGGTCACGCCCGCGGACTACAGGCGGCTTGCGGAGAAGCGGCTGCCCCGCTTCCTGTTCGACTATATCGACGGCGGCGCCAACGCCGAGATCACCCTCGCCGCCAATACGTCGGGATTTCGCGACATCGCGCTGCGCCAGCGCGTGATGCGCGACGTTTCGAATATCGACACCTCCACCAATCTTTCAGGCGCCGAAGCCGCCATGCCCGTGATACTCGCGCCCGTCGGCATGGCCGGCATGATGGCGCAACGCGGCGAGACGCAGGCCGTGCGCGCGGCGAACGCCGCGAACATTCCCTTCACGCTGTCCACCGTCGGCATCTGCGATCTGGGCGAGGTGAAGGCGGCGGCCTCGAAACCATTCTGGTTCCAGCTCTACATGATGCGCGACCGCGGCGTGGTGCAGGACCTTCTCGCCCGCGCGGAATCGGTTGGATGTGCGACGCTCGCCTTCACGGTCGATCTCGCGATCACCGGCATGCGCCATCGCGACCTGCGCAACGGCGCGTTGTCGTCCTCGGCCGCCGCGCGCGCGGTCAAGGCGTGGGAGATCGCGCGGCATCCGCGATGGCTGCTCGACGTGGCGCTGCGCGGCCGGCCGCACGGCTTCGGCAATCTCTCCGATCGCGTGCCCGACCCTGGCCGGCTCGAGGCCTTCACCGCCTGGGTCGCGAGCCAGTTCGATTCCTCCGTCACCTGGAAGGACATCGAATGGCTGCGCAGCGTCTGGAAAGGACGGCTGCTCATCAAGGGCGTCCTGGAGCCCGACGACGCGAAGGCGGCCGTCGTGGCGGGCGCCGATGGCGTAATCGTTTCGAACCACGGCGGACGCCAGCTCGACAGCGTGGCGTCCTCGATTTCCAAACTGCCGTCGGTCGTCGACGCCGTCGGCGATCGCGCCGAAGTCTATATGGACGGCGGCGTGCGCAGCGGCGTCGACGTCTTCAAGGCGGTGGCGCTCGGCGCCAGGGGCGTGATGATCGGCCGGCCCTGGGTCTGGGCGCTTGCCGCCGAGGGTCAGAAAGGCGTCGGCGACATGCTCGCCGTCATGCGCCAGGAATTGCGCATCGCCATGGCGCTGTCCGGCGTCAACCGCATCGCCGACATCGGCCGCGATGCGATCGACGAGACGTTGACCCGTCGATGAGCGCTACGCCGGCCGTTCCATCTGGAACAGGCTGTCGACCACCGCATAGTCGCCGAGGCCGCCGCAGCGCGCGATCGGCTTGATCTCGGTCAGTCGCAGCGCGCCATCCTCGCCGATGAAAGCGGGATCTATATGGACGCCGACGACCTGGCCGAGCACGAGCCAATAGTCGATGCCTTTGCCTTCGATGTTCTTCAGTTCCTGGATCGAGGTCACCTTGCATTCCATCGCGACCGGGCTCCTGGCGACGCGCGGCGGCTTGACCAGATTGCATGGCGCCATCTCAAGCCCCGCGCGGAGAAATTCGTTTTCGCCGCGTGGCAGCGTGGCGGAGGTCTCGTTCATCGCGTGGCGCAGGTCCCACGTCGGCATGTTCCACACGAATTCGCCGGTCTCCCGCGCGAAAGTCAGCGAATCCTTCACGCCGACCGACGAGAAGGCAAGAATTGGAGGGCGATCGGCGAAAGCGTTGAAGAAGGAATAGGGCGCCAGATTGATCGCGCCCTCCTTGCCCATCGTCGTCACCCAGCCGATCGGCCGCGGCGCGATGATCGTCTTGAAAGGGTCGTGACTCAGGATCGCGCGGTCGCGCTTTTCGGGCGTGTAAAAGATCAAGGGAAGCGTCTCCGGTCGGAATTATCCGCCAGAATAGAGACGCGCCGGCCTATTTCAATGTTTGGAGATAGGCGATCACATTGGCCCGGTCCTGCGCGCTCGACAGACCCTTGAAGAACATTTTCACGCCGTGTTTGTCGCCGCGGGGATCGGCGAGGTAGGCGTCGAGGGTCGCCGCTGTCCAGACCCCTGTCTCGGCCTTCATGGCGGGCGAGTAATTGTAGTCCGGTATGGTCGCCGCCTTGCGGCCGACGACATTCCAGAGGGTCGGTCCCACCTTGTTCACGCCCACTTCGGTTGCGTGGCAGTTCTGGCAGGTGCGCGCGAAAACGTCCTTCCCCGCCGCCGGATCGCCCGCCTCCGCCGCGCTGGCGGAGGTTGCGCATAATGCGGCTGCGACAACGATCGGAAATCGGAAGGTCATGGCGGTTTCTCCTGCGGGCGGGGCTCTTTCCGTCCTCACTTCTGCGGCACGATGGCGCCGTTCAGGCCGCTCGCCGGCGCTTCCCGTTTGGGCTCCGGCGGCAAGGGATTGGGACCGAGCGAAACGATGTAGGCCACGAGATCGGCGACCTCCGGACGCGACAGCGACATGTCCGGCATCTGGCCGTGCGGCTTCGTCAGAAACAGCGAGAGATCGCGGGCGCTCTTGCGCTGCGCGATATTGGCGAAGGTCGGAACGTCCGCGCTCGCGCGCGTCTGGCTGTCCGACACGACATGGCACGCTGCGCACCAGTGCCCCGCCAACTTCAGGCCGGCATCCACGTCGGCGGCCGCCGCCGGGCCGGCGGCGGCAAGGAAAACAACAAGCGCGAGCGATTGCGGAACAATTTTCATGTGACCATGGTCCTCCGGCGCGCGGGCGACGTCTTTGGGCTGTATCAACTGCGGGCGAGGAGCGTCTCCGACCAACGTACAAGGTCGGCCGTGACCTCGTCGCGGTTGGTTTCGTTCAGCGTCTCGTGCCGCGCGCCGGAATAGACCCGCATCTCCACATTCTTCAGCCCGGCCGATCGATAGGCCGCCGCGAGCGCGGGAAGACTGGCGCCGACCGGATCGTCTGATCCGCTGAAGATATAGACCGGCAGATCCTTGCGAATACGCGCCAGTCGTTCGGGCTTGAGCAGACCGCCGAGCGCATCCAGCAGATCGACCGCGAGCTGGTTGGAAAATTCGAACCCGCAAAGCGGATCGGCGACATAGGCGTCGACTTCCGCAGGGTCGCGCGACAGCCAGTCGAATTCCGTCCGCGCCGGCTTGAAGCGCTTGTTGAACTCGCCAAACATCATGGCCTGCAACAAGGCGCTCTTGCCACGCGCGCCGAGCCGCAGCCGTTCGATGCGCGCGATCATCCGGCCAACGCCCGCGATCGCCGGCGGCGGGCCATTCGAGCCGGACAGCACCAGGCCCGCAATCGCGTCGCTGTGGTCGGCGACGAAGTCCTGCGCCATGAACGAGCCCATGGAATGGCCGAGCAGGATGATCGGCAGGCCCGGATGGTCCGCCGCTATGCGGCGGTTGAGGCTCCAGAGGTCGCCGACGGATTTTCGCCAGCCGTCGCGTTCCGCGAAGAACCCGAGTTCGCCAGCCGCCGCCGTGCGGCCATGCCCGCGATGATCGTCAGCGTAGACGGCAAATCCGCGCGCGGTCAGCGCCTCCGCAAGACGCCCGTAGCGCGCCGCATGTTCGGCGAGGCCATGCACGATCTGGAAAACGGCGCGTGGCGCGCTCTCCGGCAACCAGCGATAGACATGGATCTGCGCGCCATCTTCCGCGATCAGCGCAAGGCTGTCGGCGCGCATCTCAAAAGGCCTTGAAGGTGATGATCGTGCGCGTATCCACGATACCGGGAATCGTCTGGACCTTCTGGCCGACGAAATGGCCGATGTCCTCCTCGCGGTCGAGATAGAACTTCGCGAGAATGTCGAAATTGCCGGCGATCGAATAGATTTCCGAGGCGATCTCCGCCTCAGCGAGCGCGCTCGCGACCTCGTAGGTGCGCCCGAGCGCGCATTTGATCTCGACGAAAAATGTCTGCATTCCCTCACCCCGGCCCGTTCGATTTATTTTGCCAAGCCTACTTTGCAACCACTTCCACGTCGCGGTCGAGTGTCGATTGCACCTTGAATTGGGCCTGGTAGGTTTTTCCCTCGTGGCGCGCGATGGCGACATATTCGCCCTCCGCGAGAACGAGCGCGGGAAAGGCGCCGATCAGCTCGCGAATGACGTCGCCGCCGGGCGTGAGGACGGAGAATGACGTGTTGGCGAGCGCCTCGCCGCCCGGCTGGTTGACGAGTTTCAGCGTCATGGTCGCCGCGCGATGCTTCAAGGTCGCCTGCGTCGCCTTGCCGACCTGCACTCGAAGATCGGTCGTGACAATCGAATTGGTTGCGGACGCAGAGCCTGAGGTTGTCGAATTGCCGAGATCGTAGAGCGTCGAGACGATGTGGTATTGCCCTTCCGGCAAGCAGATCATGTCGCCGGGTTTGCCCTGGTCCACCACCAGTTTCGCTTCCGAATTGCCAGGGGCCGGCACATAGATCGAGATGGAAATCTTTTGCGGCGGTATCGGCTGGTCGCCGAGCATGGTCGCGATCTTGAGCGCGCCGGCGTTCAATACGATCCGATCGGTGACCGGCCGGGCGTCGAGGACGATGCGCTTGGCGGCGCCGGCAAGGCCGAAGGCGGCGTGCACGATATAGCCCCCGGCCGGCAGGCTGAAGCGCGGCGCCGCATCGTCGGATTCCGCCACCATCTTGTGCGTTCCGTCGGGCTGAGCCCGTTCCTCGAAAACGCGCCATTTCAGGCCGCCGCGCACCGGCTGGGTCTCGCTCGCGCCCAGAACGGCCGACATATAGAGCACGCCCGGCGGCGGTTCGGGCGGCCCCGGCGGCGGCAGATTGGGTCCGAACGAGCCCGGTCCGAACGTCGGCAGGCCCTGCGCGCCCGCCAGAACGGGCGCGAGCATCATGGCCAGACCGGCGAGAGCGGACAATATGCGGGGCAAAATCATCGCGTCAGCCATGGCCGGCGATTGCGGCGAGGTCAAGGACTGGTCGCGGCGGATGCGCGCTTCAGACTTCCTCCTTCACCTGCCCATAGGCGAGGGCCGCGAAGAGAAAGGTTCCGCCGAGAATATTGCCGACAAGCGCCGGCGCGACGCCGCCGCCCGCACGCTCCGTTCCGAAGAAACGGAAACGCTCGCCGCGGCGATTGGTTCGCCGCGGCGCGACGTCAGCCCTGCGCGCCCTTCACGTCCGGCGGCGTCGCCTCTTCCGCCAGCATGGCCAGCGCCTCGTCGAGCCCCATCGACTGCTGCGCCTGGGAGCCGAGGCGGCGGATCGAGACGGTGCGCTCGGCGGCCTCCTTGCGGCCGAGAACCAGCATGACCGGAATTTTGGCCAGCGAATGCTCGCGCACCTTGTAGTTGATCTTCTCGTTGCGCAGGTCGAGGTCGACGCGCAGCCCTTTTTTCCGTGCAGCCGCAGCGATCTCGAGAGCGAAATCGTCGGCCTCCTGCGTGATCGTGGCGACCACGATCTGCAGCGGCGCCAGCCACAGCGGCATGTGCCCGGCGTAATGCTCGATCAATATGCCGATGAACCGCTCCATCGAGCCGCAGATGGCTCGATGCACCATGACAGGCGGAACCTTCTCGCTGTTGGCGTCGATGTAGAAGGCGCCGAAACGCTCGGGCAGGTTGAAGTCGACCTGCGTCGTGCCGCATTGCCAGTCGCGGCCGATCGCGTCGCGCAGGACGTATTCGAACTTCGGCCCGTAGAACGCGCCCTCGCCCGGATTGACCGAGGTTTCGATGCGATTGCCGTTCTGCGCCTTGATGCGGTCGAGCACGCGGCTCATCACGCCTTCGGCGTGATCCCACAGCGCGTCGGCGCCGACGCGCTTTTCCGGCCGCGTCGAGAGCTTCACCACGAGCTTGTCGAAACCGAAGTCGCCGTAAACGGCAAGAATGAGATCGTTGATCTTGAGAATCTCGGCTTCGAGCTGGTCCTCCGTGCAGAAGATATGCGCATCGTCCTGCGTGAAGGCGCGCACGCGCATCACGC
>DAIRCS010000030.1:0-31905 GCA_036796555.1 Rhodoblastus sp. | reverse complement strand
GCCTGCGCGGCGGTCGGCATGCGCTTGAACTTGTCGAAGAAGCGCTGCGACCAGGCGCGCGTCTCCGGCGTGCGGTCCCAATAGAAGGGCTCCGTCAGCAGCAGGCCCTTGGCGACCGGCAGGCCCAGGCTCTCGACGTCGGAAATATAGCCGAGCAGGACCGCGAGCTTCTGGCCCGATTTCGTCAGTCCGAATTCGGAGGCCTGCTTCACCGCCGTGATCATGTCGGCGCCGGCATTGGCGAGGCCGACGACCTTCGCGCCGGAGGTCTGCGCCTGCAGGAGGAACGACGAAAAATCGGGCGTGTTCAGCGGATGGCGCGAATGGCCGAGCACCTTGCCGCCGTTGGCCAGCACGAATTGCGTGGCGTCCTTCTCGAGGTCATGGCCGAAGGCGTAGTCGGCCGTGAGGAAATACCAACTGTCGCCGCCGCTCTTCGTGACCGCTGTCGCCGTGCCCTTGGCGAGCGAATAGGTGTCGTAAGCCCAGTGGACCGTGTAGGGCCCGCAGGCCTCGTTGGTGATGCGCACCGCGCCGGGGCCGGACAGAAGCAGAATCTTGTTGCGCGCCTTGGCGATCTCGTTCGCGGCGAGCGCCGTTGCGGAGGCCGCGACATCCATGATCGCTTCCACACCCTGGTTGTCGAACCATTCGCGCGCCGTCGTACCGGCGACGTCGGCCTTGTTGAAATGATCGGCCGACAGCACCTCGATCTTGCGGCCGAGAACCTCGCCGCCGAAATCTTCCGCCGCCATCATGCCCGCGACCACCGAGCCGGGCCCGGTGATATCCGCATAAGGTCCGGACATGTCGAGGATGAGGCCGAGCTTCAGCGGCGGCTTGTCCTGCGCGAGCGCGGTCGCCGCGAGCGACAGCGCGAAGAGGGACGCAAGCGCGCCGCGGGTGAAGGCTCTCATTGCTTCCTCCGATTGTTCTACAATCTTATCCGCGCCATGATGCGAAGGCTCGGCCCGAGAAGTCAATGCGCGACGACAGCGCGGAACGGGCCATGGAGGAACGAATGAGCGCAATCGCGCCCTATGAGGTAAGCGCCTTCAATACGGCGGCCACTTCGGAAAACAAGATCCACGACGACGATGTCGCGCGCCGCTTCGGCTTCACCGGCGCGCTCGTGCCGGGCGTGGAGGTCTACGCCTACATGGCGCACATGCCGGTCGCGCGCTGGGGCCGCGCATGGCTCGAACGCGGCGGCGCCGAATGCCGCTTCACCAAGCCGGTCTATGACGGCAACATCGCGCGCGTGAGCGCGTTGGAGGACAAAGGCGTCTTGAACCTGACAGTCGAGAGCGGCGGCGTTCTCTGCGCGAGCGGCCATGCGGTTCTGCCGGATGCGGCCGCGCCGCCGGCGGCGGATTCGCTGCCTTTGGGCGTCCTGCCGAAAGAGCGCCCGAAGGCGAGCGAAAGCAATCTCGCGGCGGGCGTTTCGCTCGGCCTCGCGCCGGTGACGATCGACCGCGCGGCGCTCCAGCAATATCTCGCCGATATCCGCGAGAAAGACGACATCTATCTGCGCGAGAATCTCGTGCATCCCGGCCAGATCCTGCGGCTCTGCAACGCCGCGCTGGTGCAGAGCGTCGTGCTGGGACCGTGGATTCACGTCGGCAGCCGGCTGCGCAATTTCAGCGCCGCGCGGGTGGGTCAGGAACTCACGCTGCGCAATCGCATCACGTCGAACGGCGTGACGAAGGGTCACGCCATCGTCGAATTCGACGCGCTGGCCGTCGCCGACGGCGATCAGGTCGTCGCGCAGATCACGCATACCGCCATCTGGCGCCCGCGCCATGTGGCGGCGGCTTGAGGAGCGAGGCATGAGCAAGGAACGCATCGGCTTCGTCGGCGTCGGCCTGATGGGCCACGGCATGGCGAAGAACATCGTGGAAAAGGGCTATCCCCTGACGGTCCTCGGCCATCGCAACCGCGCACCGGTCGAGGACCTCGTGAAGCGCGGCGCGGTCGAGGCGAAGAGCGCGCGCGAACTGGCGGAAGCGAGCGACATCGTCTTCATCTGCGTGACCGGATCGCCGCAGGTCGAGGCTGTCGTGCGCGGCGGGCTGAAGGACGGGTTGCGCAACGGCGCGATCGTCGTCGACTGCTCGACCGCCGATCCCGTCTCCACCATGGCGCTCGCGGCGGAACTGGCGGACATCGGCGTGACGCTGGTCGACGCGCCGCTGTCGCGCACCCCGAAAGAGGCCTGGGAAGGGACGCTCGACACGATGGTCGGCGCCAGCGACGAGGTTTTCGCGCGCATCAAGCCGGTGCTCGACACATGGGCCGGCCGCGTCGTGCATATCGGCGCAACCGGCGACGGGCATCGCATGAAGCTGCTCAACAATTTTCTCGCCATGGGCTATGCGGCGCTCTATGCGGAGGCCGTCACGCTCGCGCAGAAGGTGGGCGTCACGCCGCAGCGCTTCGACAGCGTGATCCGCGGCGGCCGCATGGATTGCGGCTTCTACCAGACCTTCATGCGCTGGACGCTGGAGGGCGACCGCGACGCGCACAAGTTCACGCTGGCGAACGCGTTCAAGGACATGCGCTACCTCGAATCCATGGCGGACGCCGCCGGCATGTCGAACCCGCTCGGCAACGCCGTGAAGAATTCCTTCGCGCTGGCGGTGGCGCGCGGCGGCGCGGAGGATTACGTGCCGATGCTGGCGACGGCGGTGGGCGCGATGAACGGCGTGGATATCGCGCCGAAGAAGGGATAGCGGAACCCGATTGTCATCCCCGCGAAAGCGGGGATCCAGCCCGACAGCGCAGGTCGCGGCTCTGGATGCCCGCTTGCGCGGGCATGACGCCACTACACCCCCACCTCGAGAAAAGCCTCGATCTCCTTGCGCACTTCCTCCGGCTGGTCGTGCTGCACCCAATGGCCGGAATCGACAACCGTCTTCGCGCGCGCGTTCGGGAAATGCTGCGCTAAACCGAGGCGCTTCTCGTTGTCGAGAAAGCTGCGGTCGGCGAAGAGCAGCAGTGTCGGACATGAAATGCGCGACCACAAGGCGACGTGATCCTCCGGCCAGAGGCGATGCGGCGCGGCCACGCGCTGGTGCTTGTCGAATTTCCAGACCCAGGCGCCGGTCTCGTCGCGCTTCAGCGCGTGTCTCGCCAGATGCAGCGCGAGTTCGTCCGTCAGCCGCGTGTTGCGCTTCTTCATGCGTTGCGCGGCTTCCTCGATCGTCGCATAGCCGCGCGGCGTCTTGCCCTCGCGCTCCCTGAGCTGCGCGATCGACTTCAATATCCGCTCGTGCGTCGGCGCGCGCGGCGCGTCCGGCAGGACTGTGACGCCGTCGAGCACGACGAGTTTTTCGACCTTCTCGGGATATGTTCCCGAAAAAATCAGCGAGACCATGCCGCCCATGGAATGGCCGACGATGCTGGCGCGCTCGATGCCCAGCGTCTCATAGAGGCGCAGGATGTCGTAGACATATTCGGTCAGCGCGTAGGAGCCGCCCCTCGTCCAGTCGGAATCGCCGTGGCCGCGCAGGTCGGGCGCGATCACGTGGAAGCGCGGCCGCAGCTCCTGCGCGAGCCGGTCCCAGCTGCGGCAATGGTCGCCGCCGCCGTGGATCAGCAGCAGCGGCGGCGCGCTTTCATTGCCCCAGTCCGCGTAATGCAGGCGCAGGCCGTGCGACGTGTAGAAGCAATCTTTCGGTTCGGTCATCTGGTTCGTCGTTCCTGGATTTGCCTCACGCCGCCGCGATGCGTTCCATCGCCATGGCGCGCAGCTTCGCGCGCTGGATTTTCACGCCGTTGGCGCTGTCGGTCACGGGGAAGGCGTCGAGGAAGAAGACGCGTGCGGGGACCTTGTAGCCCGCAAGGCGCGCGCGCACATGGGCGATGAGGTCGCTTTCCTGCGGCGCGGCGCCCGCCTCGGGAATGACGAAGGCCGCGCAGCGCGCCTGCGCGCCGATCTCGATGGCGACGACCTGCGCATCGGCCACGCCCGCGCACGCCTTCAACTCGTCCTCGATTTCGCCGGGGCTGACGAGGAAGCCGCCGAGTCGCATGGCGTCGCCGGCGCGCGTCTCGTAGATGAAGGAGCCGTCGTCGCGCATCCGGCCGATATCGCCCGTGCGGAAGAAACCGTCGGCCGTCGTAGCTTCGGCTGTCGCCTGCGGGTTGCGGAAATAGCCGATGAAGCGCGAGGGCGCGTCGATCTCGATCTCGCCGCTGACGTCGGCGCCCGCGATCTCGCCTGTCTCGACGTCGCGCACGCGCACGCGCGCTTGCGGCGACATCGGCCAGCCGCCGCATTCGATGCGGTCGGCGAAGGGCGCATCGGCGCGGCCGATGGAGAAGAGCGCCTGCACTTCGCTCGAGCCGTAAAGGCCGAACAGCGGCAGGCCGCGCTTGTCGGCGTCCGCCGCGAATTCGCGCCAGCCCGGCTGAAACGCGGCGAAGCCGAAGAGCTGCGCATGCGGGAATGGCATCGGCGCATCGGTCAGCGCGAGCATGCGGCGGAACATTTCGTCGGAGCCGAAGCTGTGCGTGATCTTCTCGTCCTGCAGAATCTTCAGCGCGGGCGCGGCGTCGAAAGCGTCCATGGCATGAATGCGCGCGCCGCCCGCGATGAAGCCGAGCACGCTCGCCATGCCGAACGTGCCGCAGAACGGCAGCATGGCGAGCAGGGATTTTTCGCGCGAGAGCTGGAGGGCCTTCGCGATGGATTGCGCATGCGTAGCGAGCGTCTTCTGCGAATGGGCGACCAGCTTCGGGCCCTTGGTCGTGCCCGATGTCGTGAACAGCAGCAGCGGCGCGTCGGGGTCGCCCCGCGCGAGGAGCGCCGGCGCCTCCGTCTCGAACGCGTCGAAGCGGATGCAGGGCCAATCCGTCTCCAGGATGCCTGAGCCGAGCACCGCGATCTTTTCGAGCGCGGGCGTGGCGGCGGGATCGAGGCCGGCGAGAATCGCGGGAAAGTCGATGGAGCGGAAGCCCGGCTCCAGCACGAGAATCTTCGCGCCGGAGAGACCGACGACGTGCGCGACGTCAGCCGCGCGATAGCGTGTGTTGACCGCCGCCGCGACGGCGCCGATGCGCGCGCAGGCAAACAACAGCGCGAGCCATTCGATGCGATTGACCAGCCAGATTGCGACGACATCGCCCCGGCCGACGCCGTGGCGTGCGAGCCAGCCGGCCGTGCGCGCGATCTTCTGCGCGAAATCGACACGCGAAACGGCCGCGCCGTCGAACACGAAGAGAACATCGTCGGGCGCGCCGCCTTCGATCAGAGCGAAAAGGGACGTGTTTTCGGTTTGCATGCTCATCCGGGCTCGTATGTCGTCGGCGCGATTGGTTTTGGCTTGAGGATAATGTCTAATCCGCCGCGTTGCGAGGGAGGCATGTTCTTGACGGCGAAGCGGCAGACCGCGCGCGCATGGCGATGACGACAGGTCCGTCACAGGCCGTCTCGCCCGCGCGGATCGCCATCGGCGGCATGCTCGCCATGGCCTCGGCCTTCGGCATCGGACGCTTCGTCTATACGCCGATCCTGCCGGTCATGATCGCCGACGGCGCGCTGACGCCCGCCAGCGCCGGCATCGTGGCGGCGGCCAATTTCCTCGGCTATCTCGTCGGCGCGCTGATGGGCGCGAGCGCGATCATGCAGCGCCGTCCGCGGCTGTTCTTTCTCGTCGGGCTTCTGTCGGGCGCGCTCTCGCTCGCCGGCATGGCCATTCCGCCGTCGGTCGCGGTCTTCTCGATCATGCGGTTCGTCGGCGGCTTCGGCAGCGCCTTCGTCATCGTCTGCCTGTCGAGCATGGCGCTGGAGCCGCTGGTGCGCGCGGGGCGCGTCGGCCTCTCGGCTGCGCCTTTCGCGGGAGTCGGGCTCGGCATCGCCTTTTCCTCCGTGCTCGTTTCGGCGCTGGCGGTGGCCGGCTTCGGCTGGAAGGCGATGTGGCTCGCGAATGCGGCGATCTCCACGACCTTCGCGCTTTTGCTGTTCGTTCTTCTACCTGCGCCCGCGGCGCCTCCGGCGCCGCCGCACGTCGCGAGCGCTGCGCGCGCGAGAATCTCGCCGGCGCTCGTCGCGCTCGTCGTTTCCTACGGGCTGTTCGGCTTCGGCTATGTCATCACCGCGACCTTCCTCGTCGCGATCGTGCGCGAGACCGCCTCGCTCGCCGCGATCGAGCCCTACGCCTGGGCGATCGTGGGGCTTGCCGGCGCTGCAAGCATTCCCTTCTGGTCCTGGGTCGCACGGCGCACGACGGACGTGTTCGCCTACGCCGCCGGCTGTCTCGTCGAGGCGACGGGCGTCGCGCTCAGCGTCGTATCGCCGACGCCGGCGACCATCGTCGTCTCCGGCATATTTCTTGGCGGCACGTTCATGGCCATCACGGCCATCGGCCTCGGCATCGCGCGACGGCTGACGCAGATGGCGCCGCAGCGCGCGCAGGCGATCATGACGTCGGCGTTCGGCGTCGGGCAGATCGTCGGTCCCGCGCTCGCCGGCCATATGCGCGAGGCTTCTGGGAGCTTTTTCGCGCCGTCGCTGATCGCGGCCGCCGCGCTCGTCGTCGCGGCGGCGCTCGGCGCCTTCGTCTCGCGCTCGCGGCCTTAGACGCGCGCGATCACGATCTGCGTCTCGCCATAAGCGCGGCGGTCGAGCTGCGCCATACCGGCCGGCAGCGCGACCTCTTCGCCAGCGGCCTCCTCGATGACGACAATGGCGCCGTCGGCGAGCCAGCCGCCTTCGACCAGCGCCGCCAGCGCGCGCGGCGCGAGGCCCTTGCCGTAAGGTGGATCGAGAAAGGCGAGATCGAATTTTTCGCCCGCCGGCGCATCGCCGAGTTTCGTCGCGTCGCGACGGAAGATGCGCGTGAGGCCGCCGAGGCCGAGCGCCTCGACATTCTCCCGCAGCAGCGCGCGCGCTTCGGAACCTTCGTCGACGAACAGCGCGAAGCGGGCGCCGCGCGAGATCGCCTCGAGGCCGAGCGCACCGGTGCCGGCGAAGAGATCGATCACGCGCGCATCCTCGACGACGCCGTCGTAGCCGTGCGCGAGAATGTTGAAGATCGCCTCGCGCAGCCGGTCCGAGGTCGGCCGGATCGCCTGCGACGACGGGCCCTTCAGCGTGCGTCCGCGAAAGCGGCCGCCGACGATGCGCATTTACTTGCCGCGCGGCTTGCGCGGCCCGCCGCTGCGCGGACGGTCGCCACCGGGACGCGGGCCCTTGCGATCGCCGCCGGGCTTTTCCGAGCGCCTGAAAGGCCGGTCGCCACCGCGATCGTCGCGCGAGAAGCGCTTGGCGCCGTCACGCTGGCCGTCGCGCTGCGGGCGCGGGCTCTCGTCGCGCGATCTCGCGAAACGCTTCGGGCGTTCGCTGTCTTCGCGCGGCGGCCGGGGCGCATAGTGGCGCTCGGGACGCCCCTCGCTGCGCTGCGCGCGACGATCGTCGCCGCGTTGCGGGCGATCGCCGCGTCCAGTCCTCTCCCCGCGCTGCTCGTCGCGATCCCGCCGCATGGGCCGCTCGCCGCCGCGTTCGGCCTTGAAGCGGCGGGCATTGCGCGAGTCCTCGACCGGCTTCGGCACCGTCGAGACGACGCGCTCGACCTTCACCGCCCTGCCCTTGCGATCGGCGGTCTCGCTGCGCTCGATCTTCACACGATCCTCCTCGCGCATGCGCTTGTCGCGGTCGGCGCGCAGCGTCGAAACGTGCTTGCGCGGCCCGCCCTTGGGGCGCTCGCGCTTGGGCTCCGGCTCCTGGCGCTCGTCGCGGCCTTCGTATCTGTCGCGCCCAAACCGGCCTTCCGCCGCGCGCGGCGGGCGTTCGCGGTCCGGCCGCTCCCGCGCGCCCCGGTCCGGACGGTCGCCGCCGCGCCCGCGCGGGGCGCGCTCGTCACGGTCGCGGGAAAATTCGCGCTCGCGCTGCATCGGCCTGCGCTCGTCCTCGTCGCGCGCGGGCGCCTCGAAATCGGCCTGCGACTGCGCGATCAGGCTCGGCCCCAATTGATCGCGCAGCACGCGCGTCTTCACTTCCTCCACAGCGCCTTCGGCGAGCTCGCCCAACTGGAACGGGCCGTAGGACACGCGGATCAGCCTGTTGACGTCGAGGCCGAGCGAGCCGAGCACGCGCCGCACTTCGCGGTTCTTGCCCTCGCGCAGGCCAAGCGTGATCCACGTGTTCGCGCCCTGCACGCGGTCGAGCTTCGCCTCGATCGGCGCATAGGTCACGTCGTCCACCGTCACGCCCTTCGCCAGCGTGTCGAGCCGCGCCTGATCCGTCTCGCCGTGCGCGCGCACGCGGTAGCGGCGCAGCCAGCCCGTCTGCGGCAATTCCAGCGTGCGGGCGAGGCCGCCGTCGTTGGTCATCAGCAGCAGGCCCTCGGTGTTGATGTCGAGGCGGCCGACCGTCATCAGGCGCGGCAGGTCGGGATGGCGCTCGCTGAGATAATCGAAGATCGTCTGGCGACCCTCCGGGTCGTGATCGGTCGTCACGTAGCCGCGCGGCTTGTGGAACAGGAACAGCCGCGTCTTTTCGCGCGCCGCCATCGGGCGGCCGTCGATGGTGATCTTGTCGGTAGACGTCACGTTGAACGCCGGGCTCTCCAGCACGCGGCCGTTGACGGCGACGCGGCCGGCCGCGATCCATTCCTCGGCGTCGCGGCGCGAGCAGGCGCCGGCGCGCGCCATGGCCTTGGCGATGCGCTCGCCCTCATAGGCCTTGGGCGGGCGCGTCTCGCGCTCCGGCCTACCCTTGGCGGGGCCGCGCGGCTTGCCGAACGGCTTTTTGGCCGCGCCTTTTCCAGCTCCGGACTTGAAAGGCCGGCCGCCCTGTCGTTTGTCTTTCTCGGTCATGGCGCCTGATAGCAGGTTGGACGGCGGATGGTAACGGAAAAGGACGATCCGATGGCGGCCGCCTTCGCGGCGGCGCGCGCGGCGGCGGCGGCCGGGGAGACGCCCGTCGGGGCGGCGCTCGTGCGCGACGGCCGGGTGATCGCGACGGCCGGCAACAGGGTCATCCTCGACCATGACCCGACCGCCCATGCCGAATTGATCGCCATCCGCGCCGCCGCGCGCGAAATCGGCTCGGAGCGGCTGACCGGCTGCGACCTCTATGTGACGCTGGAGCCCTGCGCCATGTGCGCGGGCGCGATCTCCTTCGCCCGCATCCGCCGGCTCTACTGGGCCGCCGGCGACCCGAAGGGCGGCGCGGTCGAGCATGGGCCGCGCTTCTTCTCGCAGCTGACATGCCATCACGCGCCGGAGCTCTATGGCGGCATTCGCGAGAGCGAGGCGGCGGAAATGCTGCGCGAATTCTTCAGGGCGCGGCGGTAATTTCAGCGGCCTCCGTCATCGCGAGCCCGACAGAAATCGGTTGTCGCCGATTTCGTCTGAAAGCGAAGCAATCCAGCCGCCGGAATTCGAACGAGATGCGGGGGTGGATTGCCGCGTCGCTCCGCTCCTCGCAATGACGGCCGGAGCGGCGTCACTGCTTCTTTCCGATCAGCCAGTCCGACACGAACAGATGCGCGATCCCGAGCGCGGCGATGACGCCGCCGACGACGCCGGTCGCCTCGATCCCCCACTCCTCGTAGACCGCGCCCGCCAGCGCCGAGCCGATGCCGCTGCCGAGGTAGATGCCGGCGGCGTTGAGCGCGAGCATCACCCCTTGCGTGGCGGGATCGAGCGCCATCAGGCGGGCCTGCTGCGGCACGGTGAACCCCCAGCCGACGAGGCTCCAGAGAAAGCTGAGAAACAGGCCGAGCGGCAGATTGAAGGGAATGAGGGTCATCGCCGGCAGGACCAGCGCCTGCCCTGTCAGGAACAGCAGCAGCGCGCCGCTGGATCCCAGCCGGTCGACGAGCCTGCCCGACAAGAGATTGCCGACGACGGCGCCGAGGCCGCCCGCGCCCAGAATGAGCGCGACGCCGTCGCGGCCCATGCCGAGCCGGTATTCGGCGAGCGGGCCCATGAAGGTCATGCCGAGATAGCCTGACGTCGAGATCGTCACCGTCAGCAGCACGGCGACGAGATGACGCGGCGACAGAAGCGTGCGGCCGAGGACGCCGAGCGATTGCGGCTGGAACTGCACGTCGGCTGGCACGGCGAACGCGATCCAGACGGCCATCAGCGCGCCGAGCGCCGCGGCGACCATGAAGGCGGCGGGCGCGCCGAACGTGTAGCCGATGAAGGCCGCGCCCGGCACGCCCAGCACCTGCGCCATGGTCATGCCGACGAAGACGAAGGAGAGCGCCGCGCCGCGCGTTTCCGGCTTCGAGATGGCGACAGCGATGGCGGCTGCCACCGGCGTCACCATGCCGGCGCCGGTCGCCGCGACGATGCGCGCCGTGTAGAGCGCGGCGGGGGTCGTGACGAGGGCGGACGCCGCGCTCGCGACGACGAAAAGGCCGAGGCCGACGAGAATGACGGCGCGGCGGCGCCACGCGCCCGTCAGCGCGATGAGGACGGGCGAGGAAATGGCGTAGGCGAGCGCATAGGCGCCCATCACCCAGCCCGCCTGCGCCTTGGTCATCGACAGCGCCTGCGAGATCGGCGCGAGCAGCGCGATGACGAGGAAGGCGCCGGCGCCGATGGTGAAATTGACGACGGCGAGCGGCAGCAGGATGCGCTTCGGTAGAACGCTCTTGGACGTGGTCGCGCCGCTCATGCGAGATCGCGCTTGAAGCCGAGATGGCTCTGCGCGAAGCCGATGCGCGCGTAGAAGGCGTGCGCGCGCTTGCGCGGATTGGACGTCGTGAGCTGCGCCGACGGACAGCCGCGCGCCCGCGCAAGGCCGGTCATGTGGTCGATCAGCTTTTCGCCGAGGCCCTGCGAGCGCAGTTTCGAGGAAACGCGCACGCCTTCGATGATGGCGCGCCAGGCGCCCTGCTGCGTGAGATTGGGCGCAAAGGTGATCTGCGCGGTGGCGACGACCTTGCCGCCGACCTCGCCGACGACGAGTTCGTTGTTGGCGTCGGCGTCGATGATCGCGAAGGCGCGCTGATAGCCTTCGGCGAGCGGCTCGCCCGGCTTCTCGCGCCAGCCGTTGACGTCGTCGTCGGCGAGAAGCTCCACGATGGCGGGCAGGTCGGCGCGTGTCGCGCGGCGAAAGACGGGTTGGTTCAAGAGGCGCTTCCAAACGGATTTTCGGCAAGGCTAGACTGCCGTCCGCCGGCAGGCCAGCGCAGCGCCCGCGATGCTGCTATCGTCTGCCGACATTTCTCCGAAGGCCGAACCGCACATGAAGAGTCTCGAAACCGCCGCCCTGCTCGCCGCCGTCAACGATTGGGTGGCGATCGAAAGCCCGACGCCGGACCGCGACGGCGTCAATCGCGTCGGCGCTCTGGCGGAAAGGCTGCTGCGCGATCTCGGCGCCGGCGTCGAGCGCATTTCCGGCGCGCCGGATTTCGGCGACATCGTCATCGGGCGCATCGCCGGAGAGACGAACGGGCCGGGCATATTGCTGCTCGGGCACATGGACACGGTCCACCCCGTCGGCACGCTGGCCGGCCCCCTGCCGATGCGCGTGGAGGGCGACCGCGCCTACGGGCCCGGCATCTACGACATGAAGGGCGGCAACGCCATGGCCTTCGCCGCGCTCGCCCATCTCGCCGCGAACGGCAAGAGGCCGCGCCTACCGGTGACGGTCATGATGATCCCGGACGAGGAAGTGGGCAGTCCCTTTTCGCGCACGCATATCGAGCGGGAAGCGCTGCAGCACGCGATCGCGCTCGTGGTCGAACCCTCCGGCGAAGGCGGCAAGCTGACCGTCGCGCGACACGGCATCGCGCGCTATTTCCTCAAGACGACTGGCGTGCCGGCGCATGCCGGCGCCTATCATTCCAAGGGCCGCAGCGCGATCCGCGAAATGGCGCGACAGGTTCTCGCCATCGAGGACATGACCGATTACGCGCGCAACGTGACGCTGAACGTCGGAACGATCCGCGGCGGCACGCACGAGAACATGACGCCGCTGCATGCGGAGGCTCACGTCTATTGCCTCGTCCCGCTGCCGGAGCACGAACGGGAAGTGCGGGGGCGGCTGCTGGCGCTGAAGGCGGTCGACCCGGACGTGAAGCTGGAGGTGACGCCCGGCCTCTACCGGCCCTCCTTCGTCAAGTCGCCGGAGATCCAGAAGCTCTACGATCACGCCGCCGCGCTTGCGCGGGAAATCGGCTATCCGGTCGCGGGCGAGCGGGTCGCGGGCGGCGGCAGCGACGGCAATTTCACCGGCGCGCTCGGCGTGCCGACGCTCGACGGGCTCGGCGTGCTCGGCGACGGGCCGCACACGCATCATGAGCATCTGCTGGTTTCCTGCCTCGTCCCCCGCACGCGCCTGCTCGCTCGCCTGTTCGAGACGCTGCCGGTCTGAACGCTCGCGCGCCGCCGCATTTCATGCGAGAAGGCGCGGGTGAGCGGGGACAGCATGGTCGGCGCATACGGTTTCGAGCCACACGAATTGCGCGCGGCGGCGCTCGGGGAAATTCACGCGCGCCCTTTTGCGCGCGTCGAGACGCCGAGCCGCATTCTGCTCTTCGCCTTCACGACGGACGCGGCCGGCGGCGCCAGGGCGGTCGATGCGCTGGTCGAGCTCGCCCGTTCGCGCGGGCTCCCGCCGCCCGATGTCGGCGCCAAGCAGATCAGGCTCGATTTCTCGCCCGCGCGGCTGATGTTCGAGCGGCACGGCGAATTCGTCACCTACAGCTGGAATTTTCCGGGCGGCGCCGAGCCGTTCCGGCCCACGGCGGACGAATTGCAGAGCGTGATGCGGCTTCTGCCGCAGCCCGGCCCGCTGCTGGTCGCCGCCGACCTGCACCTGATCGCCGCCGCGAACGTCGGGCCGGATTTCCGTGACCTGTTCGCGGGCCCCGCGGTCGCGGCGGCCTCGATCGACGACGGCCGCGCGACGATCGCCAGCGACCTTGCAGCGGACGCCTTCGGCTTCGTGCGCATTCTCGTCATCGATCATTCGCTTTCGCCCGAAAGCGCCGGCGCGCTGACGCAGCGGCTCCTGGAGATCGAAACCTACCGGATGCTCGCGCTGCTCGGCCTGCCCGTGGCGCAGCGCCTCGCGCAGCCGATTCGCCGCATCGAGGACGAGCTGCCCCGCCTCCTGCTGTCGGTGGAACGGGAACGCGGCGTCGAAGCGGATCGCGCGCTGCTCGACCGCCTCACCGCCATCGCGACGGAACTCGAGACGGTCTCGTCGGAAAGCCTGTTCCGGCTCGGCGCCACGCGCGCCTATCACGAACTCGTGCGCGCGCGGCTCGAAACGATCCGCGAGAGCCGCATCCCGCATTATTCGACCTTCGCCTCCTTCCTGTCGCGGCGCCTCACGCCGGCCATGCGGACCTGCACGATGATCGAACGGCGCCAGGAGAGCCTGTCGTCGAAGATCGCGCGCGCCGCCGAACTCCTGCGCACGCGCGTCGACATCGAGCTGGAAAGCCAGAACGCCGACCAGATCCGCCAGATGGCCGAGCGCGTGCGGCTGCAATTGCGGCTGCAGCAGACGGTCGAAGGGCTCTCGATCGCGGCCATCACCTATTACGTGTCGAGCGTGCTGCATCTGCTGTTCGAGGGCGCGCACAGTTCGGGGCTGCACATCGACGCCAATGTGGCGACGGGCGCGGCCGTGCCGATCGTCTTCGCCGTCGTCGCCTTCATCGTCTGGCGCATCCGGCACGCGCACAAGGAGTGAGGCGGCGCGGGCGCGGTTGACCTGCGCAGCGCCGGCTTTACATTTTCCGGCCAAGAGAAACGCGCCCTCGAACGGCGCGAACGAGCAAGGGACGGGGCTGATGAAAATCGACACGAGCTGGCGGCGGGCGGCCCTGGGCGCCGCGCTGACGACGAGCGCCGCGATCGGCTGCGCGACGGCGGCGCGGGCCGCCGATCTCTCGAAGATCAAGACGATCGTCGTGATCTATGCGGAGAACCGCAGCTTCGATCATCTCTACGGGCTTTTCCCCGGCGCCAACGGCATCGCCAACGCCAGGCCGAAAGATTATCTGCAGCGCGACCACGACGGGTCGGTGCTGCCCTATCTGCGCGTGTGGAACGCCAAGGGCGAACCCGATCCGAACTATCCGCAGATGCCGAACAAGCCGTTCCGCATCGACCTGCCGCCGGTCAACAAGACGACGTCAGAAGTGCTGCTCAGCCCGATCCACGCCTATTATCACAACATCGAGCAGATCGACGGCAATCGCAACGACATGTTCGCCGCCATGTCGACGGTCGGCGGCTATACGATGGGCTATTTCGACGGCTCGCAGATGAAGATGTGGAAGTGGGCGAAGGATTATACGCTCGCCGACAATTTCTTCATGGGCGCCTACGGCGGCTCCTATCTCAATCACCAATATCTCGTGTGCCTCTGCGCGCCCGAGCACAAGGACGCGCCGGATTCGATGCGCGCCGTGCTCGACGACAAGGGCAAGCTGAAGAAGAAGCCGGATTCGCCCTCGGCCAAGGACGGCGCCGTGCGCACCTATTCCGGAGGCCTCGGCGGCCAGGTGACGCCCGACGGCTATTCGGTCAACACGACGCAGCCGCCCTATCAGCCGAGCGGCCTGCCGCCGGCGGAAAACGGCGGCCTCGATTTCGCCGACCCGAAAGGCAACGAACGCATCGGCCTGCCGCTGCCGCCCTCGAAGATGAAGACGATCGGCGACACGCTGTCGGACAAGGGCGTGAGCTGGGTCTGGTATTCCGGCGGGTGGAACGCGGCGCTCGCCGACGGCATGCGGCCGGCGACCGAAAAGCGCAAGGTGATCTACACGCGCGCGGAAGGCTCGCTCAACTTCCAGCCGCACCACCAGCCGTTCAACTATTACGCGCGTTTCGCGCCGGGCTCGAAGGATCGCGCCGAGCATCTGAAGGACGGCGCGGACTTCGAGAAGGCGATCGAGACCGGGACGCTGCCGCAGGTGAGCTTCTACAAGCCCGCCGGCGTCTACACCGAACATCCGGCCTATACCGACATCATGAGCGGCGACGCGCATATCGCCGACCTCGTCGAGAAACTGTCGAAGTCGCCGCAATGGAAGGACATGGTCGTGATCGTCACCTACGACGAGAACGGCGGCTTCTGGGATCATGCAACGCGGAAGCGCGGCCCGGGCTGGAGCGACCGCTGGGGGCCCGGCACGCGCATCCCCGCGCTGATCATCTCGCCCTTCGCGCGGCGCGGCTACGTCGATCATACGCCCTACGACACCGGCTCGATCGTCAAGCTGATCACCGCGCGCTACGGGCTCGCGCATCTGGCGGGCGAGCGGAAGAACATCGGCGATCTGACGAAGGCGCTGAAGCTGAAGTGAGGGCGACTTGGATGCCGTCATTGCGAGGAGCGCATTCCTCGCAATTGTGCGAGTTCACAATTTCGCCGATCGGGAGGCGCCCTTCTCCCGCGTGCGGGAGAAGGTGTCATGCGAAGCATGACGGATGAGGGACGCGCCGCTACCCGAATGCGCGTCGTAATCGCAGGTCCCTCACCCGACCCGGCTTCGCCGGGCCACCCTCTCCCGCTGTCGCGGGAGAGGGAAAAACCGCGCCTCAAAGCCGAGGTCCGATCAGCGAGTTAATGAGCTCGCACAGCAATGACAGCGTGCGAAGAGCGCGCCTACCGCCGCCCGAACAGCTTCTCGATGTCGGCGAGCTTCAGTTCGACATAGGTCGGGCGGCCGTGGTTGCACTGGCCGGAGCCCGGCGTCGCCTCCATCTCGCGCAGCAGCGCGTTCATCTCGTCCGGCGTGAGCCTGCGGCCGGCGCGCACGGAATTGTGGCAGGCCATGGTCGCCAGCACGTGATCGAGCCGGCGTTCCGCGCCTTGCAGGCCCGCGTCCTCGGCGAGCGTGTCGGCGATATCGGCGATCAGGCGCCGCGCGTCGATCCTGCCGAGCGCCGCCGGCGTCTCGCGCACGAGCACGGCGCCGGGACCGAAGGCTTCGACCGTGAGGCCGAGCTTTTCGAGTTCGGGGGCCGCTTCAGCGACGCGCGCGGCGCCGGCTTCGTCGAGCTCGACGACCTCGGGCGCGAGCAGGCCCTGCCGCGCGACGCCCTGCGCCTCGCGCTGCCGTTTCAGTTTTTCGTAGACGAGACGTTCGTGCGCCGCGTGCTGGTCGACGATGACCATGCCGTCGCGCGTCTGCGCGACGATATAGGTCTCGTGCACCTGAGCGCGCGCCGCGCCGAGCGGGGCCGCGACATGTTCGGGCGCCGGCGCGGCGTCATGCGCGCGCGCGTCGGCCGAGGGCGCGACGGCGCCGACGTCGAACGCGGCCTGCTGCGCCTCGCCGAAGCCAGACGGCACCGCAGGCGAATCGCGCCAGTCCCAGTCTGCGGGAGCGTGCGGCGTCCAGGACTGCTGAAATCCTGTCCGCTGCGTCGCCTGCATGGCGGCGAGCGCCGCGCGCGCGCTGTCGGCGGCGCGATGGCCGGCGCCCGTGATCGCGCTCTTCAGCGCGCCGATGACGAGGCCGCGCACGAGGCCGGGATCGCGGAAACGCACTTCGGCTTTCGCGGGATGAACATTGACGTCGACCTCGCGCGGATCGCATTCGAGAAAGAGCGCGAGCGCGGCGTGGCGGCCCGCGGGCAGGAAATCGACATAGGCGCCGCGGATCGCGCCGGCGAACAGCTTGTCGCGCACGGGCCTGCCGTTGACGAAGACATATTGCATGGCCGCGGTGGCGCGATGCCATGTCGGCAGGCCCGCGAAGCCGACGAGGCGCATGTTTTCGCGCACGGCGTCGATCGACAGCGCATTGTCGATGAAGTCGCGGCCGAGAACCTGCGCGACGCGTTCGGCGAAACCCTTGGCGTCGTCGCTCGTCGCGCGGAATTCGCGCGCCGTCAGATGATCGCCTGTCAGACGGAACGTCACGTCATGATGGGCGAGCGCGATCCGGCGCACGATATCGGCGACCGCCTGCGCCTCGGCGCTGGGCGATTTCAGGAATTTGAGACGCGCCGGCGTCGCGGCGAAGAGATCGCGCACCTCGATGCGCGCGCCGCGCGGCCATGACGACGGCTGCACGGCGCGTTTCTCGCCCGCCTCCACGCGGATGGAATGGCCATGCGCGGCGCCTTTCTCGCGCGCGTCGATCACGAGTTGCGCGACCGATCCGATCGAGGGCAAGGCCTCGCCGCGAAAGCCGAGCGTCGCGATATTGGAGAGATCGCCGTCGGGCAGCTTGGACGTCGCATGGCGCTCGACGGCGAGCGCAAGATCCGCCGCGCTCATGCCCGCGCCATTGTCGATCACGCGGATGAGCTTGCGCCCGCCGTCCTCGATGACGATGTCGATCTCGCTCGCGCCGGCGTCGAGCGCGTTCTCGACCAGTTCCTTCACGGCGGAAGCCGGTCGCTCGACGACCTCGCCCGCGGCGATGCGGTCGACGGTGACGGGATCGAGCAGGCGCACCTTCATGCGGTTACCGCTGCGGCAGGGAATCGTGGCGCGACATGGTTCTGAATACCATGACGCCGAACCGGACCGCGAGCCTGAAGAGTCTGGCCGGAAACACGAACCCTCACCCTGAGGAGTGCCTGAAAGGCGCGTCTCGAAGGGTGGCCGGGACACGTAACTCTGGATCATGCTTCGAGACGCCTGCTACGCAGGCTCCTCAGCATGAGGGACGTGGGTTCGCAGCAGATTCCGAGTCAGACTCTCAACATGAAGGTCGTGGAATTCCTCACGCGAGCAGCCGCCAAAAGCGGGGTCGCGAAGCGCGCGGTCGCCGCTCCCACCTTGACATGGCGAGCCTGAAGGCTCGCGGTCCAAATCCCCATTCACATGCCCGTCGGCCGGCCGGCCAGCGCCACCAGCAGACTGCCGTCGCCGAGCAGCTTCTTCGCCGCGCGCCGCGCTTCCTCCAGCCCGACCGCCGCGACCAGCCTGTTGCGCTGGTCGAGATAGGCGGCGGGGCGGCCCTCGAGCTGCAATTGCATGAGGTTGCCGGCGATCTTGGTCGAGGTGTCGAACCGCAGGGCGTAAGAGCCGATCAGGAACTTGCGCGCCTTGGCGAGTTCGTCCTCGGTCGGGCCGTTGGCGGCGAGATCGGCGATCTGCTCCTGGATGACCGCCACCGATTCCGCGGCGCGCTCGTTCTTGGTCGAGGTCGCGCCGACCAGCATGGAGGCGTGATCGTAGTTCTGCAGATGCGAATAGACGGAATAGGCGAGGCCGCGCTTCTCGCGCACCTCGCGGAACAGGCGGGCGGTGAAGGCGCCGCCGCCGAGGATGTGGTTGACGACGACGGCCGCCATGAAATCCGGATCGTCGCGCGCGACGCCGGGCCGGCCGAAGCGGATGGTCGCCTGCGGCACGTCGATATCGGCGACGAGCCGCTCGCCGACGCCGCTCATCACGGCCGGCGGGACAGGCGCGATCGAGGCGCGTTCGGGCAGCGCCCCGAAGGCGGCGTCGAGCTTTTGCGCCAGCGTCGCGGCGTCGATGGCGCCGACGACGGCGATGACGAGATTGTCGCGCGCGACCATCTTGCCGCGCATGGCGACGAGATCGTCGCGCGAAATCTTCGACAAGGTGTCGATCTCGCCGCGCGCGGCGCGGCCATAGGGATGGCCGGGGAAGGCGGCGGCGCGGAACATGCGCGAGGCGACGGCGTCGGGGTCCTTCAATTCGCGCTTGAGGCTGGCGACGAGCTGCGACACCACGCGATCGATCGGGCCCTGGTCGAGCCGCGCCTCGTTGACGGCGAGACGCAGGAGCTCGAAGGCGGGATCGAGATTGCGCGTCAGCGTCTGGAAATGACCGGCGAGATGATCGCGGTCGACCGAAAAATGCAGATGAACGGCGAGATCGTCCATCGCCTCGTGGAAGGCGCCGGAATCGTAGGGGCCGGCGCCCTCGTCGAGCAGGCCGCCAAGCAACGTCGCGACGCCGGGCTTGTCGACCGGGTCCTGCGAGGCGCCGCCGCGGAAGGCGAATTGCGCCGCCACCAGCGGCACGGCGTAATCCTCGACGAGCCAGGCGGTCAGGCCGCCAGGCGTGCGAACCTCCTGCACGGAAGCCGCGCGCGAGGTCTCCGGAATGGGGGAGAGGTCGGTCACGCGGCTTGCTCCGGCAGGAGATAGCCGGTCACGGCGCGACGCTTGTCGAGCCATTTGCGGGCGACGGCCACCACGGCCTCGGGCGTGACAGCCTCGATCCGCTCCGACCAGCCGGACACGTCCTGGATCGTCTCGCCGATGGCGAGCGCGGCGCCATACCAGCGCGCGAGCGCGACCTGGCTGTCCTGCGCATAGACGGCGTCGGCGACGAGCCGGGTCTTGGCGCGCTCGAATTCCTTGTCGGCCGGCGGGTGGGCGATGAAGTCGGCGATCACGCCGTCGATGGCGGCGTCGAACGCGTCGAGCGAGACGTCGGCCGCCGGCACGCCATAGATCCACAGCCGCGTCGCGTCGAGCGAGGAGGACATGTAATAGGCGCCGGCGGCGACCGCCACCGGCTTGTCGACGACGAGCTGCTTGTAGAGTCGGCTCGACTGGCCGGCGCCGAGCAGGTGCGCCATGACCGCCAGCGCCTCGGCCTCGCCGGGCTCCGCGGTGCGGGCGGACGGCACGACATAGACGCGCTCGTAGGTCGGCTGCTCGACCTTCTCGTCCGCCAGCGACACATGGCGGCGCGCGCGGGCCGGCGGCTCCTGCGGGCGGCGGCGCACGGGCGGCGCGCCGCGGGCGGGAATCTGGCCATAGGTCTCGCGGGCGAGCTTCTCGACGTCGGCCGGCTGCACGTCGCCGGCGACGACGAGGATCGCGTTCTCGGGCGTGTAGAAGCGCTGGTAATAGGCGAGCGCGTCCTCGCGGCCGAGCGTCTCGATCTCGTGGCCCCAGCCGATGATCGGCGTGCCGTAGGGGTGATGGGCGAACAGCGCGGCCTGCACCGCCTCGCTCAGTTCCGCGCCGGGATCGCTGTCGGTGCGCATGCGGCGCTCCTCCAGCACCACGTCGCGCTCCGGCGCGACCACTTCGTCGGTCAGGACGAGGTTGGTCATGCGGTCGGCCTCGTATTCCATCATGGTCGCGAGGTGCTCGCGCGGCACGCGCTGGAAATAGGAGGTGTAGTCGTGGCCGGTGAAGGCGTTCTCCTGCCCGCCGAGATCGGAGACCAGCGAGGAGAACTCGCCCTGCGGATGGTTCTTGGTGCCCTTGAACATCAGATGTTCGAGGAAATGCGCGATGCCCGACTTCAGCGGCGGATCGTCGGCCGAACCGTTGCGATACCAGACCATGTGGGTGACGACGGGCGCGCGATGATCGGGGATGACCACGACCTCCATGCCGTTGTCGAGCCGGGAATGGGCGATGCTGGGGCCGGCGTGATGAGGAGCGGTCTGGGCGCCTGCCGCGCTTGGCTGGGGCGATGCGGCGGCTTGCGAAGAAGTCATGAACGGTCCTGCGAGATGAAACGGCGCGCGATAGGCGCGCGACCGGCCCGAGGATTCGGGCGGCGAAGCTCGTCAGACCAATATAGGGAATCCGGGCGGCGCCTCAACCGGCGCGACGCCCGCAGGATGAACGGCGCCTGCGCGCCGGATCAATCGTCGTCCCGACGACCGTTCGGATCGATGCCGCGCGCGTAGTCGCCGGCCGACGGCGCCTCATACCGGCGGATCGGACCGCTCTGGGTCGCCTTCACGACATTCCTGGGCGCGCGATAGCCCGCCGGCGGCTCGGTGAGATATTCGCGCGACGGCTCGGCGCCGGGCTTCAGCTCGTCGTCCTTGGAGCCGAGCGAGAATATCTGCTTGATCTTCGAGGCCGGCTCCTCGACGCCGCAATCCGGCATGCCGTTGCGGCGGGTCGGGCAGACCTCCGGATTGCTGCTGGGGCCCGCCGAGCGGCCTTCTCTCAGTTCGGCGGCCGAAAGCTGCGGATTCGCCTTGAACTGCGCATTGAGGTCGCGCGGCGCGCGGGCGGCGGCCTCCGCCTCGCGGCGGCGGCGGACGTCCGGGTCGACCGGCCAGTTGGCGGCGCGGTTGCGCGAGCCGGCCACCGGCGGCGGCAGGTCGCTGCCCTTGGGCACGACGAGCTTCGGACGCTCGCGGAAATCGATATCCGGCTTGTCCTCGCTGTCCTTGCCGAGACCGATGACGTTGAGGACGGGATCGAAGGTCGAGGGCTTGTCGTCGAAGGCGCGGGCGGCGGTCGAGGCGGCGAGCGCGCCCGAAAGGACCATGGCCGCGCCTGCGGCGGTCGCCGCCAGCTTGCCGACGAATTTGCCCGCGATCGTGTGTTTCACTTGTGTGCGTGTCACCTGCGAAACCCTCATGAATACGCCCCCAATACGCTACGCGCCCCGAGCCGACGGGTCGCCTGCGGCCCGCTGGCGAAACGGCCGCTGGCGCGCTTATCCACCGGATTCGCGGCGAATTGTTGGCGTCGCGTCGACAGGGCTCGCGGGCCCCGGGCGGACGGACTCATACAGGAGGACCGCCACGCCGGCAACGATGGCCGCGTCGGCGATATTGAACACGTAATTGGCCAGCGGCCCGACCGGCAGGGTCGTGTGCAGGTGCAGGAAATCCGCCACGGCGCCGTAGCGGGCGCGGTCGAGCGCATTGCCGAGCGCCCCGCCCATCACCAGGCCGAGCGCCAGCGCGGTCGCCCGGTCGGAGGTCGTCCACAGCCAGGCGCCGAGAACGCCGACCGCGAGCGCGGCCAGGGCCAGCAAGCCGAGCATGCCCATCGGCGTGTCCGCCCGCAGCAGCGAGTAGGAAATGCCGGGATTCCAGGCGAGCACGACATCGAGGAACGGCGTCAGCCGGATCGGCGGCCGATCCTCGATCCCGAGAATGTCGATCATCCAGAATTTCGAAATCTGGTCGGCCGCGAAGGCGACGCCCGCCGCCGCGGCCGCGATCAGGCGGATGTGGGTTTTCAGGCCCACCTGCCGAGCGCCTTCAGTTCGCGCAGCGCCGCGGCGTCGCGCGGCGTGACGTCGGGGAATTCGGGGTCGGACCCGACCAGCGGCGAAATCTTCCACGAGCGGGCGCATTTGCGCCCCTCGGCCCTTGCCGACACGACGGCGACGCCGGGCACATCGGGCGACACGAACGCGCCCTCGGGCGCATCGCCTGTCGGTTCGATCCGGATGTCCGAGGTGATGCAGACTTCGGCCATGTCGACGCCCTCGAGCGCGGCCCGCAACTGCGCATCGGAAATGAATACGACGGGCGCGGCCTCGAGCGAGGCGCCGATCGTCTTGTTGGCGCGCTCGATCTCCAGCGCGCCGGTGACGACGGAGCGGACGCGGCGGATTTTCCTCCAGCGCTCGGCCAGCGCTTCGTCGCGATACCGGCCGAGGCCTTGCGGGAAAATCTCGACATGCACCGAGGGCGCGCCGTTCGGCCGGAACATCGCCCAGGCCTCGTCCGTCGTGAAGACGAGGATCGGCGCGAGCCACTTCAGAACCGCGTCGCAGATCGCGTCCACAACCGTGAGCGCCGACTTGCGCAGACGGCTCGACGGCGCCTCGCAATAGAGCGCGTCCTTGCGGATATCGAAATAGAAGGCCGAGCAATCGCCGGTCATGAAGGGCGTGACGGTCGCCACCACTTTCTTGTAGTCGAAATCGGCATAGGCCTGCCGCACGACGGCGTCGATCTCCGCAAGGCGATGCAGCATGAAGCGTTCGAGCTCCGGCATGCTCTTCCAGTCGACCCGGTCGCCTTCGGAGAAATGCGCGAGGCTGCCCAGCATCCAGCGGATGGTGTTGCGCAGCTTGCGATAATTGTCGGTCGTGAATTTGAGGATTTCAGGGCCGAGCCGCTGGTCGTCGGAATAATCGACGCTCGCCGCCCACAGGCGCAGAATGTCGGCGCCCAGCTCGTTGATGAGCTTTTCCGGCGCGAGCGCATTGAACTGCGATTTCGACATCTTGCGGCCGTGCTCGTCGAGCGTGAAGCCGTGCGTCAGCACGACGTCGTAGGGCGCGCGGCCGCGCGTGCCGCAGCTTTCCAGCAGCGAGGAATGGAACCAGCCGCGATGCTGGTCGGAGCCTTCGAGATACATGACCTCGTCCTGCCCGCCGTCGCGGATGCGATGGACGCCCTGCAGGCCGGGAAAATGTTTCGCGTCTTCGAGCACGAAGGCGTGGGTCGAGCCCGAATCGAACCAGACGTCCAGCACGTCGTCGACCTTGTCGTAGTCGTTCGGATCGTAGTCGTTTCCGAGGAACCGCTCCTTCGCGCCCTCGGCGTACCAGGCGTCGGCGCCCTCGGCCTCGAAGGCGTCGCCGATGCGCTTGTTGACGGCGGCGTCGACCAGCGGCGCGTGCTCGCCCTTCTTCACGAAGACGGCGATCGGCACGCCCCAGGCGCGCTGGCGCGACATGACCCAGTCGGGCTTGGCGGCGATCATGCCGGTGATGCGGTTCTGGCCTGAGGCCGGCTCCCAGCGGACTTTCGTGATTTCCTCCAGCGCGACGGCGCGGAGGGAGGGTTCTTCCCTCCCCTTTATGGGGAGGGTGGCGAGCGAAGCGAGCCGGGTGGGGTGGGAGTCTGCGCCATCCGAGCCGACGCCTGCGGCGTCGGACCCCACCCGTCCGCCTTCGGCGGCCGACCTCCCCGTAAAGGGGAGGTAGGGCGCCTCAGGCGCCGAAAACGGCTTGTCCATCGCGACAAACCATTGCGGCGTGTTGCGGAAGATGACCGGCTTCTTCGAGCGCCAGGAATGCGGATACTGGTGCTTCAACCGCCCGCGCGCGACGAGATGGCCGCGCTCGGCCAGCGCCTTCATCACCGCCTCGTTGGCGTCGCCCTTGTCGCCCTTTTCCGTGATGACGCGCCGGCCCTCGAAGCCCGGCGCCTCCTTCGTATAGAAGCTGTCCTCGTCGACCGTGTAGGGGATGCGCGTCTCGATCTTGCGCTCGGCCAGCATGCGGCCGGACGCCATCCAGATCTCGAAGTCCTCGCGGCCGTGGCCGGGCGCGGTGTGGACGAAGCCCGTGCCGGCGTCGTCGGTGACATGGTCGCCCGCCAGCAGCGGGACGCGGAAAGCATAGTCCCCGCCGAGGCCTTTCAGCGGATGCGCGCATTCCATCGCGCCAAGCGTCTCGGCCGAGACGTTCGACAGGCGTTCCCACGCCTCGACCTTGGCGGCCTTCAACACTTCTTCGGCGAGCTTGTCGGCGATCACATATTTTGCGCCGACCTTCGCCCAGTTGTTCTCGGGCGCGGCGGTTACGCGATAGAGGCCGTAGGAGATTTTCGGGCTGAAGCTGATTGCGCGGTTGCCCGGCAGCGTCCAGGGCGTCGTCGTCCAGATGACGACGGACGCGTCGGACGCCGCCTCTTCCGTCGAGGCCTCGCCGAGATAGCCGCCGAGCGTCGTGACCGGAAACGCCACCCACACCGTGTCCGACGTATGGTCCTCGTATTCGACTTCCGCCTCGGCCAGCGCGGTCTTCTCGACGACCGACCACATGACCGGCTTGGAGCCGCGATAGAGCAGCCCGTTCTCGGCGAACTTGAACAATTCGCGCGCGATCTGGGCTTCGGCTGGATAGGTCATGGTCAGGTAGGGGTGGTCCCAGTCGCCGACGACTCCGAGCCGCTTGAACTCCTCGCGCTGCACGTTGACCCAGTGGTCGGCATAGGCGCGGCATTCACGGCGGAAGGCGATCATGGCGGCGCTGTCGCGCAGGTCCGGCTTCGGCTTGCCCTTGGAGCGGTAATTTTCTTCCTCGATCTTCCACTCGATCGGCAGGCCGTGGCAGTCCCAGCCCGGAACGTAGTTGGAATCCTTGTCCAGCATCTGCTGCGAGCGGGTGACGAGGTCCTTCAGCGTCTTGTTGAGCGCATGGCCGATATGGATCGCGCCGTTGGCGTAGGGCGGCCCGTCATGCAGGACGAATTTCTTGCGGCCCTGACCCGCCGCGCGCAGCAGCTTGTAGAGGTCGATCTCGTTCCAGCGGGCGAGGATTTCCGGCTCCTTCTTCGGCAGGCCGGCGCGCATCGGGAAATCCGTCTGCGGCAGAAAGAGGCTTGCGGAATAGTCGGGACCGGATTTCTCGGCCTTGCCGGCCTTTTGCATGTCGTTCATGGCGAACCGAATTGTGGGGCGCGCCCACCGGGCGGCCGAATGGGATGGGGAAGCAGAGCGAACCCGGCGCCGCGCGAGCTCAGACTCGAGCGCGGCCCGGGCGGATAATTCGCTGGGATATGAAGGCTTCGACCATGGCGCTGCTATAGCACGTTTGTCCCGGCCGGGAAGGGGCGGGTCTTGTCGACGAGCCTCGGCGCGCCTCCCGCCCCGCTCGCGGGGAGGGCTTCGCCGCAAGGCGACGGGTGGGGTCCGCCGGGCATTGGCTACAATCCGGACAACGCCCGGCCGGCCCCACCCGCGATGCTGCGCATCGCGACCTCCCCGCGAGCGGGGAGGTAGGGGCGCGGGACAATTCGGCTGCCTATGGATAGTCTTGCCGGATGTCTGTCGCGAAGGCCCGCTCTCTCCGAAAGGCGATGACGTCTCAAGAAGTGAAGCTGTGGCTTCGCCTGCGCGCGCTGAGGCCGCAGGGGCTGCACTTCCGCCGCCAGGTCCCGCGCGGGAGATATGTCGTAGACTTCGCCTGCCTGCGCTCGATGGTGGCGGTCGAGGTGGACGGCTTTCAGCATGGGCTGGAGGCGGGACAGGCGACTGACGCGGCGCGAGATCTGTATCTCGGCGAGCTGGGTTTTTTAGTCCTTCGGTTCTGGAATCATGAGATCGATCGTCAGATGGACTCGGTCGTCGAGACGATTTTCGCCCGCGCCAGCGGGCGCATCGGCGAAATGGTTCGTCACCGCGCCAACCATGCGAAGCACGAATAACGCCGCGCCCTCCCTCCCCGCTCGCGGGGAGGGTGTCGCCGAAGGCGACGGGTGGGGCTCGCTGGGAAGTCAGCACGAACATTCGTGAGGCCGCCCGGCCGGCCCCACCCGCGATGCTGCGCATCGCGACCTCCCCGCGAGCGGGGAGGTAGGCGAACGGCTACAGCGGCCTTCCCCCCGGCTCAGGCGGCGCTATTCTTTCGGGCGTCGCTGGAGGCCGCCATGCGTGTCTTGCTGTCGCTCGTCGCCCTGCTCGCGCTCGGCGCTCCGTTGCGCGCCGCCGAGGTCGAGAAATGTCCGGATATGGTCGCGGGCGGACCGACCCTCATGAAGGCGGCGCTGGCCGCCGACCGGGTGCGGCTGACCTTTGTCGGTCACGCGACCTTCCTGATCGAGACGCCGGGCGGAACAACCGCCGTCACCGACTACAATGATTACGTGCGCGCCGCGATCGTTCCCGATATCGCCACGATGAACAAGGCGCATTCGACCCACAACAGCCTGCATCCCGACCCTGGAATCAAACATGTCCTCAAGGGCTGGGGCGAGGACGGCAAGGCGGCCCACTGGGACGTGACGGAAGGCGACCTGCACGTGCGCAACGTGCCGACCAACATCCGCGACTGGGCCGGCGGCACGGAATATGACGGCAATTCGATCTTCGTGTTCGAGGCGGCCGGCCTGTGCATCGCCCATCTCGGCCACCTGCACCACCGCCTCACGCCCGAGCATCTCCAGCAGTTGCGCCACGTCGACGTGCTGCTCGCCCCCGTCGACGGCTCCTACACGCTGGGCGCGGCGGGCATGATGGAGACGATTTCGACGATCCGCGCGCCGCTGACGATCCCCATGCACATTTTCGGGCCCGCGACGCTCGAGCGCTTCCTGGCGCTGGCGCGCGAAAAGTTCGAGGTCAGATACGAGGGCGCGCGCTTCGTCGAGGTTTCGCGCGCCACGCTGCCGCAGAAGCAGACCGTGCTGGTGCTGGAAGGCCGTTGAATGTTCACGCTCTATTTCGCGCCGCATACATGCGCGCTGGCGACGCATATCGCGCTGATCGACACCGGCGCGCCCTACGATCTCCGCCGCATCGACTTTGCGACGGGCGAGCAGCGCTCGCCCGATTATCTCGCGATCAATCCGAAGGGCCGCGTGCCGGCGCTTGTCACGGCGCGCGGAATATTGACGGAAACCCCGGCCATGCTCGCCTTCGTCGCGCAAAGCTCTCCGGAACAGAAGCTCGCGCCGCTCGATGACCCCTTCGCCTTCGCGGAGCTGCAGGCGTTCAATTCCTACCTGTGTTCGAGCGTGCATGTCGCCCATGCCCATCGCATGCGCGGCTACCGGTGGGCGAGCGAGCAGGCCTCGTTCGAGGACATGAAGCGCATGGTTCCGAAATCCGTCGGCGAGGGTTTCGAGCTGATCGAGCGGCTCATGCTTCGCGGCCCCTGGGTCATGGGGGAGAGCTACACGATCGCCGACCCCTATCTCTTCACGCTGGCGCAATGGCTGGAAGCGGACGGTGTCGATACCGCCCGCCTCCCGCGCGTGACGGCGCATCGCGCGCGCATGGCCGATCTGCCGAACGTGCGTCGCGCGATCGCCGAGGAGCTTGGCTGAAGCTCAGAGGTCCTTCTGGCCGGGCGCGGGCTTCTGCGCGCGCTCCATCTCCTGCTGCTTCGCCTTTTCCTTGGCGTTGTGGCGACCGACGATGCAGCCGCCGATGGCGCCGGCGACGCCATGATGGACCAGATGGCCGGCGACGCCGCCGACGATGGCGCCCTTGATGCAGCCCTTGGCGCTGGCCTGCGTGGCGAGCGGCAGGGCGAGAGCCGGCAGGATCGCCAGCGCGAGAATGCGTGTTCGGGTCATGGGCTTCTCCGTCGACCGGCCTTTGTCGCGGCCGGATTCATGGAACGCGGATCCCGCGCCGCGGTTCAGCGGCCGAGCCATTGCCTGAGCTTGCTGCGCAGGACGAAACCGGCGACGACGGCGACCGCGATGCAGACGACCACCGCGAGAAAGCCGGCGACGAAGACGAAGAGCGCGCTGGCGATGACCGCGGCGAAGACCAGGCCCAGAAAGCCGCTGAGGCGCGTCTGGAACGTATAGGTGCGCTGCGCCGAAGCGCCCTCGAATTCAAAGGGGTTGCGGCGACGCGCCTCTTCGCCCGGCGCGATGATCTCGATCTCGCCGCGCGGATATTCGACGCCGTCCCTGTCCTGCTTCGTCGCCATGCCGGAACCGTCCTGCCGCTCGAGACCCGTAGATAGGCGCCCTGCCCCGCGCCTGCAATGCGGGAACGTCCGGGCATGCGGCCCGATCCTTGCTTGTTGTGGCCGGAGGACTCAGGGAGATCGCCATGACCGCCGAAGCCATAGCCGCGCCGCGGCCCGGAAAGACATCCATCTTCAGCTCCCTGTTCGCGCAGGTCGTGGCGGCGCTGGTTCTCGGCGTCCTGCTCGGCGTCGTCGCGCCGGATTTCGCGCAGGGGCTGAAATTCTTCAGCGACGTCTTTCTCAAGCTGGTGTCGATGATCGTCTCTCCGATCGTCTTCTGCGTGGTCGTGCACGGCATCGCCGGGGCCGGCGACCTGCGCAAGGTCGGCCGCGTCGGCGTCAAGGCGCTGGTCTATTTCGAGGGCATGACGACCGTGGCGCTGGCGCTCGGCGTCATCCTGGCGCTGGCCTTCGGGCCCGGCCACGGCATGAACATCGACGTCGGCAAGCTCGACGCCTCCGGCCTGTCGCGCTTCGCCGACAATGCGCACAAGCTGAAAGGCGAAGGCATCGGCGGCTTTCTGCTCAATATCGTGCCGTCCACGGCCATCGACGCCTTTGCGCGCAACGACGTGCTGCAGGTGCTGTTCTTCGCCGTGATCTTCGGCGTCGCGCTGGCGCTGGTCGGCGAGCCCGGCAAGCCGGTCGTCAAGCTGGTGGACGCGACCGCCTCCGTGCTGTTCCGCGCGATGGGCCTGATCGTGCGCACCGCGCCGCTCGGCGTGCTGGGCGCCGTCGCCTTCACGGTCGGCAAATACGGGGCGGCCTCGCTGCAGCAGCTCGTGTCGCTGGTCGTGCTGTTCTATGTCGCTGTCGCGATCTTCGTCATCGTCGTGCTCGGCGCCGTGATGCGGATGGTCGGGCTCAACATATTCAAATTCCTGCGCTACTTCCGGGAGGAGCTGGCGATCGTGCTGGCCACCGCCTCCTCCGACGCCGTGCTGCCGCAGATCATGCGCAAGCTCGAAGCCATGGGCGTGGAGGAGGACGTCGTCGGCCTCGTCGTGCCGACCGGCTATTCCTTCAACCTCGACGCCTTCTCGATCTACCTGACGCTCGCCGTCGTCTTCATCGCGCAGGCGACCAACACGCCGCTCTCGCTCGGCCAGATGCTGCTGGTGCTCGGCATTTCGCTGGTGACGTCCAAGGGCGCGCATGGCGTGCCGGGATCGGCCATCGTCATTCTGGCGGCGACGCTGAACGCCGTGCCGGCCATCCCGGCGATCGGACTGGTGCTCGTGCTCTCGATCGACTGGTTCGTCGGCATGGCCCGCGCGCTCGGCAATCTCATCGGCAATTGCGTGGCGACCGTCGTCATCGCCGCCTGGGACGGCGCGCTCGACAAGGCGAAGGCGAAGCGCGTTCTGGACGACGGCTATGCGCCCGAGGTCGAGGCGGAGACGGCGGCGCCGGCCGCGGCGGGGTGAAGATCGAATGGAGGCAAGCGGCTGGCGCGCAAGGCGAATCCGCGCAGGCCGGTCCCGAACTTGCCAATTTCGCCAACTGACGGCAAATTCCGCGCCGTAAAGATGTTCCCGCAGGTTCATTCCGGCGGATTGGGCGACAGCGCATGCAAGACACAAAAATCGCGTTCACCACCGGCAAGACGGGCGAGGCTCCGTCGGGGCGGTTCGACCGCCGGTCGTTTCTGTTCGGCTCGGCCGCTGGCCTCGGCGCGCTCAGCCTCGGCGGCTGCATGGCGACCGACGGCATGAGCCGCGCCGAGGCGGAAAAGTGGTACGGCGCGGTGGCCGACAAGAAATTCGATATTCCGGCGGTCGACGTCGGCAAGATCGATCCGAAATATTATCGCCGGAAGCTCGCCTACGAGAGCAAGGAAGCGCCCGGCACGATCATCGTCGATCCGAGCAAATATTACGTCTACCGTATCGAGGGCGACGGCGTGGCTACGCGCTACGGCGCCAATGTCGGCCGCGAAGGGTTTCTGTGGAGCGGCGACGCCTATGTCGGACGCAAGGCGGAATGGCCGGTCTGGACGCCGCCCGCGGAGATGATCAAGCGCCAGCCGGAGGCGAAGAAATACGCCGGCGGCATGGCGCCCGGGCTCGACAACCCGCTCGGCGCCCGCACGCTCTATCTCTACCAGAACGGGCGTTACACGCTCTACACGATCTACTCGACCAGCGACCCCGAGACGATCGGGACTAACCTGACGAGCGGCTGCACCGGCCTGCTGACGCAGGACATGATCGACCTCTACGAGAAGACGCCGGTCAAGACCAAGGTCGTCGTGCTGCCGGCGTAGCCGGCGCGCGGACGAAATCGCCGCCGTCTATGCGCCGCGCGCGGCCAGCGTCCGCCGCGCCGCGGCGACGTCCTCGTTCATCCGCGCGACCAGCGCCTCGACCGAATCGAATTTCGCCTCCGGCCGGATGAAGTCGATGAAGGCGACCTCGACCAGCTTGCCGTAGAGGTCGCCGGCGAAATCGAGCACGAAGACCTCCAGCAGCGGCGGCCCGTCGTCGAAGGTGGGGCGCTTGCCGAAATTGGCGGCGCCGCCATGCGTCCTGCCGTCGACGGTCAGCGTGACCGCGTAAATGCCGTGCCGCAGCCGGCAGGAGGGATCGAGCGCGATATTGGCCGTCGGAAAGCCGATGGCGCGGCCGCGCTTGGCGCCGTGGATCACCTCGCCCTCGACGAACCAGGGATGGCCGAGCAGGCGGGCGGCGAGCGCGACGTCGCCGGCCTCGAGCGCCGCGCGGGTGGCGGTGGAGGACACGGCGTCGAGCGAACCTTCCTCGTCCTGCGATATCCGTTCGACGATATCGACGGCGAAGCCTTGCCGCGCGCCCTCGGCCTTCAGGAATTCCGGCGTGCCCTGCCGCTTCGCGCCGAAATGGAAGTCGTAGCCAGCGACCACGCCGGAGACGCCGAGGCGGCGGATCAGGACGTCGTCGACGAATTGCTGCGCGGTGAGGCTCGACAACGTGGCGTCGAAGGTCAGCACGATCATGCCGTCGAGACCGAGGCGCCGCAGGAAGGCCGCCTTGGCCTCGTGCGAGGTCAGGCGGAAGATGACGCTCTTCTTCGCGAAGAAATCGGCCGGATGCGGCTCGAAGGTCAGGACGGCGCAGGGCTTGCCAAGTTTCGCCGCAAGCGCCTTCGCCCTGGCGATCACGCCGCGATGGCCGCGATGGAGACCGTCGAAATTGCCGATGGCGACGACAGCGCCCTCGAGCCCGGGTGGCGGAGAGAGGGGGTCGGTTGTGTCGATGAATTTCGAAGGGTGGGTCACGTGCGGGAAGCCGTCCAACACCCCGGACCTAGTTCCCTCCCCCTTGTGGGGAGGGCCAGGGAGGGGGTCGGGAAACCCGGCGAGATCGCCCGACCCCCTCCCCCTGCCCCTCCCCACAAGGGGGAGGGGAGAGAGGCCCGAGGCTTTGCAGAGATTTCAGCAAGATTCGGCAGGGCCGAACCATTCGCGCGGCAAAGAGCCATGCGAGGACGCAAGGGTCAAGCCGTCCGTCAGGCTTCCGCCTTCGCGGCGGGGCGCGGCGTGGGGTTGCGCGTGGGCGCCATCACCAACGCCTCGCCGTCGAGCACGACCTTCCCGTCCACCAGGCACTCGCAATGCAGCTTCACGCGCCGGCCCTTTTCGGTCAGTTCGACCACCTCGACGACGACGTTGATGACGTCGCCGATCTTGACCGGGCCTTTGAAATTCAGCGTCTGCGACATGTAGACCGCGCCGGGGCCCGGCAGATACATGCCGATGACGGTCGAGATCAGGCTCGCCGTGTAGAGACCGTGGACGATGCGCTCGCCGAACCGGGTCTTGCGGGCGAAGTGATCGGACAGGT